>NZ_JACAPT010000058.1:0-6231 GCF_013385565.1 Pseudomonas sp. E6002 | reverse complement strand
CCAAAGCCGGAGTGAGGGCACACCGAGCCTAGGCGAGGTGCCGAGTGGTGGGGCAAGAGCGTTTTGCTTACTTTTGCGCTGTTCAAAAGTGAGCCGCTGTAAGAGCGAAACCAATATCAGCCGTTACCAAAAAAACGGATATGTACTCCGAGCCAAAAGCCGGACCAACTTCAACGTCTTCTGTGGTCACTTATGGAAAAGTCAAAGCTTCGCAAAACAGGAATGGCCCTGGCCCTGGCAATCGCCGCCGCCCTGACCATCTACACCGTGCAGGCCCCCGCAGACGCGCCGCAATACCTGACCGCCACCGCCGAACGCAGTGACATCGAAAACGCCGTCCTGGCCACCGGCCTGCTCGAAGGCGTCAAGCAGGTCGATGTCGGCGCCCAGGTTTCCGGCCAACTCAAATCCCTGAAGGTCAAGGTCGGCGACAAGGTCAAGAAGGGCCAATGGCTGGCCGAAATCGACCCGTTGATCCTGCAGAACACCCTGCGCAAAGCCCAGGTCGACGAAGAAAACCTCCAGGCCCAACGCCGCGCTACTGCGGCGCAACTCAAGGAAACCAAATCCGTCTACGAACGCTATCAGGGCCTGCAGGAGGACGAATCCGTGTCCCGCCAGGACTTCGAAACCGCCGAGTCCAATTACGAGGTACAGCGCGCCAACCTGATGTCCCTCGACGCCCAGATCAAAAGCGCCCACATCCAGATCGACACCGCCAAGATCAACCTGGCCTACACCCGCATCGTCGCGCCAATCGACGGCGATGTAGTGGGCATCGTCACCCAGGAAGGCCAGACCGTGATCGCCAGCCAACTGGCACCGGTGCTGCTCAAGCTCGCCGACCTGGACACCATGACCGTCAAGGCCCAAGTCTCCGAAGCGGACGTGATCCACATCAGTCCGGGCCAGCAGGTGTATTTCACCATCCTCGGCGAGGCCGACAAACGCTACTACGCCAAATTGCGCGGCACCGAACCCGCCCCGCAGAATTTCCTCGAAACCCAGACCGCCGGCACCCCCAAGCAAAACACCGCGGTGTTCTACAATGCGCTGTTCGACGTACCCAACCCCGACCACCGCCTGCGCATCGCCATGACCGCCCAGGTGCGCATCGTGCTCGACACCGCCAAGGCCGCACTGACCGTGCCGGTGGCCGCACTCGGCCCGCGCAATGCCGATGGCAGTTTCCCGGTGCGGGTGCTGGACGCCAAGGGCAAGGCCAACACGCGGCAGGTGCAGACCGGCATCAACAACAACGTCAAGGTGCAGATCCTCGATGGCCTGGCCGAGGGCGACAAGGTGGTGATCGGCGATCCATCGCCCGCCGTGGCGGGGGGCTGATTGATGAGTCAGCCACTGCTGGAGCTTAAAGGCATCGTGCGCAGTTTCATGGCCGGTGACCGCGAATTCATTGCGCTCAAGGGCATCGACCTGACCATCCACGCCGGGGAAATGGTCGCGATTACCGGGGCCTCGGGTTCGGGTAAATCCACCCTGATGAACATCCTCGGTGGCCTCGACTACGCCACCGCCGGCAGCTACAAGATCAATGGCATCGAAACCCGCACCCTGGGGGATGAGCAACTGGCCGAGCTGCGCCGCGACTACTTCGGTTTTATCTTTCAGCGTTACCACTTGCTCGCGCACCTGAGCGCGTTGCACAACGTGGAAATGCCGGCGATTTATGCCGGTACGCCGGAAACCGCCAGGCACAGCCGCGCCGGGGAATTGCTGGCACGCCTGGGGTTGTCGGGGCATTTGACCCATCGCCCGAGCCAGCTGTCCGGCGGCCAGCAACAGCGCGTGAGTATCGCCCGGGCCTTGATGAACGGCGGCGAAGTGATCCTCGCCGACGAACCCACCGGCGCCCTCGACACCCACAGCGGCAAGGAGGTGATGCGCATCCTGGCCGAGCTGCACGCCGCCGGGCACACGGTGATCATCGTTACCCATGACCCGAAAGTCGCGGCCAATGCCCAGCGGATCATTGAGGTGCGCGATGGCGAGATCGTCAGTGACCGCGCCAATCAGAGTGTCGGCCTCGACCTGCCCACCGAAGCGCCCATCGAGCCCAAGCGCAGCGGTGCGCGCAAGTTGGTGGCGAGCCTCGGGCTGTTCAAGGAGGCTTTCAACATGGCCTGGGTGGCGCTGATTTCCCATCGCATGCGCACCTTGCTGACCATGCTCGGCATTGTCATCGGCATCACCTCGGTGGTGTCGATCTCGGCCATCGGCGAAGGCGCCAAGCGCTATGTGCTCAAGGACATCCAGGCCATTGGCAGTAACACCATTGATATCTTTCCCGGCAAGAGTTTTGGTGACAGCCGTGCGTCAGCCATCGAGACGTTGTTGCCGTCGGATGTGGATGCGCTGAACCAGCTGTATTACGTCGACAGCGCCACGCCGGTGGTGGGGCGCAACCTGTTGCTGCGTTACGGCAATATCGACCTGGACGCCCAGGTCAATGGGGTCAGCGATCGCTATTTCCAGGTCAAGGGCCTGAAGCTCGAAGCCGGAATTACCTTCAGCGAAAGCGACGCCCGGCGCCAGGCCCAGGTGGTGGTGATCGACCACAACGCGCGCCATCGGCTGTTCGCGCCCGGCGTGGATCCGTTGGGCCAGGTGATCCTGGTGGGCAACCTGCCCTGCACCGTGATCGGGGTGACGGCCGACAACAAAAACATGTTCGCCGCCAGCAAGGCGTTGAACGTGTGGGTGCCGTACGAGACGGCAGCGGGGCGGCTGTTGGGCCAGCGTCATCTGGACAGCATCACGGTGCGCATCAACGACGGCCAGCCGAGCAAGGTGGTGGAAGAGAACGTCACCAAGCTGATGTTGCAACGTCACGGCACCAAGGACTTCTTTACCAACAACCTCGACAGCATCATGCAGACGGTGCAGAAAACCAGCCGTTCCCTGGCGTTGCTGCTGTCGTTGATTGCAGTGATTTCGTTGCTGGTGGGCGGTATCGGGGTGATGAATATCATGCTGGTGTCGGTGACCGAACGCACCCGCGAAATCGGGATTCGCATGGCAGTGGGCGCGCGGCAATCGGATATTCGCCAGCAGTTCCTGGTGGAAGCGGTGATGGTCTGCCTGATTGGCGGGATGATCGGCATCTCGCTGTCATTCGCCATCGGCTATCTGTTTTCGTTGTTTGTGAAAGAGTGGGAAATGGTGTTTTCCCTGGGCTCGGTGGTGACGGCGTTTGCGTGTTCGACGTTGATCGGGATTGTGTTCGGGTTTGTGCCGGCGCGGAATGCGGCGCGGTTGGATCCGATTGAAGCCCTGGCCCGGGATTAGGCCGGGAAGAGATCAAAAAATGTGGGAGCGGGCTTGCTCGCAAATGCGCTGGATCAGTCACACATGTATTGACTGACACTGCGCATTCGCGAGCAAGCCCGCTCCCACATTTGTTCCTCGGTGTTCTAGAGAGTGGCGTTTTCTTCTGTGGAATACATCCACCGCATCAATGAATGCCGGCCACTGATGCCCATCTTGATCGCTGCCCGCTTGAGGTAGCTCTCGATGGTATTGACCTTCAGTGCCAACTGCTCCGCCAGTTCCGGCGCGGTACGCCCGGCCAGCAGCCCCACGCACACCTCAAGCTCCCGGCTGGACAGGGCCAGCCCCGATTGCGCGAGGCGCTCTTCAAAGCGCCGGCGCAAGGTGTCGATGCCTTGTTGCTGCGGCGCTTCGCTGTCCGGACCGCTGGGTTGCAGGGCGCTGATGTGTTTTTCAACCATCGGCAGCAGCAGGGAGGAGAAGTCTTGCAGGATGATCCGCTCCTGCTGGGAAAAACTTTCGCAGGGGTTGGAGCGATACACCGACAGCACGTAGCTGACGTCATCCTTGCGCCGGGTCAGGTGCAGTTGGGCGGCGGCCTGGGCCTCTTCCTGCCCTGGCAGCGGGTCGGTGTACACCGGGCTGACCCCCGTCATTCGCGAACTGCCGCCCTTGCGCGGTGAACTCACAGGCATTTGCGTGATGTGCGTCGCGTCGACCGCCAGTTGGGTGAGGATCAGGTCGTGCAGCATGCGCGGGAAATGCCGGCTGCCGGTGCTGGCGATGACTTTGCCAATGTGGGGGAACAGGTGTGAGTTCATCATTTCATCCATGAGTTTCAATGAGGGCGGCGTACAGGGCAGTGATCTCCATGACTGCCGCCTCGTATGCTAGTACAGGCTTTCGCAAACGGGCCAATGAATGGATCAAATTTTTTGCGGTGCAGGGCGCAACGGGAGAAGCCCGACCTTTTCAGGCCGGGCTATTGATAAACGTCGCGCCTGCCTGTGAATTTACTTCAAGCGTGATGAACGTTGTGTTGCACCGCCCGGGATTTCGGCTTTACGGCACAGGCCTGCAGGGCTTGGGCAACGTCGGCCAGCAGGTCGGCGACATCCTCAAGGCCCGCCGAGAGTCGCACCAGCCCTTCGGAAATCCCGTGGTGGGCGCGCTGCTCCGGGGTGTAGGTGGAGTGGGTCATGCTGGCCGGGTGCTGGGCCAGTGACTCGGCGTCCCCCAGGCTCACGGCCCGGGTGAACAGCTTGAGGGCGTTCATGAAGCGTCGGCCCATGTCGATGCCGCCCTTGAGTTCAAACGCGATCATGCCGCCGGATTGTTTCATCTGCCGCGCGGCCAGTTCGTATTGGGGGAAGGAGCGCAGGCCGGGGTAGGTCACCCATTCCACCAGGGGATGGGCCTGCAAGGCTTCGGCGATGGCCAGGGCGTTGCTGCAATGGCGGTCCATGCGCAGGGCCAGGGTCTTGAGGCCGCGCATCAGCAGGGCGGCGTCCTGGGGTGACATCACCGCACCGGTCAGGTCCTTGAGCCCTTGCAGGCGAATGCGCTGGGCCAGGGCCTGGCTGCTGACGGCGATGCCGGCGGTGATATCGCCGTGGCCACTGAGGTATTTGGTGGCCGAGTGCACCACCACATCGGCGCCCATTTCCAGCGGGCGTTGCAGGTAGGGCGTGCAGTAGGTGTTGTCCACCACCACGGTGATCCCGGGTTGCCGGTGGGCGATCTCGGCGACGGCGGCGATGTCCACCAGTTGCAGGTTGGGGTTGGCCGGGGTTTCGAAGTAGATCATGCGCGTGGCCGGGTTGATGGCCTCGCGCAGGGCGTTCAGGTCGGTGAGGTCGACGTGGCGCACCTTGATGCCGAATTCGCCGATGCCGTGGTGCAGCAGGGCGAAGGTGCAGCCGTAGAGGGTCTGGCTTACGATGATTTCATCACCTGGGCGCAGCAGGGTCCAGAACGTCGCGGCAATTGCGCCCATGCCGGAGCTGAAGGCGACGGCGGCTTCGCCGTTTTCCAGGGTGGCCATGCGCGATTCCAGCAGGGCCAGGGTGGGGTTGGAGATGCGGGTGTAGAAGTGTCCGCTCTCTTCGCCGGCGAAGCAGGCGGCTCCGTATTCGGCGGTGGGGAAGGCGAAGGTTGCCGTCAGGTAGATGGGCGGCACGAGGGCGCCGTGGTGGTCCTGGGGGTCATAGCCGTGGTGGATGGCGCGGGTGGAAAAGCCGAACGTGTTGTGTTTATTTTTCATGGTCGGACGCTCCTTATTTCCTACAATGCTATGCTTATAACGGCGGCCGAACGTTCCATAGTTTGCTGGGAAAAGCCGGTAGATTGGGATAAAAAACAATAAAAACGACGTTTTGAGGCAAGATATGCCCATGCATCTGGATCGGACTGACAAGGCACTTTTAAACGCCTTGCAGGGTAATGCGCGGTTGACGGTGGCGGAGTTGGCGGAGCGGGTGTCGCTGACCACTTCGCCGTGTTGGCGGCGGGTGAAGAACCTTGAGGACAGCGGGGTGATCGGCGGTTATCAGGCGATCCTGTCGCCCAAGGCGCTGGGGTATGGGGTGACGGCGTTTGTCAGCATCATGATGGATACGCACTCCCGGGAAGTTGCCCGGGCGTTTGAGCAAAGGTTGCTGGAGATTCCCGAGATTGTGGCGTGTCATAACGTTTCGGGGCGGTATGATTTTTTGTTGGAAGTGGTGGCGAAGGATCTGGAGTCGTTTGGAGAGTTTGCGCGGGAGGTGTTGCAGGGGTTGCCGTGTGTTAAGGAGATTTACTCGAGTTTTTCTTATAAGTCGGTGCGGCCGTTGCGGGTGATTCCTTTGCCGGAGTGATGGTGTGTATATCCGTTATTTGGGTAACGGCTGCTTATGGTTTCGCTCTTACAGCGAGTCACTTTGCAAAAGCGGCAAAGTAACC
>NZ_JACAPT010000057.1:0-49273 GCF_013385565.1 Pseudomonas sp. E6002 | reverse complement strand
AAAAGTGACCCGCTGTAAGAGCGGAACCATAAGCCGCCGTTACCGAAGAAACGGATATGTACTCAGTCAACAATAAACCGCACCCCCGCCCTAACCCGCTCATCCACGGTCAATTCGAAAATATCCGGCCGGGCATAATGCCCAACCACATCATAGTCATACCGCGCCCGCACCAAATCATCCGTATCAATCCGCGCCACCAGCAACCCCGCCCCACCGAGCAATGGCCCGGCAAGAACGTCCCCCATGGGCCCGACGACCACACTGCCCCCCGCGATCAGAGGCCGATCCACCGGCCAGTTCGCCACCTCCACGCCCAACGCCTGGGGTGACGCCTGCACCTGACACGCACTCACCACAAAACACCGCCCCTCATGGGCAATATGCCGCATGCTCACCTGCCACATTTCCCGCTCATCCACCGTCGGCGCGCACCACACTTCCACACCCTTGGCGTACATCGCGGTGCGCAACAACGGCATCATGTTCTCCCAGCACACGGCGCCGCCGATGCGCCCTACCGCGGCATCAACCACCGGCAACGTCGAACCATCACCCTTGCCCCAGATCAGCCGCTCAGTGCCGGTAGGCATCAATTTGCGATGCCTGGCCACCAACCCGCCCACCGGTTCGAAATACAGCACCGTGCAATACAACGTGCTGCCACTGCGCTCAATCACACCCAACACCAGGCTCGCCCCGGTGCGCGCCGACAAGCCGGCCAGCGCTTCGGTCTCCACACCCGGCACATCAATCGCATTGGCAAAATACCGCGCAAAGGCCTCGCGCCCTTCAGGCAGGCGATACCCCAGCTGGGTGCCGAAGCCTTCACCTTTGGGATAACCCCCGAGCAACGCTTCCGGCATCACCACCAGTTGCGCACCGCTGCGCAGGATTTCGTCCTCGTAGGACAGGATCTGTTCCAGGGTCTCAGCCTTGCCACCCGGCAAGGAACCGATTTGCAGCGCAGCCACGGTAGAAACAGGCATCACGATCACTCCGTATCAATGGGGGTTGCCCATTCTCCGGCCAGCGGCAATCATGAATAAAGCCCGCTTCGCTGCTAACTGATATGAGCCATATGAATATCGCCAACGTCGATCTCAACCTGCTGAAAACCTTCGAGGCCCTGCACGACGAATCCAGTGCCAGCCGTGCCGCCCTGCGCCTTGGCGTCACGCAGTCGGCGATCAGTGCAGCCCTGCGCCGCTTGCGCGATGTGTACGGCGATCAGTTGTTCGTGCGTACCGGCCGGGGCCTGGCGCCCACCTTGCGGGCCAATCAGTTGAAGCCGGTGATCAGCGAAGCCCTGGATCGCTGCCGCCAGAGCCTGGCGATGGTGGATCCCCTGGGCAATCACTATCAGGGTCGTTCGGTGGTGGTGGGGTTATCGGATGATTTCGAAATCGCCTACGGCCGGCGGCTGATTGAAGAGATTGCCCGGCGTGCGCCAAAGCTGCGGTTGATGTTCCGCCAGACCCACAGCCAGATCGTTGCCGACGCCCTGCTCGACCGCAGCCTGGACCTGGCAATCACCGCCGGCGGGTTTGCAGAGCGCCGGTTGAGCCGGCAGGTATTGGGGGAAGGCCATTACGCGTGCCTGGTGGACCCCGACAGCCTGGCGCCGGGACAACAGGCCATCGACCTCGACGAGTTCGTCAGGCGCGAGCATGTGCTGGTGTCATCCGGCGGGTTTATCGGGATCACCGACGAGGGCCTGGCCGCGCAGGGGCTGAGCCGCCACGTAGGTGCCTCGACCACACACTTCGCGGCGCTGCCGTTCCTGCTCAAGGGCAGCCAGGCGGTGGCGACCATCCCCGGCCATGCGGCCCAGGCCATCGCGCAGATGACCGGACTGAGGGAGCTGCCTTGCCCGCTGGCGCTGCCGCGTTACCCGGTGGAGCTGGGCTGGCGCACCCAGGCGCAACTGGATCCGTTGCTGCTCAAGGTGCGCGAGGCAATCGAGGCTTGTTTTACTTCGCCGCCATCAGGCGATTGACTTCACTGCGCACCATGTTCGAGAACTCCGGTGGTGACATGCCGTCCAGTTCTGCACGCACCCATTCGGCCCATTTGCCCTTGCGCTTGGCGCGTTCGCCAAACAGGCGGGCGGCCTCGCCCTTGGCCTTGCCCAGGTTGCTTTGCCAGAGGTCGTAGAGACGGGACTTTTCATCTTCCAGCGCGGCGCGCTCGGCGAGGGGCTTGTTGGCCAGATTGAAGCTCATGTTGAATTACCTGCTGCACAAATAGGTGACATCTTACACTGTAGGTTGAAATTTCCTGGCCTGGATTTCTCCTAAGCTGACCACAGGAAAAAAACTGCAACTTTTGCCCGCTTCAAACACTCCATTCTTCATCAAGCGCATTCATTGCCACATTCACCCGCAAGGAGTTAACCCAATGGCTCGCAAATCTGCCGCCCAAGCCGTCGAAGACCAAATCAAGGACCAAGCCTTCAGTGAGCTGACCGCACTGATCGAAGAATCGGACAAGCTGCTCAAAAGCAGCGCGTCACTGGTGGGGGAAGAAGGTGAAACCCTGCGTGAACAGGTCGCCATCAAGCTCAAGCAGGCGCTGGACTCGGTGTCCAACGTGCGCGAGCGCAGCAAGCCGGTGGTGGATGCCACCGAAACCTATATCGGTGGCCACCCATGGCAGACCGTGGCGATTTCCGCCGGGTTTGGCCTGGTAGTCGGCCTGTTGCTGGGCCGCCGCAACTGATCTGATGCAACGGCTGCGCCCTCCCCGGGCGCAGCTCGCTTCACGCCTGTGCCAACACCCGCAACCGACTCAATTCCTGCGTTTCGATCTCGATCCCGCCTGCCTGCGACTTCGCCCGTGTGCGATGGCGCCGATCCCCCGGCAAACGCCGCAACCCTGCCGCATGCATCTGTCGCACCAGCTCCTGGCTGCGCTCGGCGAAGCTCTGCCCGGCGGTCTTGCTCGGGTCGATCACGATCAGCAGTTGGCCGGTCCATGGGGTGCGAGCGCCGGGGTGATCGGACCAGTTGAACTCAAACGAGAAGTTACCGCCCGTGAGGGCCGCGGCCAGCAGCTCGACCATCATCGACAGGGCCGACCCCTTGTGCCCGCCAAACGGCAGCAGCGCGCCGCCTTCGAGGATCGCCTTGGGGTCCTGGGTCGGTTGGCCGAGGCTGTCCACGCCCATGCCGGGTGGCAGGCGTTCGCCCTTGCGCGCGGCAATCTGTACGTCGCCATGGGCGATAGCGCTGGTGGCCAGGTCAAACACGATCGGCAGGCCATCGGCGCGGGGCGCGGCGAAGGCAATGGGGTTGGTGCCGAACAGCGGGCGGTCGGCGCCGTGGGGCACCACGCAGGTCATGCTGTTGACCACGCTCAAGGCCACCAGGCCTTCTTCAGCAAAAGGCTCGACATCCGGCCAAAGCGCCGCGAAGTGGTGGGAATTATGGATCGCCAGCAAGGCAATCCCGGCACTGCGGGCCTTTTCCACCAACAGCGCACGGGCGGCTTGGAGTGCGGGCTGGGCGAAGCCGTTAGCCGCATCCACCCGCACAAACCCGCTGGCCACATCCTCGACCACCGGCACCGCCTTGCCGTTGACCCAGCCACTGGCCAGGGTCGAGACGTAACCGGGAATACGGAATACACCGTGGCTGTGGGCACCGTCGCGCTCGGCGCTGGCGCAGTTCTCGGCCAGCACCTGGGCCACATCGGCCGACGTACCGTGGCGGACAAACACCTGGCGCAGCAGGTCGGTCAATTGCGCATAACTGAGTCGCTCTGATGAAGACTCGACATCCAAAGGCGATGCAGACATCTGAAGCTCCCGTTTAATTATTGGAATGGGCAACAGCGTACAAGAATCGGTCCGTCGATTAGACAGGGTTTGCCCCATGGCTGTCGACAGGGAGCGCCAGACATATCTAGCCCCTCGTGGCGCCAGGCCTGGATAGGTTGCAGGCACGCAACTCTTCAAGGATCAGGATGATGAGCCACACCCCTCTCCCGTATTTTTTCCCCGAAGCCATGCGCGTGGGCTGGAGGGCGCTGGACCGTGAGCGCCAGCTGAACATCGACAGCAGGGACATCGAGTTTCTCGGCAAGGTGTTTTTTGCCAGCGATGCAGGCCGTCGCCAACAGTCGCCGCCAATGATCGCGCAGCGCATCTGGTTGAATAAAAGCACTGCCAATGCCGTCGAACTGGCCGGCAGCTTCATGATGAGTTCAACCAGCGCCTACCCACATGCCTGGCTCTACACCCCGTACGGCGGCCTGGAAAAATTCGACAGCCCCGCCCACTTGCTGACAGCACTGACCGAGCGCTTGAAAACCCCGGACAGCGCCACGCAACTGCTGTACTTCCTGCCCTTGCAGCAACAACCATCGCCGCTACTCGACAACCGACTGGTGCTGACACCGGAGGCCATGCTCGACGACGTATTGGGTGAACAGGAAAAAACCCTCAGGCGCTATCAGGAGAATAATCGCCAGGCGCTGCTGGCGGCGTTGAAACAGTTGCCCGCCCTCGGCGCCCTGCTTTCAAAACTGCTCGAAAGCGTCTGCCGCCCACTGTTCCCCGGGCTCAGCCCCGGCGAAGCCCACGTGAGTTTTTTCGCCATACAGCCCGTTGGGCACACGGTGCCTCGCTGGCTCGACTCGCTGCAACTCAATGACGCGGTGCTGTTGTACTACCGTGAACAAGCCTGGCCCGCCGGGCAAACCCGGGAGTTCTTCCACCCCAAGCGGCCTGCCGACGCCAAGGCCCGCGACACGCAGCGTTGGGAAACCGCGATCAAACAAGCAGCCGGCCAACTGATCCCGTTCCTGCACAGTGCACTGGAGACGTTCTGGAACAGCGAGATCGCACCGGGCGTGTCGCGTCGGGCCTGGTTCGCCCGGGCCATGGCCGCCAATGCGCAACTGGATCTGCTGTTCAAGCGCCAGCAATCCATCATCAGTCCGGAGCAAAGCCGCGCATTGGCAGCGCTGTACTCTTCCCGGGGTAACGAGGCCCCCCCGAACAGCCAGACGCTGCGCGTCGAGAACGTACGGATCTGGGAGCAGCCGAGCAACGCCGTCGAGCTGGCCAGCACCTTGATGATCGGCAATTCGCAGACCTTTCTCTACACCCCCGAGAAGGGCCTGCAGGTGCTCGGGACCTACGACGACCTGATGGACACCCTCAAGGCCATGGTCAAGGCGCCAGGCTATGAAGACGACCTCTACAACCTGATGTCCCTGGAGGAGCGGGCGCTGTTTGTGGGGTTCAAGACGCCGCAGTTTTCCGGTACTCCCATCGCCGGCAATCTGTTTGAGCAGGTGCTCGAAACCATCATCGGCAAGCAGCAACAGAACCTACGCTACGCACTCGACCTGTACCGACGCACCCGCGCCGGCATTGACCCCTCGGCCTTGCTCGACTACGCGCTGGATGTGCGGTACATGATCGACAGCCACCTCCCGGGCCTGGATACCGCGGGACGCTGGACGCCTCATTCGGTACTGGCCGACCCGACTCGCCCGGTGTCGCTGGCCGCCGAACGTGCCGCCCTGCTGCAAAAGCAGATGACCGATATCCAGGACACGCTGGCAACCCAGGTGCGAGCGCAACCCACATTGGCCAACACCGTCAATCAGGCGCTCACCGCCGAGTTCAACCGCCGCGGCTTGGCTGGCCACGATCCCGGCAAGATCTACGTCAATCGCTACGCCGCCAGCGCAAGCGCGACACCCGCCACTGCGCCCCTGGAAAGCCAGAGCCTGCGCAGTTACTTTCTTGCGCGCCTGATACACAAGCGCGGGCCGATTCCGCAAACGCCGCACTATGGCCTTTACGCCAGCCAGGGCGATGGGGCTGTCACACCGCTGGGCGGCCTGGACATAGCGCAAGCCAACGCGGCGCTCGATGCCGCACTGGTCAAGTTTCATCACTCCAACATTGCCGATATTCCCCGCGAATACCTGGAACAGCTCAAGGCGCCGATGGCCCATGCGATGGCGGTGGCGATCCAGGGCGAAGCCAGGCTCAGGCGCCTCAACAACAGCCTGGACGCCCGAGATGAGTCAATCGTGCAAACGGTGTTTGATCTTCAACACCCTGATCGCCGCCGGCGCCAGGGCCTGGGTGGATTCATCCCGGATGCCTATGCGTTGACCGTCGAACCCGAGGGCCTGACGCAACGGGTGCCCCTGGCGCATTGCTTGATGCTCACCGAACGCGGTGGCCTGGCCCCGTCCCACTCAGGCCGGGCCGTGCTGTGGACGCCGGCGCGCGGCCTGGAGAGTTTCGCCAATGTCAGCCAGTTGCAGACAGAACTGCAACGACGACTGGCCGCCCCGGACCTTCGCAGGCAGCTACTGGCCAATCTCGACCCGCGCTATCTCAAACCGCACCAGGCCTGCGCACTCGGTCAGTTCATGCTGATCAACGGCGCGGTCGCACAGCACTGCCAGCAGTCCTGGATTGATCATTACCGGGCACAACGGGCTCACTGCCTCACCCTGACGCTCTCAGGGGACACCTTGCTGAAGCGTCTCGGGGGGCTGGAAAAGGCCTTGCCGGCCAACGACCTGGGCCATGCCTCACAAATCGCCCAGACCTTCATGGCACAACAATCACTGCCCGCCTGGCTGGGGATGGCGTCTGTCAGCCAACAGCGTCGCCATGTCGAAATCCTTGAGCAATACCGCCACAGCCTCACGGATGACAAGGACTACCTTGACGATTTCCTGCCGCTGCCAGCGTATCTCGGCAGCAAGCTCATCGACTTGTTGCAGCCCTATGACGTGCGCCCGCAAGACGTCTACATCCTGCCCAAGCTGGTATTGGCCGGCCAGCGGCAGAACCTGGTGGACTACGCCCTCAATCACGTCAGCCAGCAAGCTGCTGCATTCGATGTCGAGTCCACAGCCGCCGGCCTGACACCTGCTGTGGTGCGCCAGATCCTCGCGCGCCTGCCCCTCAAGCAGGACCACCAGGCTTGCCTGGTCGAAAAACTCACCCCGGGCAAGCCCGGCGCAGACGTGCGGGAGCGCCGGTTTATTCGGCAACTGCCCTGGCAACTGTTGCAAAATGCCCACGCGCTGAGGCTGCAGGAACTGTTATCACCCGCGGGCCTGAGCCTGGTCGAACAGGTCCTCGACATGCCGGACGCGCTCGCCCGCGCAGCGGTCGAGCGCGCGACCTCGACAGTGCGTCCGCTGGAGTTGATCGCCACGGCGGGGGCCCGGTCCATCAAGGCCCTTGGGGTCTACTTGATCAGTGCCGTCGAAAGCACTCCGCTGGTGATGTATGCGCCCTATGGGCCGCAACAGGCGTTCCAGGAGTTCGACAACGAGGCGGATTTGATTCGCCGGCTCAACCTGCCCGGCCCCTTGCAGGACTGGGTGATCGGTCGCCTGCCAGAGGCTGAGCAAGCCACGTATAGACACCTCTGGGCCAGCACGGTCGGGGGAACCTCGGAAATCACCTTGGGGGCCAATCCGATCAAGGGCCACGCGCTCAAGCAGTTGTACCGCGACAACATCGGATTGATCTCGAACCTGTTTGAACAGCAATCCCAGGCCAACGGCCGGTCAGCCTGGGACACCCTCAAAGCCTTGTTCAGCAGCGGACTGCAGCACGCGCAGGCGTTGCTGCCGGGCAAGCTGATGGTGCCGCTGGTGATCTGGCAAAGTTACAAACTGTTCCAGGCCTCTGCCGAAGACTTGCAGCAACACCGCTGGCGCGAGGCGCTGCAAACCTTCATCGGCGGTGTCGCGCAAATGGCTTCGATCCGCGCATTGATGGATGAACCCTCGACACCAGGCACCGCCCCCGCGCAACCCGCGCCGACGCAAACGGCCAGTGCCTGGCACGACATCGACGTCACCGCCCGGGCCCGAACCCGGCTGCAAGCGTACGAAGCCTGCGACATCAGCCTGGAGGGCCTGACGGCAGGCAACACGGGCGTCTACACAGCGACGGACAACCGGCATTACCTGCCGTGCGCAGGCAAGGTCTACCGCGCCAGGCAGGTCGAAGGCCATTGGCGGCTTTTCAGTGCACGGTCCAAAGGACCGTTTGTGCGCCTGGATGCCAACCGCAAATGGACCCTGGACCAGGGCGCATCGGTTCGCCGCCACGGCCCCGGATGGAGTGCAATGATGGACCGCCGTGAGGTGCGGACAGCCGTGGACCAGGTGATGAACGTCGAGGCCCGCGGCCTGGCCGAGATTCGGCGTGTGTCGCCCTCCAGGGCCCAGGCGATCGTCGAGGCACTGGACCTGGCAACCTTCTACCTGCACAACTGCCAGCAGAACCTGAAGCTGCTCGACCACCAGTATCCGCCCGTGACCCGGGTGCATCGCTTTATCAACCGCTTCTTCGGCATCCCGATAGACGCCGACACCGGCCCGGCCAAGTTTCCGGAAGCCCTCGCGCAAAAACTCATGGACACGGTGACCGCCCTCCTCGATGAGGCGCTGGAGCCGACACTCTACTCGCTCAATTCCCGGCGTTTCGTCTCCGGTGCGCATATTGCCGAACCCGAACGGCACTGGGCGTTTACCATCGACGGCGACCCGGATCGACGCATTTACCTCACTGAAAACTTCTTCAACCCGCCTACGGCCGATTTCGAAGGGCGCCTGATCAATCACTTCGACCAAAGAGCCCATGCCCGCGCGGCCACCTTGATTCATGAGTTGACTCATATCGTGAGCAATACCGCCGACGTCGCCTACCTCAATTCCACATCACCTTTTTCCGACCTGATCGAGGTACAGACCCAGGCCGGTCGCGATCTTCAGGACTGGCTGCGCAACGTGCAGGAGAATGCGTACTCGATCAACACGCCTGTTGGGCAATTGTTCAAATCAACGGACGCGTGGGGGCCTACCGGATTCGACCTGGGGACCGACCCGGAAGATGACTACATCAAGCAGCAGATTCTTGCCACGACCGGAGGCGTGGACTTGAGCAACGCGCGGGGAATTTTCAAAACCAACCTGACGCGGCGGTTCAACACACAGATGGATAACGCCGACTCACTGACCTTGCTGATCACCACCCTGGGGCGCCAGCTGGACCCCGTGCCTTCGATTGCCGAAGCCACACCGTAACAGACAGGGTGCGGGCCGAACGCCCGCACCTGTCAGTTCATTCAGTCTTTCTGATCGCGCAACACATTGCCCGACTCACCGTCGATGCGGAACTCATAGACCACGCCATCGGCCTTGCGCCCCTCACCTTCCCAGTAGCCATCGTTATCGGCTTCGATCTTGTAGATCTGGACGTAACCAGCCTTGGTCTTGGCGGTCTCGATGGCTTTTTCGATGGTGATCCAGCCTGCGCCCGGTTTGTCCGCCAGGGCGGCTCCAGCACTGAGCAAGGCGGTGGTTGCGACAACGGCGGCTAAGGTTTTCTTAAGCATTTTCGTGCTCCATTAGGGAATGAGTGTTACCTGTCCTGAATTTTTTAGGGCCCTGCAGACGAGAATTAGTTCCAATTGATGTGCATTCGCCATGATGGCTGTTCTCGCCGTCCTGCTGTGGAGGTTAGAATGTCGGAAATCAGGATGAGTTAATGACAGATAAGTCCCTATCAGAAGCCGAATACGACGCCATCACCGATGCCGCTGCGCACTGGTGCATGCGTCTGCACGCTGGCGATTGCACGACGGCGGAGCGTCAGGCCTTCGAGCAGTGGCACGATGCGCATCCGCTGCATGCCTTCGAATACGCCGCGATGCTGGAAATCTGGGACGTTGCCGATCACTTGCCCCGCAGCGAGCCGGCCCCCGTCGTGGCGCGACGACAACCTCGCAGCCGTTTGAGGAACTACGCGGTAGCGGCGGCGATATGCCTGGTGGCCTTGCCACTGGCGGCCTTTACCGGCTGGGAAGCAGGCTGGCTGCCCAGCTCGTACAACCATTACGAAGCTGAAAACAGCTTGCGCCAGGTCACCCTTGACGACGGCAGCCAGGTTGAACTTAACCTGGGCACCGAACTGGTCTACAGCAATTTCAAGGATCAGCGTCGGGTTACCCTGAAAAAAGGCGAGGCGTTTTTCAAGGTCAGCCATGACGCGCAACATCCGTTTATCGTCCACGCCGGGGACGGCCAGGTTCGAGTGACCGGCACTCAGTTCAATGTCTGGAAATACGAAGACCATGTGCGGGTCATGCTGCTACAAGGCTCGGTGCTGGTGAGCAGCGACGACGCCCATAGCGGCCTGCGCCTGTCACCCGGGATGCAGGCCAGTTACAACCGTGGCGACGCCAGCCCCCAGGCCCAGCCAATTGCCCCGGGCGACACGGCCCTGGCCTGGCGTGAAGGCAAGCTGATCCTCGACAACCTGGCCCTGGCCGACGCGTTGCCGCTGATCAATCGCTACCTGAGCAAACCCGTGATGCTGGCCGACGCCGGCACCGGCGCGATCCGCATTGGTGGCATCTACAACATCAACGAGGTGTCCAACCTCGTCCCCTCCCTGCCCAAGGTCCTGCCGGTCTACCTGACCCAGAACCAGGACGGCAACCCCGTGCTCAATTCCATTCCGCGCAAAACCCCAAAGAGCTGAGCCAGGGTCATGGGCCTGCGCCCTCCTCCCGGATGCTGCCTGCGTCAAATCGTCCATTTTTGAAACACTTGCACCGGCTGAGCTGACAGCCGGCTGCGGAGTGCCGGGTTTACGGCGCGCAGTGTTTCATCCCTGAGACACCTGCCAGGCGGGCTGGACAAAGGCCCGCTGTCTCACAGTTGAAACACATCCACTGTGCATTCTATCCCCCGCGCTCATAACCCCATGAATGTCATCCCAAATTCAAAAGCGGCACAGCTCCTGCTCTCTTCCTGACAGCGCTGTTTAGGGTCAGCGCCAAGAATAAGGAATGCCGTCGTGAAGACACTTAATCCAGGCTCATTGAGCCTTCTGCTGATCAGCTGTGTACTGAGTACCAGCGTGAGCCTCCCGGTGCTCGCGGCAGGCGACGGTGTGATCGTGATTCAGCGCACCGTCCAGGGCCACATGGCTGGCCGCACCGCTGGCGTCGACCCCAACCCGGTCACCGTCAATGCCAATTCTTCTCCACAGATCCTGCGGGCCACCAGCGAGCTGAGCGACAACGACTACGCCAACATCAGCAGCGGCTCCAGCATCACTCGCGCCATCCTGCCTGGCGGCAACCTTCCCGGCTTGACCAACAACGGGGGTGGCGTAGGCCTTGGTGGCGGCGCAGCGGCCGGCCATGGTGGCGGCTCCAGCCTCTCGGGGCAGATCAACGGCTCAATCTCCCGCGGCATGGCGCCTTTGAACAATATCGGCAGCCTGATGGGAGGCCAGTGAGATGAACCATTCCTGGTTGTTCCTGGCGATCCTGGGCTGCTCGGCGGCCATGGCTGACAACAGCGCAGTGATCGACAACTCCGGCAAGCAATACAACGGCATCGTCTCGATCAACCAGGCGGCCGGCAGTCAGCAACAACAGCTCAACAGCCGCGCGATTTCGGCGGGCAGCAACTCCCAGGCGGGCGGCGCCCTCAGCCAGACCATCGGCGGCGCACCGGCCGATCGCTCCCAGAACGCCAGGGTGGCGATCCAGGGCAGCTCTTTCAGCAATGGCAGCGGTGTACTGGGCGTCAACCAGTCGGCCGGGGCCAGCAACCAGATGATCAATGCCGTGCGGATCAGCGTGAATGCTGGCCCGCAAAGCATCGACGACAGCGTCATGTCGCAACAGAACGTGGCGCTGTCACCAAACTCAGGGTTCACCTCTACCACTGGCAGCCGCCAGGTCGTCACAAGCGACCAGGCCTTCACCGGCAGCCGTGGAGTGGTACAGGTGAATCAGAGTGCCGGGGTGGGGAACCGCATGGCTAACGCCCTGAACGTACAGATCCAATGATTCATTGGAGCTCGAAGCTGGACCGTACCAACACTTAACCAACTAATTAGAAGCAAGGGGAAATACCATGAAAACTACAATGGCTCTTAAACCACTGGCCTTCGCTCTCGCTGCAATCATGGCTGCCGCCGCACATGCCAACCCACCTACTCATCAGCCTACCGCTGCAGTAGCCGCCGTTTCCGATGCGCAATCGAGCAACCACAATGGCGTGCTCAACCTGGGCACCCAGAACAACGCGTCGGCCAACAACTCGTTGAACGGCAGCAGCGGCAACGCCCAGGCCAACATCGCAGCCGGTGATGGCAACCAACAAGACAACCAGACCGCCATCGCGGCCGGTGATGCAGATGCCGTGTTTGCCCTGGGTACCATTACCCAAGACAACCACAACAACGTCTCGGTGCAAGTGGCTACCCACAACAACGCTTCGCTCAACAACTCGGCCAACGGCAGCTCCGGCAACCTGGGTGTGAGCGTTGCCGCGGGTAACTTCAACCAACAGAAAAACCAACTGGCAATTGCTTCTGCCAGTGGTGCCGCCGCCGCTGCTTCGAGCAACACCACTCAAACCAGCGTCGACAACACCTTCCTCAATACCGTGGCCACTCAGTCTGGCCCATGGGGCAGCCACACTTACCTGCCTGTCGTGAACAACGCCAGCGCCAACAACTCGCTTAATGGCTCTTCGGGCAACCTGGGCGCCAACATTGCTGCAGGCGTGGGCAATCAGCAGGGCAACACCACTGTGATTTCCTCCGGCGTACGTTTCTGATGCAACGGGGCCTTGGCAACAAGGCCCCTTTTTATTCCAGTGTCCTCCAGGCCATTCGATCATGCGGATCATCGCCCTCACCCTCCTGTTATTGCTCACCGGCCCGACTTGGGCGGGGCAAATGGCGATTGCTGCCATGCCCGGCGGTGGCGTGATCTTCAAGAAGGTCGAGAGCATCCGTGAACGCAAGTTCGCCAACCTGGTGGAACAGAAAACCGATTTCAGCTGCGGTGCCGCCGCCCTGGCCACCATCCTGCGCCAGGCCTACTGGATGGATGTGGATGAAGACCACATCATCAAGGGCATGCTGGTCAACGCCGATCAGGACCTGGTGCGTACCCAGGGCTTTTCGATGCTGGACATGAAGCGCTACCTGGAAAGCATCGGCATGCGCGCCCGGGGTTACCGGATCAATGCAGACACCCTGCTCACGGTGAAGATCCCGGTGGTGGTGTTGCTGGAGATTCGCGGCTACAAGCACTTCGTGGTGATGCAGCGCGCCGACAAGGACTGGGTGTACATCGGCGACCCGGTACTGGGCCATAAACGCTATGCCCGCGACGACTTCGTCAAAGGCTGGAATGGCATCGTCTTCGCGGTATTGGGCGAAGGTTATGACAAGACCAACGTGCTGCTCGACCCGCCCACCCCACTGACGGCGAAAAACAGAATCAATGAGTTCAGTCCGGTGCGGGACAGTGAATTGATGGACTTCGGTTTTATCCAGAGCGACTTCTTCTAGAAGCGCAATAAGGGGCAGGACGCTCCAGGAGCAAACGATGAACACTTACCGTTGGCTGACGGTCATGTGCCTGGCAGCCTCAATGCCCGCTTATGCGTCATCGGTGTTCAAACCGATTGAAATAAAGGACTCGGAACTGGCTGACCTGCGTGGTCGCTACGTGATGCCGGGGCGGATCATCAGTTTTGGCATCGTGATGAGCAGTACCTGGACCAATGCCGCCGGCGACAGCGTGACCGGCTCGGCCAGCATGAACGTCAACGCGTCGACCGTCACCCCGCAGTTTTATGTGCAGGTAACCGACAGCCCCACCAAAGTCTCGCCCAACCAGCCGAATGGCACCGGCACGGTGGTCGGTGGTGCCGGCCTGGGCAGCGGCCAGGGCGTGACCCAAAGCGTGCGCGCCGCCGGCGATGGCAACACCGCCAGCAATAACGTGAATATCAATGTGAACCAGAATGGCTTGTCGCCGGCCAATGTCGTCCAGTCCGGACAAGCCCTGGTGGCTGGCCAGTCGGTCACCGGCAGCACGGGTGCCGGCCAGGTCACGGTGTCGGCCGCCAATGGCGGGCTGCAAATGGCGATCCTGGCCAACAACAATCAGGGCAATTCGTTGCAGCAGATCGGCGCCGGGAATGTCCTGCAAGGCACGGTTTTGCAGGGTAACAGCAACTTCGTCAGCAACATGACCCAACTCAATGTGGTGCTGGGCAACAACGGTTTGAACAATTTGGGGCAGAACCTGAACCTGAATCAACTCAGGGGCCTACGCCCTAACGGTTATTGAACTACGCTGTGCCTCGACACTTGCGCATTAGAAAGGGACGGCTTATTCCATGCATCGATCGCTATCGTTACGTGCCGTAATTTGTTTAAGCACGCTCCTGCCCGCATCCATGTTGTATGCCGCGCCGGACACCGACATAGACACATTGAAAAAGGAATTGCTGGAGCTCAAGCAACGCTACGAAGTGCAGCAAAAAGCACTGGCGGTGCTGGAGCAACGGGTACGCCAGGTGGAAGAACAACCGGTGGCGCCGCCGCCCAAACGCCTGGCCAAATCCCCGGCAGACTTCCAGAAAGGCGGCACCACAGTGGCCGGCAACACGCCGGGAGTCGGCGCGGCGGCGGCCTCGGGCGGCGCAGCCGGTGGCGCGTCCTACGGCCAGTCCCTCAAGGATGATTCGGCCCCGGCGCAGAGCGTGAGCAACTTGTATAACGAGGCCAGCGGGTTCTTTGGCAACGGCAAGTTCAGCTTTGAAACCGGCGTCACCTATTCCCGCTACGATGCCCGCCAGTTGACCCTCAACGGCTTCCTGGCGCTGGACTCGATCTTCCTCGGCAACATCAACCTGGACCGGATCAAGTCGGATAACTGGACCGTCGACCTCACGGGCCGCTACAACCTCGACAACCGCTGGCAGTTCGATATAAACGTGCCGGTGGTGTACCGCGAGTCGACCTATCAGTCCGGTGGTGCCAACGGTGGCAGCGGCACCGCGACCTCGGAACAATCGGTCACGCGTGACCCGACTATCGGCGACGTCAACTTCGGGATTGCCTACAAATTCCTCGACGAGAGCGTCAACCTGCCGGATGCCGTGGTGTCGGTGCGGGTCAAGGCACCCACCGGCGAAGATCCGTTTGGGATCAAGCTGGTCCAGTCATCCAGCAACACCAACCTCTTCGTGCCGGAAAGCCTGCCCACCGGCAACGGTGTGTGGTCGATCACGCCGGGTATCTCGCTGGTCAAGACCTTCGACCCGGCGGTATTGTTCGGCTCGCTGTCGTACACCCACAACTTCGAAGACTCGTTCAGCGATATCAGCTCCCAGGTCGGCCAGAAGACCCCGGGGAAAGTGCAGTTGGGCGACAGCTTCCAGATCGGCGCAGGCGTGGCGTTTGCGTTGAACGAGAAGATGAGTATGTCGTTCTCGGTGTCCGACCTGGTGCAACGCAAGAGCAAGCTCAAGCCGGATGGCGGCGACTGGCAGTCAGTGGTTTCCAGCGATGCCAACGCGGGTTACTTCAATGTGGGCATGACGATTGCGGCAAGCGACAACCTGACCATCGTGCCGAACCTGGCCATCGGGATCACACCGGATGCGCCGTCGTTCAGCTTCAGCCTGAAGTTCCCGTATTACTTTTAAGGCATGACAACGGGAAAAGCCCCGCAACGATAAGGGTCGTTGCGGGGCTTTTCGGTTTACCCGCCCTAGCGGATCTGGTGTTTGTGCAGCAACCGGTAGAACGTCGGCCGGGAAACCCCCAGCACACGCGCCGCGACACTCAGGTTGTCGCTGTGCCGGTTGAGCACATCGCACAATGCCTGGCGTTCGGCACGGTGCTTGTAATCCTCCAGTGTAGCCATCGGCAGCGCGATTGCCTGCTGGCTTTGCAATCCCAGATCAACGGCTTCGATTTGCCGCCCTTCCGCCAGTACCAGGCCCCGCCGCACGCGGTTGGCCAACTCACGCACATTGCCCGGCCAACCGTGCTCGCCCATGGCCACCAGTGCGTCTTCACTGAAGCTGCGGGGACGGCGGCCGGTTTCCTGGCTGTAGAAGTGTGAAAAATGGTTGGCCAGCATCGCCACGTCACCGTGGCGCTCGCGCAACGGCGCGGTGACCACTTGCAGGACGTTGAGCCGGTAATACAAGTCTTCGCGAAAAGTGCCCTTTGCGACCGCGGCTTCCAGGTCGACGTGGGTGGCCGCCAACACGCGTACATCCACCGCAATCGGCTGGCTGCCGCCGACTCGCTCGATCTGTTTTTCCTGGAGAAAACGCAGCAGGTTGGCTTGCAGCTCCATGGGCAAGTCGCCGATCTCATCGAGAAACAGGGTGCCGCCGTGCGCCGCCTCGATCCGCCCCACCTTGCGCTGATGGGCGCCGGTGAAGGCGCCCTTCTCATGGCCGAACAGTTCGGACTGGATCAGGTGTTCGGGAATCGCCCCGCAATTGATCGCCACAAACGGCTTGGCATGGCGCTGGGATTGGCGATGCAAGGTACGCGCGACCAATTCCTTGCCGGTGCCGCTGTCGCCACGGATCAACACCGGGGATTCAGTGGGCGCCAGCTTGGCGAGCAGCTTGCGCAATTCCCGGATCGGACGGCTGTCCCCCAGCAACTCGTGTTCCGGCTGGCCCGCAGGCGCGTTGTTGCCCTTGCCCCGCAGGCGCGCCATGCCGAAGGCGCGGCCCAGGGTGACCTGCACCCGCGACACGTCAAACGGCAAGGTATGGAAGTCGAAGAACCACTCACAGACAAAATCGCCGACATTCTGCAGGCGCAGCACTTCCTGGTTAAGCACCGCAATCCACTCGGTGCCGCTGCGGCTGATCAGTTCCTTGACCGCTTCGGGTCGCTCCAGGTGAAACGGCTGCAGGCGCAACAAACCCACGTCACAGGAGCGCTCACCCACCGACTCGAGGGCGCAGCTGTCCACGTCCCACCCCGCTGCGCGCAAACCGGGCAATAGCCGGTGGCAGTCATCACAGGGATCGACCACAAGCAGGCGGCGCGGGGCAGGTGTAACAATCATGACTATTCCTTGGCGTCAAAATCGTTAAAGTTATTTAAAAACAAATATTTGCAAAGTCTGCTGGTAACCCTAGCAAGATCTTGACGCACCCTTTGTACCGATTCGCTATAAGTCGCGAACGAACCGGGTCTTTTATGTCAGTCGGGTGCGGTCAATTGCCGCGGCGTAACTTTCATGAGGCTTTCAAAATAGCCCCTTACATGACTTTAATCAGGGAAAGTTAAAAAATCTTCTTCTAACATGTGACCCGCACCCGGTGATCGTGCATCAGTACAAGTAACCAGTCGTTAGGCACGCCCAACCAACGGCTTCCACTTGAATGGGCATTTAGAGAGAAGACCCCATGAACGCCCCGCTCCGCATCAACGAAGCTCTTTTGATCGCAGACCGTGCTTTCCAGCCCTTTCAATGTGTGGCCTGGCACGACGGCAACGGCGCCCTGAGCCTGAGCGTCATCGACCGCACCAATACCCGTATCGGTAGCAAGCAGCTGTCTTCCAGCACTTATACCGACCCGGCACAGCTTGAGAACTTGCTGTTGCAGGCCCGTGCCGAACTCGACAAAGATGGCTACCAGTTGCAATCCTGGGCAATGCCCAAGTAACTGAAGCGTGAGTGAGACGGCACCCGAAAGTGTGCCGCCCGGCTGCGCAATATATTGACCCGCACTAACTCAAGTGGACAGTCAGCCATGCAAGTTGCAACTTTGCATAGCTGACTACTTATTAGTGTGGTTACCGATCAATAGGCCGATAGAATAAACCGCTCGATGGCTTCCGCCGCACCGTCATCGACATTGCTGCCGGTCACGACGCTGGCCTGGCGCTTGACCACCTCTTCTGCCTGGCCCATGGCAATCGACAACCCCGCCACATGAAACATCGCCGGGTCATTGCCGCCATCACCGATGGCTGCGGTCTGTTGCAGTGGCACACCGAGGTGCGCCGCAAGGGTTCTCAATGCTTCACCCTTGTTGGCCTTCATGGCGGTGACATCCAGGAACACCGGCTGCGAACGCGACACCTGGGCCAATCCCTCGACCCTGGGCTGCAACTGCGCCTCAAGCTCCATCAGCAGCTGGGTATTGGTACTGGCAGCAACAATCTTGTCGACCCGATCCAGATACGGCTCGAAGCTCTCCACCACGATCGCCCCATAGCCCAGGCCGTGCTCCTCGCGAACCGCCATCGGTCCGCCGGGATCGCGACGCAGCCAGTCCCCGTCGGCAAACAGCCAGACTTCAACGTCCGGCTGCGGCGTAAACAAGGCCAACGCCACCAGCGCCGCTTCTGCCGGCAAGTGATGCGCCACCAGAATACTGCCGTCGGGATTGACCAGCGTGCCGCCGTTGAAGCCGGCAATCGGCACATCGATGCCCAGTGCTTCGACCTGCTGACGCATGGCCTTGGGCGGTCGCCCGCTGGCCAGGCTGAAAAACACCCCGGCCGCGCGCAAGGCGCGAACCGTATCAATGGTGCGCTGGCTGAGGCTGTGATCCGGATGCAGCAACGTGCCATCCATATCACTCAACACAAAACGGATGGGTTGACTCGGCAAGTCACTCATCCGAGGCTGTGCCAGGTACGGCCATCGCGGGCCAGCAACGCATCAGCCGCCGCCGGGCCGTCCTCACCCGCCTTGTAGGCCTGGATGCCGTCGTCCTGCTTCCACGCATCGAGAAAAGGCTGCACCGCACGCCAGCCGTTCTCGATGTTGTCGGCGCGCTGGAACAAGGTCTGGTCGCCGGTCATGCAGTCGTAGATCAGGGTTTCGTAACCTGTCGACGGCTGCATCTCGAAGAAGTCCTTGTAGGCAAACCCCAGTTCCACGTTGGCCATGTCCAGGGTCGGCCCGGGCTTTTTCGCCAGCAGGTCGAACCACATGCCTTCATTCGGCTGGATCTGGATCTTCAAGTACGTCGGCTTGAGTTCATCGACCTCGGTATCACGGAACTGCGCGTAAGGCGCCGGCTTGAAGCAGATGATGATCTCGGTGTCGCGGATGCTCATGCGCTTGCCGGTGCGCAGGTAAAACGGCACACCCACCCAACGCCAGTTGTCGATCAACACCTTGAGGGCAACGAAGGTCTCGGTGCTGCTGTCGGGCGCAACATTGGCCTCTTCGCGGTAACCCGGCAACTGCTTGCCGCCGACTTCACCCGAGGTGTACTGGCCACGCACCGAGTTGGCCCGTGCGTCTTCCAGCGACCAGGGCCGGATGGCCCCGATCACCTTGGCCTTCTCGCCCCGCACTGCGTCGGCGCCAAAGGCAGCCGGCGGTTCCATGGCGACCATCGCCAGCAACTGGAACAGGTGATTGGGCACCATGTCCCGCAGGGTGCCGGTGTGTTCGAAGAAACTGCCACGCGTTTCCACGCCGACGGTTTCGGCGGCGGTGATTTGTACGTGGTCAATGTAGTGGTTGTTCCAGAACGCCTCGAACAGCACATTGGAAAAACGGCTGATGAGGATGTTCTGGACGGTTTCCTTGCCCAGGTAATGGTCGATGCGGTAGATCTGCTTTTCGCTCATCACCTTGAGCAGGCAGGCGTTCAGCGCTTCGGCGGTGGCGAGGTCGGAGCCGAACGGCTTTTCGATCACCACCCGGCGGAACGCCTCCGGGGTTTCTTCCAGCAAGCCGGCCGCGCCGAGGCGCTGCACCACTTCGGCGAAGAAACGCGGCGCAGTGGCGAGGTAAAACACCGCATTGCCAGTACCGCTGTCGGCAATCTTCTTGCCGATATCGGCGTAGGTGCCGTCGTCGAGGAAATCACCCTCGACGTAGCTGATGCCTTTGGCCAACTGTTCCCACAATGCAGGGTCCAGGGCGTTCTCGGCATTGCCCTTGACCTTGCTGGCGGCCTCGGTGCGAATGAAGTCCTCGAGCTTCTTGGCGAAATCGGCGTCGCTGATGGCGTTGTGATCAACGCCGACAATGCGCAAGCCATCGCCCAGCAGCCCGTCGCGGCTGAGGTTGTACAGCGCCGGCATCAGCAGGCGCTTGACCAGGTCACCATGGGCACCAAACAGAAACAGTGTGGTGGGCGGAGCGGGTTCGGCCTTGGGTTTCTTGCCGTTGGCGGTCATTTTTTGGGAGTCTCCACATGGCCGCCAAAGCCGAAGCGCATGGCAGAAAGCATTTTGTCACCGTAGGTACTTTGCTGGCGGGAGCGGAAGCGTGCGAACAGCGAGTTCGACAGCACCGGAACCGGTACCGATTGTTCCATGGCGGCCTCGATGGTCCAGCGGCCTTCGCCACTGTCGGCGACCGAGCCGGAATACCCGTCGAGCTTCGGATCGGTGGCCAGGGCGTCGGCGGTCAGGTCCAGCAGCCAGGACGACACCACGCTGCCGCGGCGCCAGACTTCGGCGATATCGGCAACATTCAGGTCGAAGCGCTGGTCTTGCGGCAGGTTCTCCGAATTCTTGGTCTTGAGGATGTCGAAACCTTCGGCGAAGGCCTGCATCATCCCGTACTCGATGCCGTTGTGGATCATCTTGACGAAGTGCCCGGAACCGGCAGGCCCTGCGTGGATATAGCCGCGCTCGGCACGGCTGTCCGCTGCGGCGGAACGGTCCTTGGTACGCGGGATGGTGCCCAGGCCCGGTGCCAGGCTTTCGAAGATCGGGTCCAGCAGCTTAACGGTCTCGGCGTCGCCGCCGATCATCATGCAGTAGCCGCGCTCCAGGCCCCAGACGCCGCCGGAGGTGCCGACGTCGACATAGTGCAGGCCTTTTTCCGACAGGGCCTTGGCCCGACGGATGTCATCCTTATAGAAGGTGTTGCCGCCGTCGATGATCACATCACCGTCTTCAAGCAGTTGGCTCAGTTCTTCAATGGTGTTCTCGGTCGGGTCGCCTGCCGGCAGCATCACCCAGATCGCCCGTGGCTTTTGCAGCCCGGCCACCAGGCCTGCCAGGTCAGCAACGCCCGTGGCGCCCTCGCCTGCCAGACCTTTTACGAATGCTTCATTGCGGTCGTAAACCACGGTGGTATGCCCATTGAGCATCAGGCGCCGCGCAATGTTGCCACCCATGCGGCCTAGTCCAATAATCCCCAGTTGCATGTGCTGATGCTCCTTACTACGAATAAATGTGTGTCACAGTTTATAGCGCAATGAGGCTAATGAGGGTTAGTCCAGAGCGGATTGGCATAGTTTCATGACAAAAAGTGGCCATCCTTTCGCCTTCAGTGGGTTAAAAGTCACAACGACCATCAAAAATAAAAAAGTTCCCTTCATTAAAAAAAGAATTCAGAATTGCCCCGACTGTTGCCGAGAGCCTCGATTCAAGCGCTCTGGCACCGCGATAGACCGGCTATTTGCGAGGTAAGCAATGAGCACTGCACACATGACCCGTCCGCCACAGACCCTCTACGTCACCATTCGCCGCGATGAATTGCGCCAGTTGAAAAACGAGCGCGACCAACTGCAGCAGGAAGTCATGCGTTTGCGCTCGCACCTGCAGGGCCAGCTCAATCAGCCGTCCGGCACCCAGCCCGCACTTTGCTGAACGTGGGCTGAACGAACCGTTCAGGAATAACTCACGAAGTTTTCACATCCCCCTCCCGATACTCCCGCCGAATAGGGCCGCGCTACGTGCGCAGGCCCTCTGTTTGCGTGCATCCCTGCGCGTTGACACTGAAATTATCGGGTTGGAGCGCTGGATGGCGATGTTCAAACGCAGCACTACGTCTGCGAAAGGTTTTGATTGGGCCGGCCTCGGCTGGATGTTTCTGTTCTTCTGGTATTTCTCGGGCATTACCCAACTGCTGATCCAACTGACCGGCACCTCCGGCTTCAGTGGTTTCCGCCAGGCATTCTTCATGAGCGCCCTGTGGCTGGCGCCGATGCTGTTGTTCCCACGTCGCGCGCGCCTGGTGGCGGGGTTGATTGGCGTGGTGCTGTGGGCCTGTTCCATGGCCAGCCTGGGTTATTTCTTCATCTACCAGCAGGAATTCTCTCAAAGCGTCATCTTCATCATGTTCGAGTCGAACATCTCTGAAGCCGGCGAATACGCCACCCAATACTTTGCCTGGTGGATCGTGCTGGCGTTCATTGCCCACACCGCCATGGCCGTTTTCCTGTGGACCCGCGTACGCCCGGTTTACCTGCCACGTGGCCAGGCCATGCTGGCGGCTGCCGCAATCGTGATTGCCATCGTCGGCTACCCGCTGGTCAAGCAGATCGCCAAGAGCGAGACCATGGAACTGGCCATCGACCGCTTCGAAACCCGTATCGAGCCGGCAGTGCCATGGCAGATGATCGTCGCCTACCGCCGCTACACCGAACAACTGGATAACATGCAAGGCATGCTGACCAGCGCCAGCAAGATCCCGCCCCTGACCAACCTCAAGGACAGCATGGCCGGCCAGCCATCGACCCTGGTGCTGGTGATCGGCGAGTCCACCAACCGCCAGCGCATGAGCCTGTATGGCTACCCGCGCAACACCACGCCGGAACTGGACAAGCTGCGGGACCAACTGGCGGTGTTCGACAACGTCATTACCCCGCGCCCGTACACCATCGAGGCGCTGCAACAGGTGCTGACCTTCGCCGACGAAGAAAACCCGGACCTGTACCTCAAGACCCCGTCCATCGTCAGCGTGATGAAGCAGGCCGGCTACAAGACCTTCTGGATCACCAACCAGCAGACCATGACCAAGCGCAACACCATGCTCACGACCTTCTCCGAACAGGCCGACGAGCAGGTGTACCTGAACAACAACCGCAACCAGAATGCGCGCCAGTATGACGGCGACGTGCTGGAGCCGTTTGCCAAGGCCATGTCCGACACCGCCGAACGCAAATTCATCGTGGTGCACCTGCTGGGTACCCACATGAGCTACCAGTACCGCTACCCGCCGACCTTCGACAAGTTCACCGACCGCCAGGGCGTGCCTGAGGGGGTCAGCGACGCACAGTTGCCGACCTACAACAGCTACGACAATGCGGTGCTTTACAACGATTTCGTGGTGTCGAGCCTGATCAAGGACTACGCCAAGACCGATCCGAACGGTTTCCTGCTGTACCTTTCCGACCACGGCGAAGACGTGTTCGATTCGGCCGGCCACAACACCCTGGGCCGTAACGAAGGCAAACCGACAGCACCGATGTACACCATTCCGTTCATGGCCTACGCATCACCCAAGTGGCGTGAAAGCCATGACTGGAGTTTTGCCGGTGACTTGCAGCGCCCTTACACCAGCTCGCAGCTGATCCATACCTGGGCCGACATGGCCGGGTTGAGCTTCGACGAACTGGACCACAGCAAGAGCCTGGTCAGTGACAGCTTCAAGCCTCGGCCACGGATGATTGGCGACCCGTATGCACGCCAGCAAAAACCGCTGATTGATTTCAGCCTGATCAAGCCCAAGCCAGACGCCGTCAACGTGGTCGTCAAGTAGCTTGAATCGCCCGGGTTTCATCCGCGCAAAGCGGTGAAACCCGATTTGGCGGCAACGTTAAGATAATAATTATTCTCGTTTAGCGCTAAAGTTCCCCGCCTCCTTTCGTCTTTGAGCCAATGGCATTTTTCATAGACGACAAGGAGTTCGCCGCGATGTTCGCGCCTATTACCCGTTCCATGACCTTGACCCTGGGCCTCTTCAGCGTGGTGCTGAGCCCGGACCTGCTGGCCGAAAACGACCCCGACCAGGAATCCCAAGCGCCGGCCAAAGCCCTGGAACTGGGCAGCACCAGCATCACCGCCGAAGGCCTTGGCGCCAACACCGAACACACCGGTGCCTACACCACAGGCTCAATGGGCACCGCCACCCGGCTGAACCTGTCCATCAAGGAAACCCCGCAGTCAGTCTCGGTGATCACCCGCCAGCAGATGGACGACTTCAACCTCAACACCCTGACCGAAGTGATGCGCCAGACCACCGGCGTGGTGGTGCAGCACCTGGACTCCGACCGGGTCGGCTATTCCTCGCGCGGCTACGGCATCACCAACTTCCAGATTGACGGCATGCTCAACACCTTCGGCCGCATGAAGTCCGATGCCGACACCATCATCTACGACCGGGTCGAAGTGGTCCGCGGCGCCACCGGCCTGACCACCGGCGCCGGCGACCCCTCGGCCACGGTCAACATGGTGCGCAAACGCCCGACCGCACAGTGGCAGGCCAAGACAGGCGTCAGTGGCGGCTCCCACGACAATTACTACAGCTACCTGGACGTTGGCGGCCCCCTGGCATTTGACGGGCGCCTGCGCGGCCGCACGGTGCTCGCCTACCGTGACAGCCAGTCCTACCGCGACAACTACGCGCTGCAACGGGAAGTCGGCTACGGCATCCTCGAAGGCGACCTGACCGACGACACGGTGCTGGCGGTGGGCTTCGATTACCAGAACAAGCATGTGCAGGGCACCGCGTGGGGCACCTTGCCCTACTGGAACAGCGACGGCAGCAAAGCCAGGCTGCCCCGCTCCGCCAACATCGCGGCCCACTGGAGTTCCTGGCCGCTGAAAGATGAAACCACCTTCGCTACCCTCGACCACCGCCTGGCGGGTGACTGGCACCTGAAGGCCGCCTATACCCACCGTGAAAGCGACACCGACGGCAAGGTCTATTACGGCGGCTCAGGCTTCCCGAATGCCGACCGCAGCGGCATGACCGCCTGGACCAGCCACATGCTCGGCACCTCGAAAATGGACGTGGTCGACTTGAACCTGTCCGGGTCCTATGCCCTGCTGGGTCGTGAGCACGAATTGATGGTGGGTTACGGCGAGTCCGAGCAGCGTGACGCTTCGCCACACCTGCGCAGCGGTACGGTGCCGAAGGACTACACCAGCATCGACGATTGGAAACACATGGGCGGGATCGGCAAATTCCCCGACACCAACACCGGCCTCAAGGGCGAACAAGGCAGCACCCGCCAAAAGGCCGGCTACCTGGCCACCCGCCTGAGCCTGACCGATCGCCTGCATGCGGTATTGGGCAGCCGCTACGGCAGCTGGGAGATCGAGAGCACCACCTACAACTACAACAGGGACACTGACCAGTTCCTCGGTACGTCAAAATCCAGCCAGACCCACAACGACATGTGGACACCCTACGCCGGCCTGCTCTACGACCTGACCCCGGAGTACACCGTCTACGCCAGCTACACCGACATCTTCAACCCGCAGGAAGAACGCAACGCCGGCAAGCAATACCTGGAGCCGGTGGTAGGCAGCAACTATGAAGTGGGCATCAAGGGCAGCCTGCTGGAAGAGCGCCTGAACCTGGCGGCCGCGTACTTCTGGAGCAAACAGGACAACGTCGCGGAACTGGACAGTTTGACCCCACCGGATCCGGAGACCGGTGAGCAGTTCTTCACATCCGGCGGCAAAGGCAACAAGGTTCAGGGTTTCGAGGTAGAGGTGTCCGGAGAGGTGCGCCCCGACTGGAACCTGACCGCCGGATACACCTACACCCACTCGCTGAACGGTGACAAGCAGCGCAACAACACCCACCTGCCACTGAACCTGTTGCGCGTGTCCACGGCCTACCGCCTGCCCGGCGAATGGCACGCGCTGACGGTCGGCGGCGCGGTGAATTGGCAAAGTGACTTCTACGACTTCGCCTATCGCCCGGTTGGCCGGGACACCAATGGAGCCCTGATCAGGGAGCGCACCCGGATCACCCAGCAGGCCTATACCGTGGTCAACCTGATGTCGCGCTATGAGTTCGATGACCACTTGTCGGCGTCACTTAATATCAACAACCTATTTGATAAAAAATATTACGAGCGCGTCGGCTTCTATAACGGCGTGTATTGGGGAGACCCGCGCTCTATCAGCGTTGCACTGGACTGGAAGCTCTGAATTCATCGCTGCTAAAGATTGGAAGTTAACGAAATCGTTAACTTTCGGTCAGCGCGAGGTTAACCCTTACTTAATATCATTGGCCCACAGTCTCCCCATCCCGCCGCTGATGACAACGCGCGGACCCAACACACTTACTGAGACACTGCCATGAAATTTTCGACTGTTATCCTTGCCGGCCTGATGACCATGACTTCCGTAGCCGCCTTTGCAGAAGGCGGCTCAGAGCGTTCGAAGGAGTTCTACAACAACTTCACCTTCGTTCAGGAACAGACTCACGGTGCTGCCCAGCAAACCGCAATGGCTGACGGCAAGACCGAAAAGCCGGCAACGGCCGACCAAACTACCAACACACCGAACAGCTGATTTACCCGCAATACCTGTGCTATTCCGCTCTGATAGCCAAGGTCAATTTGGCGCCACTTGCTGGCGCCTTTTTTTGCCTTTAATTAAATAAACTTTAATTAAAGCGGCTTGCTCCAGAACAACATCCGGCCATGTTGCGGATCAAATACCGAATCATCAAACCCAAACTTTCGATACGCCGACTGCGCCACGGCGTTGCCTTCAAGCACCTCGAGGGTGATCTTGCAGCAACCGCGCTGGCGAGCAATTTCCTCGACCTTTTGCAGCATCTTCTGACTCAGCCCCAGGCCACGGAATTGATCCATCACCACCACGTCGTGCACGTTGACCAGCGGGCGGCAGGCAAAGGTGGAAAACCCTTCAAAGCAGTTCACCAGGCCGGCCGGCGTACCGCCGACAAAGGCCAGCACACTGAACGCGTGGGCACGCTTGGCCAGCTCTGCCGGCAGTTGCTGCAAGCGGTCGGCCGGCAGGCTGTGGCCACCGCCCATGGGGTCTTCGGCGTAATGATTGAGCACCAGGCCAATGGCCTCGGCGTGTACCGGATTGGTGTAGCTGGCTTGCAGCACCAGGATGTCTGCGCTGTCCATTTCCTTCCTCGTTGACGGTGCGACAGGGACTCGGTCCCCATAAAAGGGCTCGATTGTAAGCGTGGTGCAGGCATTAGATGAAGGAGATTAACTACATTTGCCCGCGTGAAAGCGCGCCAGGCTCGCCAAACCGTGCCAGTTGCATCTCCTGCAGGCGGCTCAGGGTGCGGCGGAATGGAAACTCCAGGTAACCCTCGGTGTAGAGGCTTTCCAGCGGCACCCGGGCCTCGATGTACAGCGGCACCTTGCGGTCGTAGCACTCGTCCACCAGCGCGATAAAACGCCGGACGCTGTCGTCATGCACCGACAGTTCCGGCAGTTCCCGGTCCCCGGCGTCCACCCGTTCGGCAGCGTCTTCGGTGCCACGGGCGATTCGTCCCGGGCGCTTTTGCGCGCTGAGGTTGGGCACCTCGCCGAGCAAAATGGCCTTGAACCGATCACACAGCAGCATGAAATCCATCGCCGCCAACGGCTGTTCACACAGGTCGGCGTAGCGACACCACAGCACGGTTTCACTGGACTGCACTGCCACGATGCAGCGGTAGCCGACAGCAATCGGGGCGCTGCTCACTGCCTGTCCGGCGCTTAACTGGCGAAACACCTCGGCCAACGCTTCGGGCTGGTCGACCCAGTAACGCTGCAGTGCGGTGCCCGGGTGCAGGCGATGATCCTCCCCGCCATCGACTGCCACCACCCGCATATGCTGTTTGATCGCTTCGATTCCCGGCAGGAAACGATCCCGGTTGAAACCGTCGGCGTACAGCTGGTCCGGTGGCTGGTTGGACGTGCAGACCATCACCACGCCTTCCTTGAACATCACCTGGAACAGCCGACCGAGGATGATGGCGTCACCAATGTCGTTGACAAACAACTCATCGAAACACAGCACCCGCACTTCCCGGCTCAGTTCGCGGGCCAGGGCCTGCAAGGGATCGTGGGTGCCCGTGAGCTGGAATGAACGCTGGTGCACCCAGCCCATGAAGTGATGAAAATGCTGGCGCCGCGCTGGCACTCCCAGGCTTTGGTAGAACTGGTCCATCAGCCAGGTCTTGCCCCGGCCGACCGGGCCCCACAGGTACACCCCGGTGATGGGCCCATGGCCGTGGTGCAAGGCCTGATGGCAGTCCTGCAGGGCTTGCACCGCTTCACGCTGGGCGTCGTCGGGGACAAAACCCTGTTCGGTGATGGCGTGCTGATAGGCGGCAAGTGGCGAGTCGAAAGTCATGCCCGGCAGTATGCCATGACGGCTACAGGGAAATATCCAATCGGGCAATCTTGCCGTGTTCATTGAGGCGGAAGGTATAGCGCAGCTCCAGCGGGCTGCCGGGAAAGCTGCCGGTGATCAGGTTGCTGACCAGCACCTTGCCCGTGCGGTGCTGCACATTCAGCACCTGGACCCTGGGCTGGTAACGACGCCCGGTGTCTTCCATCCAGCGGGCGATGGCGGCTGTACCGACCCGGTGCTCGCCTTCGTCGAACACGTTGGCATCTTCGGCGAAACAGTCGGCCACCAGCGAGGTGTCGCCGGCATTCGCCGCGGCAATGTAGGTTGCAATAGCCGGGGCCAGTTCAGGGGTGGGTTGGGACATGGTGACATCTCCTTTTTAGTGATTTATGGAGCCATCCTAAAGCAGCGTTGTGTCAGTTCTTGTCAGGAGTGAACGGCCCGGATTCGTTCTGTTCCATCAGCTTGCGCCAGCCCCGCAACCAGTCGCTGCGGCGGCCAGGATAACGTTCACCTTGCAGGCGCGCGGCGGCCACTCGGTCGGTGCGGAAGGTGCGATAGGCCCCACGCAATTCACACCACGCGACGATCACCCGCACTTCGTTGAGAAAGCCCAGGGCCAGGGGCCAGATCAGGCGCTGGCTGGCGGTCTGGCTGGCATCGGCGTAGTCGATGTGCAGCTTGGCCTGGCCGCGAATGGCCTCGCGGAACACATTCAACGGCACGCGGTTTTCCGGGTAGCCGAAGCCTGGCGGGCCCGGCAGCACCGTCGGATTGCGCAAGGCTTCCTGGGCAGCCGGGTCAAGCACGTCGGCGATCTTTGCAAGCGCATTGGCCGCCGCCTGGCTCAGTACGTCATCACCGCGCTGGTCGACATACCGCAAGCCCAGCACGATGGCTTCGGTCTCGTCGGCATTGAGCATCAGCGGCGGCAGAAACAGGCCCGCACGCAGCACATAGCCCACGCCCGCCTCGCCGTAGATCGGTGCGCCCAACGCGGTCAGTTCGGCGATATCGCGGTACAGCGTGCGCTCGGAAATCTCCAGTTCTGCCGCCAGCACGGCGGCCGTCACCGGGCGCTTTTTGCCCCGCAGGACTTGCAACAAGGTCAACAGACGACTGGTACGCGACACGTTGATCATGCTCGAAAAAGAAAGGTGGCGCAGCTTAGCAGAGGCCTCCGTCAGAAAGTGTCAGGAGCAGGCACCCTTCCCTTCAGCCGCCAAAAAAAGCCCCTTGACGAAATATATGACTCGCATCATATTTAATAGATGTTGCGAAACATTTAAACCAACCACAGCGTCAGGAGTTTCGGTATGCGCAATAAAGTCTTTGGCCGTCGCAGCGGCCTGCGGGTTTCAGAGCTGGCCCTGGGTACCGCCAATTTCGGCACAGGCTGGGGCCACGGCGCCGAGCGCGACGAGTCCAAGCGAATCTACGACGGCTATCTGGAGGCCGGCGGAAACTTCCTCGATACTGCCAACGGCTACCAGTTCGGCCAATCGGAAGTGCTGCTCGGCGAGTTCATTGCCTCGGAACGCGACCGCCTGGTGATCGCCAGCAAATACACCCTGCGCACCCAGCCTCAAGACGAAGGCACCCTCAAGCTTGGCAACAACCGCAAGAACATGGTGCGCGCCGTCGAAGAAAGCCTGAAACGCTTGAACACCGACCACATCGACCTGTTCTGGGCGCATATCAGCGACAACGTCACGCCGATGGAAGAGATCCTGCGGGGTTTTGATGACCTGGTGCGTGCCGGCAAGATCCACTACGCCGGGCTGTCCAACTTCCCCGCCTGGCGCATTGCCCGCGCCGACCTGCTCGCTGAAGTGCGCGGCTTTGCACCCCTGGTAGCGATCCAGACCGAATACAGCCTGGCCGAACGCACCGCTGACCGCGAGCTGCTGCCCATGGCCGAGGCCCTGGGCCTGGCCGCGACTTTATGGTCACCGCTGGGGGGTGGTTTTCTGACCGGGAAGTACCGCAACAGCCAGGACGATACCCGCGCCAGCAAGCTGGGGATTTTGGTCCACGCTGAAAAAAGTGCACGGGAAACCGCAGTGCTCGACACCCTGCTGGCGGTTGCCGGTGAACTGGACGCCACGCCGACTCACATCGCCATCGCCTGGCTGCGGGAAAAGGCCCGTCGTTCCACTACCGCGCTGATCCCGATCCTGGGGCCGCGTACCCGCGAACAGCTGGACGGCACCCTGGGTGCGTTGAGTGTGCAACTCTCGGCTGAGCAAGTGGACCGTCTGGATGCTGCCAGCGCGATACCGCTGGGCGTGCCCCACGAGATGATCGCGGAGCGCTTCCCACGTTATACGGACGATGATGCACAAGACCTGCGCTGGCCGCCGGTTATCTAAGACCCGTTGTGGCGAGGGAGCTTGCTCCCGCTGGGCTGCGTAGCGGCCCCAAAATCTTGGGAGCGCTGCGCACTCCAGCGGGAGCAAGCTCCCTCGCCACAGATGCAGTACTCAGCCTCAGTTAAGCGAGGCTTTTGCTCACCACTTCAAACACATCGCTGGACAGCTCGCCCGAAGCGCGAATCCGCTCCAGCTCGCCTTTCATCAGCGCCTGCCGCGCGCTGTCGTACTTGCGCCAGCGGGTCAACGGCGCCAATTGCCGCGAAGCAATCTGTGGGTTGAAGCCATTCAACTGGATCACCAGGTCCGCCAGGAACCGATAACCCGAACCATCCGCCGCGTGGAAGTTGATCAGGTTCTGCCCGGCAAACGCGCCCACCAGTGCCCGCACCTTGTTCGGGTTCTTGATGTTGAACGCAGGGTGCTGCATCAACGTCTTGACCCGCTCCAGCGCGCCCGGCAAACCATTGCCCGCCTGTACGCTGAACCACTGGTCCATGACCAGCGGGTTGTCCTTGAAGTTCTCGGCAAACACCGCCAGCGCCTTGGCTTTCTCTTCTTCGAACGGCGAGTTGACCAGCACCGCCAGGGCCGTCAGGCGCTCGGTCATGTTGTCGCACGCGTCGAACTGTTCAAGGGTCGCCGCCAGCACTTCCGGCTTGCCGCTGAGCATCAGGTACGACAGCGCAATGTTCTGCAAGGCGCGACGGGCAAAGTGTTCCGCCTCGGCCACGTACGGGGTTTTCTTCGACAGGTCGCGATTGGCCTGGTAACGCAGCCACAGGCCCTCGAACAGGTTGTCGGCCAACTGCTTGCGAGCAAACTCGCGGGCCGCGTGGATGGCGTCGACATCCGCCACTTCGCTGATTTCAGTCAGGTAGGCTTCGCTCGGCAGCGAGAGCATCTCGGCGACCATCGCCTGGTCCAGGCTTTCGTCGCTCAATACGCTGCGCAGTGCAGTGATCAGGCGTTGATCCAGCACCAGCGCCTTGCCCTGCTGATGTTGGGCGATCAGCTCCTGCAACACCTGCACCGACAGCTGCTGGCCGGCGTCCCAGCGATTGAAGCCATCGCTGTCGTGCTGCATCAGGAACATCAGTTGGTCGCGGTTATACGGGAAGCTCAGCTTCACCGGCGCCGAGAAGCCGCGCAGCAGCGACGGCAGCGGGTGCTCGGCGATGTCGACAAAGGTGAAGGTCTGTTCGGCTTCGGTCACCGAGATCACGCGGGACGTGGCGCCGGCAGCGGTTTCACCGGCCAGGCGCAAGGCGATGCCCGCGCCCTTCCCGTCCAGCAGGCCCAGCTCAACCGGAATCACGAACGGCAGTTTTTCCACCTTGTCCGGGGTTTCCGGGCAGCTTTGACGGAAGGTCAGGCTGTAGGTTTTAGCCACCGGGTCGTAGGACTCGCTCACCGCCAGGCGTGGCGTACCGGCCTGGCTGTACCAGCGCTTGAACTGGGTCAGGTCAGCGCCGTTGGCGTCTTCCATGGCCTTGATGAAGTCATCGCAGGTCACAGCCTGGCCGTCGTGGCGTTCGAAGTACAGGTCGCTGCCTTTGCGGAACCCTTCGGCGCCAAGCAAGGTTTGGATCATACGGACGACTTCCGAGCCCTTTTCGTACACGGTCAGGGTGTAGAAGTTGGAGATCTCGATAAAGCCGTCCGGACGTACCGCGTGGGCCATGGGACCGGCATCTTCGGCGAACTGGTGAGTGCGCAGATAAGCCACGTCCTGGATGCGCTTGACGGTGGCCGAGTTCATGTCGGCAGAGAACTGCGAATCACGGAACACCGTGAAGCCTTCCTTCAGCGACAGCTGGAACCAGTCGCGGCAAGTCACGCGGTTGCCCGACCAGTTGTGGAAGTATTCGTGGGCAACGATCGCCTCGACTCGCTGGTGCGCGGCGTCGGTGGCGGTTTCGGCACGGGCCAGCACGGCGCTGGAGTTGAAGATGTTGAGGCCCTTGTTTTCCATGGCGCCCATGTTGAAGTCGTTGACCGCGACGATCATGAAGATGTCGAGATCGTACTCACGGCCATAGACTTCCTCGTCCCAGCGCATGGATTTCTTCAGGCTGTTCATGGCGTGCTGGCACTTGTCGATGTTTTCCGGCTCGACATAGATACGCAGCGCCACGGTGCGCTCGGTCATGGTGGTGAAGGTGTCTTCGACACACCACAAATCACCGGCCACCAGTGCAAACAGGTACGCCGGCTTCTTGAACGGATCTTCCCAGGTCGCCCAGTGCCGGCCGTCTTCGCCAGGGCCGGAAGCAATCGGGTTGCCGTTGGACAGCAACACCGGGTAGCTGTGTTGCTCGGCGATCACCGTGGTGGTGAACACGCTCATCACGTCCGGACGGTCGAGGTAATAGGTGATCTTGCGGAAACCCTCGGCCTCGCACTGGGTGCAGAACATGCCGCCGGATTTGTACAGGCCTTCCAGGGCGGTATTGGTTTCCGGGTGGATCTTCACCGTGGTGTCGAGGGTGAAGGTCGCGCTGGTGGGGTGCACGGTCAGGTGGCTGTCGCTCAACTGGTAGTCGGCGTCGGTCAGTTCCTGGTCGGCCAGGTTCACCGACAGCAGCTCCAACTGCTGCCCGTCCAGCACCAGCGGCGGCAAGCCGGCGCCGCGCTCGGGGTTGCGGCGCATCACCAGCTGCGCGTGGACCAGGCTATGGTCCTCGAACAACTCGAAGGTCAGGTGCGTCTCGTCGATCAGGTAGTCCGGCGCCTGATAGTCCTTCAGGTAAATCATCTTCGGCTGTTCGGTGCGCATGTCTGTCGTCCTTCTACTGATGCACGGCGAGCTGGTAGGCCGTGTATTTACGAATATTGATCACGCCGGTATCGAAGATCAGGTATTGGCCCTTGATCCCCATCAGCGTGCCTTCGGCAATCGGGTTCTTGTCCAGGTTGAAGCTGACGATCTTGGTCGGATACTGCTCGATCGGGTAGCGGATTTCGATCGGTTCGATGTCGGTCACCGGTTGGATGGCCTGCAGGCCAAAGCGTTCCTGCAAACCGAGCATGCCTTCGGCACAGCTGGCGAACAGTTCGTCGCGCACCTGCGCAAGGTCGACGGCCTGGGCATCGCCCTTGAGCAACGCGCGCCAGTTGGTCTTGTCGGCCACCTGGCTGCGGAACAGGTCTTCGACGAAGCCCGACTGCTGGCGCGTGGCAACGCGCATGATCGGCAGCGCCTGGCTGGCACCCTGGTCGAGCCAGCGGGTCGGCAGCTGGCTGGCGCGGGTGATGCCGACCTTGATCCCCGACGAGTTCGCCAGGTACACCACGTGGTCGGTCATGCAGAATTTTTCACCCCAGGCCGGATCGCGGCAGGTGCCGGCGTCGTAATGGCAGCGCTCGGGGCTCATGATGCACAGGTCGCACTGGGCCAGTTTGGTCATGCACGGGTAGCAGTAACCCTGGCTGAAACTGGTCTTGGTCTTGCGACCGCAATGGGTGCAATGGATCGCACCGAGGTATTCCAGGCGCACGGTAGTGCCGATCAATGGATTGACCGGCACCTCGGTATCGCCCAGGCGAAACGCGTATTGAACGGTCGGCTCACCCAACTGCGCCGACATCTTGCTGACTGCACCACGGCCAATCTCAATCAATGGATGGCATCCGACTTGAACAGGATGTTCGGCACCGGCGCCGACTTCGAGGCGCATTCCTGCGGGCCCATGTAGCCGGTGCGCTGGTCTTCCGGCAGGTTCTGCAGTTCCCAGGCGATCACCGCCTGCAACGACAATTCACGCTGCTCGGCGGTGAGCTTGCGGCCATCGGACCATTTGCCGATTTCCACGGCGAGCTTGAGGCTCTCGTAGATGTCCGGGGTGATGTTTTCGATCATTTCGACAAAAGAGGACATAAGACTCTTCCTTAACTAAATAGGAGACATTTTGCGGCGGCTGTACAAGCCACCCAACAAACCGGTCAGGCAACCCATCACCAGGCCACCCACGTGGGCCGCGTTGGCGATTTCGCCGAAGCCGATCATCGAGACCAGGCCCGACAGGCACAGCACCAGCCACACCAGCATCATCACCAACACCCCGCGAGGCAGGCGATACACCGGATTCGGCGACACCCACTGATAGATCCAGCAATGCCCGAGCAAGCCATACAGCACGCCGGACAACCCGCCAAACAGGCCGGGACCACCAAAATAGTATTGAGCGTAGTTCGACACCAGGCTGAACAGCAGGGTCAGGCCCAGCAGGTTGATGCTGCCCTGGCGCAACTCGATGCGCCGCCCCAGTTCCCAGTACCACATGCCGTTCATGGCCAGGTGCAGGATGCCGAAGTGGATCAACATCGGCGTGACGAGGCGCCACCACTGTCCCGACGCCAGGCTGTCGGTCAATGGCGTGAAACGGATGTACTCGCCTGCCACGCTGAACGGCAGGAAGGTCAGCCAGCTCATGGCTTGCAGGTTATCCCCCAGCAACGTAACGGCGCCGACGATGATGCTCAGCAGCAACACCAACGCGGTCACCGGGCTGTGGCGAAGCTGCTGGGCAAACCCGGGACGCCTGGTCGACGTCGCCTGCTCGGGAATGTCCAGTTGCTGGTCCGGGTCACCGGCCGGAAAGCGCTGGTACAGGACCTTCACGTCTTCACTGATGGAGTCAGGCACCCACAGCACCTGCTCCCCGGCTTCTTCGCTGACGCGATGGGGCACTTGCATGCGTTGCAGAAGCTTGACGAAACCACTCAAATCCACCGCCAGCGGCAGGCGTAATACAGCAACGGTACTCATGAAATAACCTCAGGGCGCTCGACATCGACCCAAACAAATTTACGCGGGTCCAGGCGGGTTTCCTGATCCAGCCGGTACGCCACCAGCTTGCCGTACAGCACCGCGCTGTAGTCCAGGCAGGCCAGGTTCGGGCGGATCGGCGCCGGTTTGCCGCTGCGCCAGTAGTGGCCGACGAACAGCAATGGCTCGTCGACGCCGTAGCGCAGCAGGGAATTCTTTTCAGTGGACGACAGCGGCGTGGCGGCCACCGGTTCCGGCAGCGCATCGGGCTGGAACACGATATCGCCGTAGGTTTTCGGGTCGTCTTCCCAGAACTTGGTACGGAAGAACGAGCGCGTCAGGCCGTCGCCGCCGGTCAGGGTCAAGCCGTCCGGCAGGCGCATGTCGGTACCGCGCAACAGGCGGTCGAAGGCATTGCTGGCGAAACTGCCGGGCACGGCGGCGGCTTGCAGGAAGTGTTCGTCGATGCAGCCATCCGGGAAATGCGCGCGCAGGGGCTCGATAAAGCCGTTGTCCCAGCAAGCGTGCACTACGCGGAATCGCCCGGCGTCGACAAACAGCGGCATGTCATAGAACCAGCCGAGGAAATCGTGCCAGTCTGCCGGGTGCTGTTCGAACTGGGTCAGGGTCTCGTGGATCAACCGCGCGTGGCGTGGCGTGTGCTCGCGCACAAACTGCTTGCCGCTGCCTGGGGCGGCGGGCGTGCTCCAGCCCAGCGCGTTGAACTCATGGTTGCCCATGATGCACAGTGCCTGGCCGGCCTCGGTCATGTCGTGGACGATATGCAGCGCCTCGCGAATGCGCGGGCCACGGTCGATGATATCGCCGAGGAACACGGCCATTCGCGACGGATGCCGCCAGGTACCGCCCTGCTTGTGGTAACCCAATCGGTCGAGCAAGTGCTCAAGGGTATGAGCGCAACCGTGCACGTCACCAATCAGGTCGTAGCTACGCGCGGGATCGAGCATCAGTCGCCTCCACCCCCCAAGCGGCTGCCCCAGCCCAGCTTGGTCCGGCACACTTCGTAGTAGTTGTGGTCCAGCGGGTGGATCAACCGCAACTTCTGTGCCTTTTTGCTCACGGTGATGGTGTCACCGGGGGCGCAGGTGAAATGGTTCTGCCCGTCGCAGGAGACTTGCGGGTAGATCTGCATGTCTTTTGACACCACGATTTTCAGCTCACTGTTGCCATCGACCACGATAGGCCTGCTGGACAACATATGGGGATACATCGGCACGATCACAATGGCATCCAGCTTGGGATGCATGATCGGCCCACCGGCCGACAGCGCGTAGGCCGTGGACCCGGTCGGCGTGGCGACGATCAGGCCGTCGGCCTTCTGGCTGCACACGAACTGGCCGTCGATGTACAACTCGAACTCGATCATCCGCGTCGACTTGCCGGGGTGCAGCACCACATCGTTGAGGGCGTCGCCCTGGCCGATGGCTTCGCCGTGGCGGCGCACTTCGGCTTGCAGCAGGAAGCGGTTTTCCACCAGGTAGTGGCCGTCCAGCACCTTGGCCACTTCGACTTCCAGCTCGTCGGGGCGAATATCGGTGAGGAACCCCAGGCTTCCACGGTTGATCCCCAGCACCGGCACGTTATGCCGCGCCAGCGCCCGGGCGGCGCCCAGCAGGCTGCCGTCGCCGCCCACCACGATCACCATGTCGCAGACTTCACCGAGCATCTTGCGCGACGAGGTCTGCAGGCCATGGCCCGGGAGGATTTCAGCGATGGTGTCTTCGAGGATCACATGCAGGTGGCGCTCGAGCAGAAACTTTTTCAGTCGGCGGACGGTGTCCAGCACCTGGGTACTGCCCAGGCGACCGATAATGCCGATATTGCGAAATTGCTCCATGGGGCTCCTGCGGGGTTCGGGTTCTGCAAAAAAGAACGATTATGGGCGAAAGCCGGCGTTACACAAAATCCTTTGTCGCCGCAAACCCCAGACGACAACGGTTCTCAGCCCCCTTCCCGGCTGTAAAAGGCTATGCTCGGACCATGACTCTGTTCCCTGATTTGCAGCACCTGCCCCGCCAACTGCGTCACCCCGAGGTGCGCGATCTCGCGTGGGTGATGCTCGCCCCGCCGATGCTCGCGCAAACGCCGTGGCCACAACGCCACCCGCTGACCGGCAGCGACTGGGTGCAGGCCCCGCATTTGCTGGAGCAGTGGCTGCGCCAGCTGGACCAGGACAGCAGTGCCTTGCTGCATTGGCTGAGCCAGGCACGTACCCGCCGGCTGGGGTTGTATTACGAACGGCTGTGGCAATTCGCCGTGCAGCATGCGCCGGGCGTGGAGCTGCTGGCGGCCAACCTGCCGATCCGCCAGGCCGGGCATACCCTGGGCGAGCTGGACATGCTGCTGCGCGACCGTGACGGTGTGCATCATCTGGAACTGGCGATCAAACTCTACCTCGGGCCCCAGGACGGTGATGGCCGGGACACCGCGCAATGGCTCGGCCCCGGCTGCCACGACCGGCTCGACCGCAAGCTGGCCCACCTGGCCCAGCACCAACTGCCGATTTCCGCCCGGCCGGAGAGCCGCGAAGTCCTGGCCGCGCTGGATATCCAGACCTTTGATGCCCATCTGTGGCTGGGCGGTTATCTGCTCTACCCATGGCCGGGCATGGCGCAGGCGCCGCAGGGCGCGCATCCCCAACACCTGAATGGCCGCTGGCTGCATCAGCGCGATTGGTCGAGGTTTATCGAGCAAAGCCCGGCAGGACGCTGGCAACCGCTGCCCCGCCACGCATGGCTGGCGCCGGCGCACTACCCGGCGAACGAAGCCTGGGACGCGGCCCGGATGCAACACTGGCTGACCGAGCTGGACCCCATGGCGCCCGCGCAGTTGCTGGTGCGCCTGGTGGAAAACAGCGAAGGCGAATGGGAAGAAGCCGAACGGTTGTTTCTGGTGGCGGATCTGTGGCCGAACGTGCCGGCGCTTACAGGTTATCGATATGCCGATAGTCAATCTGTAACCCCATAGCCAGCTGCTTTGAACGGCCCAACCGAATCGGGCCGCGCTCGATGTCCACCAGCAAGCCCGGGCAGTCCAGCGGCGGCAAACCCGCCACATCCTTCAGCCGCCCATCGGTGATCACCAGCAACCGCTGCTGCTCCACCGGGTAACGCTTGCGACGAGCCGCCAACCAGTGCCCCGCTTCGTTCAGCGCTGCCAACAATGGCGTGCCACCGCCTGCACCGAGGCCATCAAGCCAATGACCCAGCCCTTTTGCCGCCTTTAATCCCTGCACCTGCCACTTTGGCGATTGCCCGCTCGCGGTGAGCAACGCCATGCGCGCCCGCTGTCGATAGGCATCGTCGAACAGTTGGGCCAGTAATCCCTTGGCATCGCTAAGCGCCTGATGCCGCCGGGTGGACGCCGAAGCATCGACAATCACCAGCCACAGTTCATGGGGCGTACGGCTACGCAGTTGATACAACAAATCTTCGCGGCGTTGCGGCCGCCCGCCGAGCAAGGTGCCCGGCCAGTTGATCGAACCTTCGGCCGCGCTGCGCGCCTGGCCACGCCGGCCCTTGTTCAGTCGACCCGCCTTGGGCCGTGCATCCGCCCCTGCGTCAGGTTTGGGGCGGATGCCTAGGGCTTTTTTGGCCAGGTGGGCACATCACGGCGAGCGCCTATCGGCAAGGCGGGTGCGGGCATGTTGCCCCACTGGCCCTGGTCTTCAGGTGCATCATTGGGCTTGGGTGATTGACCGCCAGCGGGCGGCGTTGCAGGCGGGGATTGCTCCTGACGACGATGGCGCAGGGCAAATTCCGCGACCGCTTCGATATCTTCTTCGCTGATAGCCGTCGCGCCCCGCCAGGCCGCATGGGCACGTGCGCCACGCAGCCAGACCAGGTCGGCGCGCAAGCCATCGACCCCAGCGGCAAAGCAGCGCTCGGTAATCTGCGCCAGCGCCTGGTCATCCAACGGGATGCTATCCAGCAAGGCGCGGGCCCAGGTGCAGCGCTCACGCAACGCGGCCTGCCGGTCGGCCCATTGCCCGCAGAAACCCTGAGGGTCGCTGTCGAAATCCAGGCGGCGACGGATGATCTGCCCGCGTTCGGCCGGCTGGGTGTGCCCGCTCAGCGCTACGTTGAAACCAAACCGGTCGAGCAATTGCGGGCGCAGCTCGCCCTCTTCCGGGTTCATGGTGCCGATCAGCACAAAACGCGCCGAATGCCGGTGGGAAATCCCGTCGCGCTCGATCAGGTTGGTGCCGCTGGCGGCCACGTCCAGCAGCAGGTCCACCAGGTGGTCGGGCAGCAGGTTGACTTCATCGACATAGAGCACGCCGCCGTCGGCCTTGGCCAGCACGCCGGGGGAAAACTGTGCGCGGCCCTCACTGAGTGCCGCGTCCAGATCGAGTGTGCCCACCAGCCGCTCCTCGGTGGCGCCCAACGGCAGCGTGACGAACTGGCCGCTGGCGAGCAGGTCCGCCAGGCCACGGGCCAGGGTGGACTTGGCCATGCCGCGCGGGCCTTCAATCAGCACGCCACCGATCTTCGGGTCGATGGCGGTCAGGCACAGGGCCAGTTTCAGGTCGTCGGCGCCGACCACGGCGGACAGCGGGAAATGTGGAATGTCGGTCATCAACTGCCTTCTTCTATATCCAACAACAGGTTTTCCAACGCCTCGCGGTACGCCCCAGGCTCCTGCCACATGCCGCGTTGCTGGGCTTCGAGCATGCGTTCGGTCATATCCCGCAGGGCATCCGGGTTGTGCTGCTGCACAAAGGCGCGGGTGTCCGGGTCCAGCAAGTAGGCATCCGCCAGCAATGCATATTGATGATCGTCGATCAACGCCGTCGTAGCGTCGAACGCGAACAGATTATCCACGGTGGCCGCCATCTCGAACGCGCCTTTGTAGCCGTGGCGCTTCACCCCTTCGATCCACTTCGGGTTGGCCGCACGGGCACGAATCACCCGGTTCAACTCTTCCTTCAACGTGCGGACTTTCGGCAAGTCCGGCTGGCTGTGGTCACCATGATAGCTGGCGGCCTTGTCGCCGCTCAGGGTTTCCACGGCGGCGAGCATGCCGCCCTGGAATTGGTAGTAGTCATTGGAGTCGAGCAGGTCATGCTCGCGGTTGTCCTGGTTTTGCAACACCGCCTGCACCTGGCTCAAACGCTGGGCAAACTGTTCGCGGGCGGCGGTGCCTTCGTCGGAGCCGCCATAGGCGTAGCCGCCCCAGTTCAGGTAAACCTCCGCCAGGTCTTCGCGGCTCTGCCACACGCGCCCATCAATCGCGCCCTGCACGCCGGCACCATAGGCACCGGGCTTGGCACCGAAGATCCGCCAACCAGCCTGCTTCGCCGCCGCGTCCTCGTCCAGGCCCGACAGGCGCAAGGCCTCGCGCTCACTGCGCACCTTGGCCGCCAGCGGGTTCAGGTCGTCGGGTTCGTCCAGCGCCGCCACGGCTTGCACCGCCGCATCGAACAGGCGGATCAGGTTGGCGAACGCATCGCGGAAGAATCCCGACACGCGCAAGGTCACATCCACCCGTGGCCGGTCCAGCAGGTTGATGGGCAGGATTTCAAAGTCATCCACCCGCTGGCTGCCCGTGGCCCACACCGGGCGCACGCCCATCAGCGCCATGGCCTGGGCAATGTCGTCGCCGCCGGTGCGCATGGTGGCAGTGCCCCACACCGACAGGCCGAGTTGGCGCAAGTGGTCGCCATGATCCTGCAGGTGACGCTCAAGAATCAGGTTCGCCGACTGGAAGCCGATGCGCCAGGCAGTGGTGGTGGGCAGGTTGCGCACATCCACCGAGAAAAAGTTACGACCGGTAGGCAACACGTCCAGACGGCCCCGGCTCGGCGCGCCGCTGGGCCCGGCCGGGACGAAGCGCCCGTTCAAGGCATCCAGCAACCCGCGCATTTCCGCCGGGCCGCAGGCATCCAGGCGTGGCGCGACGACGATGCGCAAGCTCTCGATCACCGCCTTGACGTCTTCCCAGCGGGGCTCTTCAAGCTGTTCCACGGCACCTTCCAGCGCCTGCTCGATCAAGCGCGCGGCATACAGCTCCAGGCGTTCACGGGTGTCGCCGGCGGTGCGCCACAACTGCGTGTCGATCTTCTGCAACACCACTGGCCGGCGCCCCGTCCACGGCTCGGCCAGGGCGCAGTCCAGCGGATCGAAGCCCAGGTCGAAGGCCTTGGCCAATACCCGCAGCAGGCTCGATTGCGGCCCGCGCCCATCGCCACGCGGAATACGTAACAACGCCAGCAAGGTGTCGATGCGCAAGCGGCCCTCGGGTGACTCGCCGAAAATGTGCAGGCCATCGCGAATCTGCGACTCCTTCAAGTCACACAGGTAGGTGTCCAGGCGCGGCAGCCAGATCGCCGCATCGGCGTCGCTGTCGAGGTTTTCGTCCAGGGCCAGTTCCTGGTCGATGCGGGTTTCGCGCACCAGCTTGAGGATGTCCTTTTGCAGCTCGCGGGCACGCCGTGGGTCGAGCAGTTGTGCCTCGTAATACTCGTCGGCCAGCAACTCCAGGTCGCGCAGCGGCCCATAGGTTTCGGCGCGGGTCAGCGGCGGCATCAGGTGGTCGATGATCACGGCCTGGGTGCGGCGCTTGGCCTGGGCGCCCTCGCCCGGGTCATTGACGATAAACGGGTAGATATTCGGCAGCGGCCCCAGTAGTGCGTCGGGCCAGCAGTTCTCGGAAAGCCCGACACCCTTGCCCGGCAGCCACTCCAGGTTGCCGTGCTTGCCAACGTGGATCACGCCGTGGGCGCCGTAGGTGTGGCGCAACCAGAAGTAGAACGCCAGGTAGCCATGGGGCGGCACCAGGTCCGGGTCGTGATAGACCGCACTCGCGTCCACCTGGTAACCCCGGGCCGGCTGGATGCCGACGAAGGTCAGGCCCAAACGCAGGCCCGCGATCATCATGCGGCCGTCGCGGAACATCGGATCGCTATGAGGTGTACCCCAGCGTGCCAACACGGCCTGGCGATTGGACTCGGGCAAGCGGTTGAACATCGCCTCGTAGTCATCCAGCGCCAGGCTCTGATGACACGGACGCAAGTCGAGGCTGTCCAGGTCGTTGCTGACGCCGCCCAAGAGCGCCTGGATCAGTGCCGTTCCGCTTTCCGGCAGCTCGTCCGGCAGCGGATAACCTTGGATTTTCAGTGCCCGCAGGATATTCAGCGCGGCGGCTGGGGTGTCGAGACCCACGCCGTTGCCGATACGTCCGTCCCGGGTCGGGTAGTTGGCGAGGATCAGCGCGATACGCTTTTCGCCATTCGGCACCCGCGCCAGTTCGACCCAGCGCCGCGCCAGTTCGGCGACAAAGTCCATGCGCTCCGGCTGTGCGCGATAGCACACCACATCCGACTGGCTGCGCTCGCTGCGCCAGGCCAGGTCCTTGAAGCTGATGGGCCGGCTGATGATGCGCCCGTCCAGCTCCGGCAAGGCAATGTGCATCGCCAGGTCCCGAGGGCCGAGGCCTTGTTCGCTGGCCTGCCAGCCGGGCTCGTTGTCCTGGGCGCAAATCGCCTGGATCACCGGGATATTGCGGCGAAACGGCCGCAGGTGTGGCGCTTCGGGGCTGGACTGGGCAAAACCGGTGGTGTTCAGAATCACCGAGGCGTGCACCTCGTCCAGCAAATCCTCGACCACGGTCAGGCAACCGGGCTCTTTCAAACTGGCCACCGCCATCGGCAGCGGGTTGAGACCCGCGGCCTGCAAGCGCTGGCAAAAAACATCGATAAAGCCGGTGTTGGCCGCCTGCAAATGGGAGCGGTAGAACAGCACCGCCGCCACGGGAAAATCAGCTTGCCAGTCAGCCTGCCAATCGTTGAGACGGGCATTGGCTTTATGCGGGTGATAAATCGCCGTGCGCGGCAGGGTTTGCGGCTCGCTCCAGGCGTAATCGCGGCCAAGGTAGCCGGCGGCCAGGCAACGATAGAAATCCAGCGCATTCCCCAAACCACCCTGGCGCAGGAAGTGCCAGAGCCGGTCACGTTCCTCGGCACCCACGGTGCTGAGGCCACTGAGTTCCGGGTCCGGGCGATCATCCCCCGGCACCAGGATCAGCTGCACGCCGCGCTCGGCCAACTCCACCAGGCGCTCGATACCGTAGCGCCAATAACCGATGCCGCCGTGCAGCGAAATCAGGATGACCTTGGCGTGGCGCAGCACCTCGTCCACATACAGGTCGACCGAAGCATGGTTCTGCACCTGCATCGGGTTGGCCAGGCGCAGGCTCGGGTAATCCTCGGGCAACTGCTGGGCCGCTTCGGCCAGCAGCGCCAGGCTGGAATCACCGCTGCACAGGATCACCAGTTCGGCGGGGGTTTGCCCAAGGTCGGCGATGTTGTCATCCGAAACGAAACCGCCGGGCTGGGTCCTGAGCAGATGCATGGTTTAAACGCTGAGGGCAGCGCGCAGTTGCGCTTCGAGCAAGGCGGCGTCGAGTTCCTGGCCGATCAGCACCAGGTGCGTGGCGCGCGGCTCATCGGCGCGCCAGGCGCGGTCGAAGTGCTTGTCGAAACGCGTGCCCACGCCCTGGATCAGCAGGCGCATCGGCTTGTTCGGGATCGCCGCGAAGCCCTTGACCCGCAGGATGCCGTGCTTGACCACCAGTTGGGTCAGGGCGTCCAGCAGCAGGCTTTCGTCGGCCTGGGGCAGTTCGATGGAGATGGAGTCGAAGGCATCGTGGTCGTGGTCGTCCTCACCTTCGTGATGATGATCGTGATGGCTGTGGCGGCCGTCGATGTGTTCTTCCGAGCCCGCGCCCAGGCCGATCAATACGTCCAGCGGCAGGCGACCGCTGCTGGCTTCGATGATTTTTACCGCCGGCGGCAGTTCTTCTGCCACTTCCAGGCGCACACGGGCCAGGTCTTCAGGGCTGATCAGGTCGGACTTGTTGAGGATCACCAGGTCGGCGCTGGCCAGTTGGTCGGCGAACAGCTCGTGCAGGGGGGATTCGTGGTCCAGGTTCGGGTCGAGCTTGCGCTGGGCGTCAACCTGGTCCGGGAAGGCGGCGAACGTGCCGGCGGCCACGGCTGGGCTGTCGACCACGGTGATCACGGCGTCAACGGTGCAGGCGCTGCGGATTTCCGGCCACTGGAACGCCTGGACCAAGGGTTTTGGCAGGGCCAGGCCCGAGGTTTCGATGAGGATATGGTCGAGGTCGCCGCGACGGGCCACCAGTTCGCGCATCACCGGGAAGAACTCTTCCTGGACCGTGCAGCACAGGCAGCCATTGGCCAATTCGTAGACGCGGCCGTTCGCCTCTTCTTCGGTACAGCCGATGGAGCATTGCTTGAGGATTTCACCGTCAATGCCCAGCTCGCCGAACTCGTTGACGATCACCGCGATGCGGCGCCCCTGGGCGTTATCCAGCATGTGGCGCAGCAAGGTGGTCTTGCCCGAGCCGAGGAAGCCGGTAACGATGGTGACGGGGAGTTTGGCCAGTGTTTTCATCGGATGCCCTTTGGGGCGGGCATACGGGACGAGTGGCCCTGCGCGGGTGCGCAGGAGCAGAATTCGCCACCGGATCACCCCGCCCGGTTGAAGTAGAAAATCGGTTGCGAGGCAGGTCTCCTGGCTTGGGGCTTGCCGGCGGTGATGCCGGCGCTGGCTGCGCCTTCCCGCCTTGTTCAGGCAGTGGCGTGGCAGTCAGATAAACCCTTTACAGTTGCGGGGGCAGCCGCGGCATTGACCGCGTTCCCTTCTTAGCTTCGGCCTGGGCCGAAGAACCTCGAAGGTGCAAGGCTACGCAGTGCGCGGGGACGGGTCAATGTCCGAGCGTTTGGCGCGAAGCAGCGCCAGGCGCTCCAGCATGCCCTCGCTGGCAGCAGGCCCGGCTTGAACGCTGCATTGCTCGACGGACACGCGCACACCGTCGGCGTCCACCACCGCCACTTCCACCGGGCGCCGGGTTTCCCGGTCAACCAATTGCAGGCTTTCACCTTCGTTGGCGAAATGGCGGTTGCCCCAGCCGATGAACGCCATGATCACCACCCGGAAATCCTCGCCAACCGGCGTCGGTACGTACTCGAAACGGGGCGGCCGCTCGCTGTATTGCCGGCGCTCCAGCAGCCCCGCCTCGACCAGGCTGTTGAGCCGGCGGGTGAGCATATTCGGAGCGATTCCCAGGCTCTGGGAAAACTCGTCAAAACGCCGCAAACCTTGCAGCGCGTCGCGCATGATCAGGATGCTCCACCACTCGCCTACCCGTTCCACTCCACGGGCTACCGGGCATTCGGCATTCACCAGCGACTTACGTTGCATTGCAGTTCCTCTGTGGGGCGGCTACGGAAATTTCAGCTATCGGATGTTACTTTCATAATGATAGTTTCGTCCATGCATTGCTACCAACCTGAAATTTGCGGAGCTAAGCGATCATGAGTAAGCGAATTGTTGTGACCGGCATGGGTGCAGTGACACCGCTGGCAACCGGCGTGGAACAGACCTGGAAGCGCCTGCTGGCCGGTGAATCCGGGATTCGCAGGCTACCCGAGGCATTGATCGGCGACCTGGCAATCAGCATCGGCGGCCAAGTGTTGGACCGCATCCAGGACCCTGAAGCCGGCTTTGACCCGGACACTGTCATCCCGGCCAAGGAACAACGCAAGATGGACCGGTTCATCGTGTTTGCCCTGGCAGCCGCGCAAGAGGCCCTGGCCCAGGCAGGCTGGAGTCCGCAGACGCCATCGCAGCAGGAACGTACGGCGACAATCATCGCCTCCGGCGTGGGTGGTTTTCCCGCGATTGCCGAGGCCGTTCGTACGGCTGACAGCAAAGGGCCTCGCCGCCTGTCGCCGTTCACGATCCCGTCATTCCTCGGCAACATGGCGGCCGGGCACGTGTCGATCCAGCATCAACTGAAAGGTCCGCTGGGCTCCCCCGTCACTGCCTGCGCCGCCGGCGTACAGGCGATTGGTGATGCTGCGCGAATGATCCGTGCCGGCGAAATCGACATCGCCGTGTGTGGCGGCGCCGAAGCCTGTATCCACCGAGTCAGCCTCGGCGGTTTTGCTGCGGCGCGTGCGCTGTCCAGCGATTACAACGACACGCCGGCATTGGCTTCCCGCCCGTTTGATCAAGGCCGCGACGGGTTTGTGATGGGCGAAGGTGCCGGGCTGTTGGTGATCGAGGAACTGGAGCATGCATTGGCTCGTGGGGCGACGCCTATCGCAGAGCTGGTGGGCTACGGCACCAGCGCCGACGCCTATCACATGACCTCGGGCCCGGAAGATGGCTCGGGTGCACGCAGGGCAATGGAACTGGCGATCGCGCAGGCAGGGATCAGCGCCGCACAGATCCAGCATTTGAACGCCCATGCCACGTCGACCCCCGTAGGCGACAACGGCGAACTGGCAGCGATCAATACGCTGTTCGGTGCAAATGCCAGCGTCGCGATCAGCGCCACCAAGTCGGCGACCGGCCATTTGTTGGGCGCCGCGGGCGGGATCGAGGCGATCTTCACCGTGCTCGCCCTGCGCGACCAGATTGCCCCGGCGACCCTCAATCTGGACAACCCGGACCCCGCTGCCGAAGGACTGGATATGGTCCGGGGCCAAGCCCGGTCGTTGCCGATTGAATACGCGATTTCCAATGGGTTTGGATTCGGCGGCGTGAATGCCAGCGTGCTGTTCAAACGCTGGCAATAACCCGGCGATTTGACGCCCATCGCCCGCCCATGCTCTCCTACACATCTTGTTTCGGGTGCCCTTCACAGGGTGAAACGGGAAACCGGTGAGTCATGTTCCTTTACTCAAGGGCGTGACGAGTCCGGTGCTGCCCCCGCAACGGTAAGCGAGTGAAGCATCAAAACCACTGTGCCTCTACGGCATGGGAAGGTGATGCTTTCAAGGCCCAGGCCCCTCGCAAGCCCGGAGACCGGCCCGAAAAAATCAGATAACAAACCCGCGGTGGGCGGGCGCTGTTCAGAACCCTGCGTGCCTGGCTCGCGGGGTTTTCATGCGCTCGTGTCACCCTGAAACCCTGAAGGGACGCGCCATGTCGATCATCAGCAGCACCGCCTCTACCGCCAGCACCACCGCCACCCTGAGCCAACGCCTGACTGCCGCCATAGGCGCGTCGATCCTCGGCGCGTGCCTGGTGTATTTCGCCGGTTTCTCGCACATCGAAGCGGTGCACAACGCCGCCCACGATACCCGCCACAGCGCTGCGTTCCCGTGCCACTGAGACCTGCCGACATGATCAAGCGTATTGCCCAAACCGCAGGTTTCACCGGCCTCCTGGCCGCCTTGCTGCTGACCTTGCTGCAAAGCTTCTGGGTTGCCCCGCTGATCCTGCAGGCGGAAACCTTCGAAAACGCCCCGGCCGCGACCGAAGTGCATGAACATGCCGAAGCCACGGCCCACACCCACGACGCTGAAGCCTGGGAGCCGGAAGATGGCTGGCAGCGTGTGCTGTCGACTACGGGCGGTAACCTGGTGGTCGCCGTAGGTTTTGCCCTGATGCTTGCCGGCCTGTACACCCTGCGTGCACCGACCCGTACGGCCCAAGGCCTGCTGTGGGGCCTGGCCGGTTACGCCACCTTTGTGTTGGCGCCGACCCTGGGCTTGCCGCCTGAATTGCCGGGGACTGCGGCGGCAGACCTGGCGCAACGGCAAATCTGGTGGATCGGCACTGCCGCCTCTACCGCTGCCGGTATCGCGCTGATCGTGTTCGGTCGTAACTGGCTGCTGAAAATCCTGGGCGTGGCGATCCTGGCTGTGCCCCATGTGATTGGCGCACCACAGCCGGAAGTCCACTCGATGCTGGCGCCGGAGGCTCTGGAAGCTCAATTCAAGATCGCCTCGCAGTTGACCAACGTTGCCTTCTGGCTGGCGCTGGGCTTGATCAGTGCCTGGCTGTTTCGCCGTAACCGTGATGGTCAGTATTCGGCATGATCCTGGCGGTTGGCCTGGGGTGTCAGCGGGGTTGTTCTGTCGACATCCTGCGTGAACTGTTCAACGCCGCCCTCGTCGAGGGTGGCATTGAGCGTCAGCGCATCACTGCGTTGGCCAGTCTTGATCGCAAGCGGGATGAGCCGGGGTTGCTGGCACTGGCTCAGGTTCTGGATTTGCCGTTGGTATTTTTCAGTGCGGAGCAATTGGCGCCCTATGAATATCGACTGAGCCATAAGTCCGAGACGGTTTTTGCTCATACCGGTTGCTACGGCATTGCTGAAAGTGCCGCCCTGGCCCTGGCAGAACAGCTGTCTCAAAGCCCTGCCACCCTGCTGATCACCCGCAAAAAAACCGCCCAGGCCACCTTTGCATTGGCTTGCGCCGGCTGAATTCCCGATAATCGTCAGCCTCGATCATGAGCAATCTTCATCTGGAAGGCTGCTCGCGTGCTTTTTTCACAGGAATGTATCCATGACTGTCTTTTTCATCGGCGCAGGCCCAGGTGACCCGGAATTGATCACGGTCAAGGGGCAGCGGCTGATTCGCAGTTGCCCGGTGATTATCTATGCCGGCTCGCTGGTACCGGCGGCGGTGCTTGAGGGGCATCAGGCGGAGCTGGTGGTCAACAGTGCGGAGTTGCATCTGGAGCAGATCATTGGGCTGATCAAGACGGCCCATGAGAAAGGCCAGGATGTGGCGCGGGTGCATTCCGGGGATCCGAGTTTGTACGGGGCGATTGGGGAACAGATTCGGCTTTTGCGGGAGCTTGGGATTGGGTTTCAGATCATTCCCGGGGTGACGGCGGTGGCGGCGTGTGCGGCGTTGTTGGAGGCTGAGCTGACGTTGCCGGACATTGCGCAGAGTGTGATTTTGACGCGGTATGCGGATAAGACGGCGATGCCTGAGGGTGAGGTGTTCAGTAGTTTGGCGCAGCATGGGACGACCATGGCGATTCACCTGGGGGTGAGTCATCTGGAGAAGATCGTGGCTGAGTTGGTGCCTCACTATGGGGAGGATTGTCCGATTGCGGTGGTGCATCGGGCGACCTGGCCGGATCAGGATTGGGCCATTGGTACGCTGGCGGATATTGCCGGGAAGGTGGCAGCCAAGGGGTTTCGGCGTACGGCGTTGATTCTGGTGGGTCGGGTTTTGGCCAGTGACAGTTTTGGTGAGTCGTCGTTGTATCGCGCGGGGCACGCGCATTTGTATCGGCCCTGAGGGGGGATGGGGTACATATCCGTTATTTAGGTAACGGCGGCTTATGGTTCCGCTCTTACAGCGGCTCACTTTTGAAAAGCGCAAAAGTAAGCAAAACGCTCTTGCCCCACCACTCG
>NZ_JACAPT010000056.1:0-49223 GCF_013385565.1 Pseudomonas sp. E6002 | reverse complement strand
GGGTAAATCGGCAAGGATGCCGATTTAGCCGCGCCGGGCCATGGATGGCCCGTCGCGGCGGCCCGCGGAACCGGGCCGGAGTGCGGGCATGCCGAGCCTAGGCGAGGCACCGAGTGGTGGGGCAAAGACCTTTTGGTTACTTTTGGGGCGTTTGCCAAAAGTGACCCGCTGTAAGAGCGGAACCATAGGTGGCCGTTACCTAAATAACGGATATGTACACATACCCAGAAACAATTCCCCCCGCACTCCGCCGCTACCAAAACTGTTCCCATGACGCGCACGTAACCCCCGCCTGTGACCTTTCTCTACGGCAAGGTGCCATCACCGCAAATGCAGTTACCCGCCTACACACTTAAACTCGGAAAAATCACGCACCTTTTTCGCGCATGCATTTCCTACACTGCCCTTTCCTGGATCAGAATCCACGGCGAAACCACCACCGCCCACAAACTCGGCTCCCGCTCAACCAGGTCCAATGCCCGCGTCGCAGACACCTCGCCAAGACTCCCCGCAGCCAGCCAGGCAGCGACTTTCTCACGGTTGTCCTCAGCCATGCCCTCGGCGGCCTCGATCAAATCCAGCCCGGCGTCGACCCACAATAGGGCACCCTTGGCAAAGAACGGCTCAAGCTCCTTCCAGGAAATTTCGGCAGTTTCACCAAGCAGCTTGGCATAGAGGGTGCTAGGTTCTTGCGTCATGGGAGTTCACCTGAAGAAAAAATCGGCGCAATCATACCGTCGAGCCCCAGGCAGAAAAACCCAGTTGCAAATGAGGCACCGAACGAAAGTGTCAGGAAAGCCAAGGATTGCCCGAAACTCTGGCATCACCCCGCCGCAATTCTGTCTTTTTCTTTCATTTAAGCGACATACCCGGGTTTTGCCCCCAGCAGCCAGCTTTTCAAGCGATCAACCGGCGCTCTACACTGTACCGGTACAGTTGCCAGGCCGCTGCCGGGGGATATCCGAGATATCTGATCCGGTTCTGCAGCTCACAAGGCCGCTAGAACTATAAAAAATACAACAGTAAGAGTGGAGCACTATGAATAAGGCTACTAAGCAGATTTCCAAACTGTTTGCCGCTATGGTCCTGGCCGGGGTTGCCAGCCATTCGTTCGCAGCTGACACCATCAAGATCGGTATTGCCGGCCCTAAAACCGGCCCTGTGACCCAGTACGGCGACATGCAGTTCATGGGTGCCAAGCAGGCCATCGCCGACATCAACGCCAAGGGCGGCGTAGATGGCAAAATGCTCGAAGCCAAGGAATACGACGACGCTTGCGATCCAAAACAAGCCGTGGCCGTAGCCAACAAAGTGGTCAACGACGGCGTCAAGTTCGTGGTCGGTCACCTTTGCTCCAGCTCCACTCAGCCAGCATCCGACATCTACGAAGACGAAGGCGTGATCATGATCACCCCGGCTGCCACCAGCCCGGAAATCACGTCCCGTGGCTACAAGCTGGTCTTCCGCACCATCGGCCTGGACAGCGCCCAGGGCCCTGCCGCCGGTAACTACATCGCCGACCACGTGAAGCCGAAAGTCGTAGCCGTTATCCACGACAAACAGCAATACGGTGAAGGCATCGCCACCGCCGTTAAACAAACCCTCGAGAAGAAAGGCGTGAAAGTTGCCCTCTTCGAAGGCATCAACGCTGGCGACAAAGACTTCGGTTCGCTGATCCAGAAGCTCAAGCAAGCCAACGTCGACTTCGTCTACTACGGCGGCTACCACCCTGAGCTGGGCCTGATCCTGCGCCAAGCCAAGGAAAAAGGCGTGAACGCCAAGTTCATGGGCCCTGAAGGCGTCGGCAACGACTCCATCTCGCAAATCGCCCAGAACGCTTCCGAAGGCCTGCTGGTTACCCTGCCGAAATCCTTCGACACCGATCCTGCCAACAAGGCAATCGTTGAAGAGTTCACCAAGAACAAGCAGGACCCAACCGGTCCGTTCGTGTTCCCGGCCTACTCGGCTGTTGAAGTGATCGCCGGCGGTATCGCTGCCGCGAAGAGCGAAGACACCGCCAAGGTAGCAGCGGCCATCCACGCCGGTACCTTCAAGACCCCGACCGGCGACCTGAGCTTCGACGCCAAGGGCGACCTGAAGGACTTCAAGTTCGTGGTCTACGAATGGCACTTCGGCAAACCAAAAACCGAAGTTTCCCCTCAGTAAGCCAGGCGTTACTGGTCAACAAGCCCACTGTGCAAGCAGTGGGCTTTGTTTTACGAGGTTTATGGGCCTGTCACCCGCGATCCGGGCGCTGGCTCACCTGAAAATCTTAAAACCGTCACCAGCGGTTCGCTGGCAAACGCTTTGTGCAACCTGATCACAGAACAGGGCACCGAGCCGGAAATTGACTCCACCAGTGAAATGCGTATCGGGTTTTTAGGAGCGCTGTAATGCCTGAGATCTATCATTTTTTCCAAACGCTGGTTAACGGCATGACCGTTGGCAGCACCTATGCCTTGATAGCCATTGGCTACACAATGGTTTACGGCATCATTGGAATGATTAACTTCGCCCATGGCGAGGTGTACATGATTGGTTCCTACGTGGCCTTCATCGCCCTTGCCGGGCTGGCCATGCTGGGTATCCATTCCCTGCCGCTGTTGATGACCGCCGCATTCCTGGCGTCCATCGTCGTAACCAGTGCCTATGGCTACAGTATCGAACGCGTTGCGTACCGCCCCTTGCGTGGCAGCAACCGCTTGATCCCGCTGATCTCTGCGATCGGCATGTCGATTTTCCTGCAGAACACCGTATTGCTGTCCCAGGACTCCAAGGACAAATCCATTCCCAACCTGATCCCGGGGAGCATCTCCTTCGGCCCAGGCGGCGCACAGGAAGTGCTGATTTCCTATATGCAGATCCTGGTCTTCGTCGTCACCCTGGTGGCGATGCTCGGCCTGACCCTGTTCATCTCCCGCTCCCGTCTGGGGCGCGCCTGCCGGGCCTGCGCCGAAGACATCAAGATGGCCAACCTGTTGGGCATCAACACCAACAACATCATCGCCCTGACCTTCGTCATCGGTGCCGCACTGGCGGCTATCGCTGCCGTGTTGCTGAGCATGCAGTACGGCGTGATCAACCCCAACGCCGGTTTCCTGGTGGGCCTCAAGGCCTTCACCGCGGCGGTATTGGGCGGCATCGGCAGCATTCCGGGCGCGATGCTCGGCGGGCTGGTGCTGGGTGTGGCTGAAGCCTTTGGCGCCGACGTATTCGGTGACCAGTACAAGGACGTGGTGGCATTCGGTCTATTGGTTCTGGTGCTGTTGTTCCGGCCGACCGGCATTCTGGGCCGTCCGGAGGTTGAGAAAGTATGAGCAGATATCTTAAATCGGCGTTTTTCAGCGCCTTGCTGGTCTGGGCCGTGGCCTTCCCGGTACTCGGGCTCAAGTTGAGCATTGTCGGGATCAACCTTGAAGTGCATGGCACCGGTCCCGTGACGTTGACCATCATTGCCCTGTGCTCGGTGTTGATGTTCCTGCGCGTGCTGTTCACTCAGCAGGTCGGGGCACTCCTCAAGTCCAACCGTGGCCCGTTGGTATCGCCCAAGGTCAGCCAGTTCCTGACCCTGCCGCGCACCCAGCGCTACATCATCATCGGCCTGATCGTGGCCGCGTTGATCTGGCCGTTCTTCGGCTCCCGTGGTGCGGTGGATATCGCGACGCTGATCCTGATCTACGTGTTGCTGGGCCTGGGCCTGAACATCGTGGTGGGTCTGGCCGGCTTGCTCGACCTGGGCTACGTGGGCTTCTACGCGGTGGGTGCCTACACCTACGCGCTGCTCTCGCATTACCTGGGCTGGGGCTTCTGGATCTGCCTGCCACTGGCCGGCATGGCGGCGGCCACATTTGGCTTCCTGCTGGGCTTCCCGGTACTGCGCTTGCGCGGTGACTACCTGGCGATCGTGACCCTGGGCTTCGGTGAAATCATCCGTCTGTTCCTGCGTAACCTCACCGATATCACCGGCGGGCCCAATGGCATCAGCAGCATTCCCAAGCCAACGTTCTTCGGGCTGACGTTCGACCGCACCGCGGCCGAAGGCATGCAGACGTTCCACGAGTACTTCGGGATCGACTACAACCCGGTGAGCAAAGTGGTGTTCCTGTACCTGGTGGCCCTGCTGCTGGCACTGGCGGCGCTGTTCGTGATCAACCGCCTGCTGCGCATGCCGATCGGTCGCGCGTGGGAAGCGTTGCGCGAAGATGAAATCGCCTGCCGTGCACTAGGCATGAACCCGACCGTCATCAAGCTTTCGGCATTCACCCTCGGGGCCACCTTCGCCGGTTTTGCCGGCAGCTTCTTCGCCGCGCGCCAAGGCCTGGTGACCCCGGAGTCGTTCACCTTCATCGAGTCGGCAATCATCCTCGCCATCGTGGTACTGGGCGGCATGGGCTCGCAGCTGGGCGTGATCCTCGCGGCGATCGTGATGATCCTGCTGCCGGAAATGATGCGTGAATTCAGCGAATACCGCATGTTGATGTTCGGCGCCATGATGGTGCTGATGATGATCTGGCGACCTCAAGGCCTGCTGCCCATGCAACGTCCCCACATGGAGCTGCGCAAATGAGCCGCGAGATCCTGAAAGTCGAAAACTTGAGCATGCGCTTCGGCGGTTTGCTGGCGGTCAACGGCGTGGCCCTGACCGTTCAAGAGAAACAAGTCGTGGCCCTGATCGGCCCCAACGGCGCCGGCAAGACCACGGTGTTCAACTGCCTGACCGGCTTCTACAAGCCGGCTGGCGGCACCATCCTGCTGGACGGCCAGCCGATCCAGGGCCTGGCCGGCCACGAGATCGCCCGCAAGGGCGTGGTGCGGACCTTCCAGAACGTGCGGTTGTTCAAGGACATGACGGCGGTCGAGAACCTGTTGATCGCCCAGCATCGCCACCTGAACACCAACTTCTTTGCCGGCCTGTTCAAGACGCCGTCGTTCCGCAAGAGCGAGCGCGAGGCCATGGAATATGCAGCGTACTGGCTGGACAAGGTCAACCTCACCGAGTTTGCCAACCGTCCTGCCGGCACCCTGGCCTACGGTCAGCAACGGCGCCTGGAAATCGCCCGCTGCATGATGACCCGCCCGCGGATCCTCATGCTCGACGAACCGGCCGCCGGCTTGAACCCCAAGGAAACCGAAGACCTCAAGGCGCTGATCAGTGTGCTGCGTGAAGAAAACAACGCCACCGTGCTGCTGATCGAACACGACATGAAACTGGTCATGAGCATTTCCGACCATATCGTCGTGATCAACCAGGGCACGCCACTGGCCGACGGTACGCCGGAGCAGATCCGCGACAACCCGGAAGTGATCAAAGCCTATTTGGGGGAAGCGTAAAATGCTGCAATTCGAAAACGTTTCCACTTTCTACGGCAAGATCCAGGCGCTGCACAGCGTCAACGTGGAAGTGCGCCAGGGCGAAATCGTTACCCTGATCGGCGCCAACGGTGCCGGTAAATCCACGCTGCTGATGACCCTGTGCGGTTCGCCCCAGGCTCACAGCGGCAGCATCCGCTACATGGGTGAGGAGCTGGTGGGCCAGGCCTCCTCCGAGATCATGCGCAAGAGCATTGCCGTGGTTCCGGAAGGCCGCCGGGTATTTGCCCGCCTGACCGTGGAAGAGAACCTCGCCATGGGCGGGTTCTTCACCGACAAGGGCGATTACCAGGAGCAGATGGACAAGGTGCTGCACCTGTTCCCGCGGCTCAAGGAACGCTTCAGCCAGCGCGGCGGCACCATGTCCGGCGGCGAACAGCAAATGCTCGCCATCGGCCGCGCGCTGATGAGCAAGCCCAAGCTGTTGTTGCTGGATGAACCGTCTCTGGGGTTGGCGCCGATCATCATCCAGCAGATCTTCGACATCATCGAACAGCTGCGCAAGGACGGTGTGACGGTGTTCCTGGTGGAGCAGAACGCCAACCAGGCGCTGAAGATTGCCGACCGCGCCTACGTGCTGGAAAACGGCCGCGTGGTGATGCAGGGCAGCGGCGAACAACTGCTGACCGATCCGAAAGTACGTGAGGCTTATTTGGGCGGTTGATGCCCATCTGGTCAATGTATGAGCGGGCTTTTGTGGGAGCGGGCTTGCTCGCGAAGGCGGTGGATCAGCCAACTTGTTGGGTGACTGACCCACTGCCTTCGCGAGCAAGCCCGCTCCCACATTTGCTTGGTGTGAACCAAAGACTTTGGCGAAACCTGAAATTATTTTCCCCGGCTTTGTAACGAATCCCTTCCCCCTTTCTCTAGTGGTGTAAGCAGGCGAACATGCTTGCCAACCCAACCCACTGCTGGAGATACACCATGACTACCAAAACCCGCTCGCTGTCCGCCGCCACCCTCGTCCTGGCCCTGGGTTCGGCCCTGACCCTGTCCGCCCTGACCACCACCGCCCACGCCGCCGATGACATGCAGAAATGCTTCGGTGTAGCCGAAGCCGGCAAGAACGATTGCGCTGCAGGCGCCGGCACTTCCTGCGCGGGCACCTCGAAGGTCAAGGATCAGGCCAACGCCTGGAAACTGGTCCCGGCCGGTACCTGCCTGAAAACCCCAAGCACCACCTCGCCAACCGGCTTCGGCCAGGAAGCTGCCTTCACCGCCAAGTCCTGAAACCCTGCACAGCCTGAGTACTGACGATGACGCTCTCATTCACCCACTCCATCTCCCAGGCTCAGGCGCCCGGCCTCCCCCGTCGGGCCGGGCTGGGGCTCAAGAACGAGCACTTCAGTGAAGTGCTCGAGACGTCCCCCGATATCGGTTTTTTTGAAGTCCACGCCGAAAACTACATGGTGGCCGGCGGGCCTTTCCATCACTACCTGGGCTTGATCCGCGAACAGTACCCGCTGTCGCTGCACGGTGTAGGCCTGTCCATTGGCGGCGAAGGTCCGCTGAACGACGAGCACCTGGCGCGCTTGGCCACGCTGATCGAACGCTATCAACCCCACTCCTTTTCCGAACACCTGGCCTGGTCCAGCCACGGCCCGGTGTTTCTCAATGATTTGCTGCCGCTGGCGTATGACGATGAAACCCTGAAGCGGGTGTGCGAACACATCGACCAGGTACAAACCCGCCTGCAGCGGACCATGCTGCTGGAGAACCCGTCGACCTATCTGCAATTCCAGTGCTCCACCCTGGAAGAGACCGACTTCATCAGCGAAGCGATTCGCCGCACCGGCTGCGGGCTGCTGCTGGACGTGAACAATGTGTATGTGTCGTGCATCAACCATCAGCAAGACCCGCTGAAGTACATCGAGGCCTTGCCGTTGCACGCCGTGGGCGAGATTCACCTGGCAGGGTTTGCCGAAGACACCGACAGCCTCGGCGACCGTTTGCTGATTGACGATCACGGCGCCCCCATCGACAACGCGGTATGGCAGCTCTACCAGCACGTGCTCAGCCGCACCGGGCCGGTCGCCACGCTGATCGAGCGCGACAACCAGGTGCCGGCGTTCAGCGTGCTGCACGCTGAAGCACGCGAGGCCGACCGGTTTCTGCTGGAGGTGCGTGCATGAGCCGCCAGGACGTCTTTAGCCGCGCCCTGCTGTCCCCCGAGGAAAACTGCCCGCAAGGCTTGTTCAGCCGCAACGGCGCCGATCCGGCCGGTCGTTTTGCGGTGTATCGCAACAATGTCCATAGCTCGCTGATCAACGCGCTGGCCGCCGGCTACCCGGTCACCCTGCAACTGGTGGGCGATGAGTTTTTTCGGGCGATGGCCGGTGTGTATGTCCAGGGTTTCCCGCCGACAAGCCCTCTGATCAATGAATACGGCAGCGACCTGGCGGACTTTATCCAGGGCTTCGCGCCCGCCGCCAGCGTGCCTTACCTGGCTGATGTGGCGCGCCTGGAGCGATTGCGGGTGAGGGCCTACCACGCGGCAGACGCACAGCCACTGGATCAACAGGAGGTCATCGCCACCCTGCAACAACAGTCGGACCTGGGCGAACTGCGCCTGCAACTGCATCCATCCCTGGCCACCCTGAACTCGGCCTACGCCGTGGTGGCTTTATGGGCGGCGCATCAGACCGGCGAATCCCTCGCCACCCTCGACCCCTTCCATGCCCAAAGCGCGCTGGTACTACGCAATGGCCTGCACGTGCAGGTATTTCACATCGACAGCGGCTCAGCGACGTTTATCAACAGCCTGAACAACGGTTGGCCATTGGAAATGGCCGTGGCCTACGCCCTCGATGCGGCCGCCGAATTTGACCTGCACCAATGCCTGGCCCTGCTGATCGGTCACGGCGCAATCACCCACTTGCACACAGAACCCAAGGTATCGCCATGAACACCACCGCTCCCGGGCTGATCCAACGGATCATCCAGTGCTTCGAGAAAATCCCCTACAGCCTGATCGCCTTTGTCGCACGCTTCTCTATCGCGGCGGTGTTCTGGAAATCCGGACAGACCAAGGTCGAAGGCTTCGCCGTGGACCTGATCGGCGGCACGTTCCAACTGGGCTGGCCGCACTTGGCGCCGTCCACCCTGCCGCTGTTTCGCAGCGAATACCACGTGCCGCTGCTGTCTGCGGAAGTGGCGGCGCACATGGCTGCGTTCGCCGAGCATTTCTTCCCGGTGCTGATCCTCGTGGGGTTTGCCACGCGATTCTCGGCGCTGGCGCTGCTGGGCATGACCCTGACCATCCAGCTTTTCGTCTACCCGGACGCCTACCCGACCCACGGCACCTGGATCGCATTGCTGCTGCTGTTGATGGCCAAGGGGCCGGGCAGCTTCTCGATTGATCACCTGATCGCCCGGCGCTACCGCTAAAGGCGATCGAGGGCTTCGCCGCTGCGCTTGAACCAGCCCACCAGATAATCTGCGAGTACCTGGGTGCGGCGCGGCAGGCCGCCCTGATACGGATGGACCAGGTACATCGGCATGCTGCGGGTCTGATAATCCCGCAGGAGCCAGCGCAGGCGACCGTCAGCCAATTCCGCGTGCAGCACGTAGGACGGCAAGCGCGCGATGCCCGCCCCCACCAGTGCAGCCTTCTTCAACAAGTTGTAATGGTTGGAGGCAAAGGTCCCGGATACCCGAACCCGCAGCAGCTCATGCTGCTGGTGATACAGCCACTCTTCACGACCACTGTAGTGGCTGTTCAGCAGGCAGTTGTGGCCCACCAGTTCCGCCGGCGTCAGCGGCTCGCCGTGCTGTTCCAGGTAAGCCGGGCTGGCGCAGGTCATCTCGTGCCAGGCGAGCAACGGCTTGGCGACCAGACGCTCGTCGTTGGCGACCTCCGAACGTACCGCCAGGTCGAAGCCATCCCGCGCCAGGTCCCGGTACTGGTTGTTGAGTTCCAACTCGATCTGCACCTGTGGGTACTCCCGGGAAAACTCCAGCAACAGACCGTCGAAGAAGGTTTCGCCCAGGGACACCGGAACCGTCATACGCACCGGACCGACGAGATCATCCTTGAGCCTGGCCAATGCCTGACGTGCCCGCTCCACCTGGACCACCAACGCCTGGGCTTGCGGCAACAGCGCCGCACCCGCCGCCGTCAGGCTCAGGCGGCGGGTGGTGCGATGCAACAACACCACCGAAAACTGCGCTTCCAACTGGCTGATGCGCTTGGACAGTTGCCCTTTGCTGCAGCCCAGTTGCTGGGCCGCCAAGGTAAAGCTGCCGGCTTCGATCAACACGGCAAACGCGGCGAGGTCATCCATTTCGCTCATGGATTGTTTCCAATTGAAAACCAAAGGTTGCCTATTAGTGCACTTATCCGCGCAAAAAATCACTCTAGACTGAAACCTCACCTACACATCTGGAGGAAGGCACGATGAAAATCCTGTTGATTGGCGCAAGTGGTACCGTGGGTTCGGCGGTGAAGGCAGAACTGTCCCAACGGCATGAAGTGATCAGCATCGGTCGCAAAAGTGGCGACTTCCAGGTCGATATCAGCGACAGCGCCTCGATCCGCAAACTGTTCGAACAGACCGGCAAATTCGACGCACTGATCTGCGCCGCCGGCAGCGTCAACTTCGTGCCCCTGGGCGACATGAGCGAAACCGATTTTGACCTGGGCCTGCAAGACAAGCTGATGGGCCAGGTCAACCTGCTGCTGATTGGCCGCGAGTTCGCCAATGACGGCGCGTCGTTCACCTTCACCAGCGGCATTCTCAACCGCGATCCGATTCGCACCGGTGCTTCGGCTGCCCTGGTCAACGGCGCGCTGGATGCATTCGTGAAAGCCGCTGCGATCGAACTGCCCCGCGGCCTGCGCATCAACTCGGTCAGCCCTACCGTCCTGCTGGAAGCCATGGGCAGCTACGCGCCGTACTTCCGTGGGTACAAACCGGCTCCGGGTGCAGAAGTGGCGTTGGCCTACGCGAAAAGCGTGGAAGGCTTGCAGACCGGGCAGACGTTTATCGTTGGTTGACCAGCCTGAAAAGCCGTCACCGTTGAACCCAGGGCATCCATTTACGGAGCATGTCCTGGGGGACGGAAAACTGTATTTCTCGTGTGTTCAGCACACCCATTACAGTGGCGCCATCACTCACGTTGTAGCCGTCTACGTATGTCGAAACCTGCTTGTTGTAAGCCAGTAAAGTAATTGCAGCCGTGCGGGCCCTGGCCTCCGGGCTCAGCGTGACATTGACCGAAATAAAGTCCGGGCTACTGTCAGGCGTCCTCTTCACGGTGATCGAGATCTCGGTAAAGTCAGTGGCAGAGGAGTACTCCAGCCGCGCCGGTTCACTGCCCAGTGCAGAACCCGTCACCAGTAACAGCCCCCACAGATTCCATCGAATAGTCATCGCGGCTTTCCGAATAAAAGAGAAAGACGTTCCCATGACCGTTCACATCCCTCTATAGGAAAAGTCCCAGCAGGGATGATCGCCCCCGGCACACCTTATTCAACCTGTGTCCCGGGCTTGTGATGCACCGCCAGCCTGCGTAACGTGGCGGCACTTATCAGGAGACCCGATAATGCGTGCCGCCCGTACCCTAGCCTTGTTTGCCCTGCTGCCCCTGTTCGCCGCCTGCCAGATGTTCGATAACGAGCCGGCCAAGCCCTCTCTCGCCGGGATGACCCGCATGCAGGGCGAGTTGACGGCGCAGGGTGACAAACTGCTGTTCCAGCCCTGCAACGACAAACGCAACTACGTGGTCAACGACACCGGTGGCACCAGCATCCTGCAGGAGGCCGCCTCCCTGGCCGGCCAGCAAGGCGCACTGTTTGCCGACCTGCGTGGCAAGTTCTCCGGCGTCGCCAGCGGTACCCAGGGCACGGTGGACCTGCAACAGGTGTACCGTGTCGAGCGCTCGACCTCGGCCTGCGATGACCCGGACTTCAAGCGCATGATCCTGCGGGCCAACGGCCACAAGCCGGCCTGGGCGATGAACGTCACCGCCAAGGGCATGGTGCTGGAGCGTGAAGGCCAGCCACCCTTGGCCGTGCCGTATGTGGAAGAGCAATCGGGCGACGGACGGTTCAACCTGATGACCGAAGCGAATAACCAGCACATCGAACTGTGGGTGGCCCCGCAACGCTGTGTCGACAGCGCCAGCGGCAGCCTGCAGCACATGTCCGCCGAGCTTCGGGTCAACGGCCAGGTGCAACGCGGTTGCGCGTCGTTCGGCGGTTCGCGAGACGACTGATTGCGCCCTGCGCTGTTTTAGCATGACGGGAAACCGCTGTTGGGGCTTATAATCGCCGGTTTGCAAAACAGCCGGCCTCTTTGCCCGCCGCCTACCGGATTCCTGTCATGTTACGAATCACCGAACTCAAGCTGCCCATCGACCATCCCGAAGAAGACCTGCGGCCTGCCATTGTGCAACGCCTGGGCATCGCCAGTGATGACCTGCTCGATTTCACCCTGTTCAAACGCAGCTACGACGCCCGCAAGAAATCGTCGGAGCTGTGCTTCATCTACACCATCGACCTGGAAGTCAAAGGCGAGGCGGCCCTGCTGCTCAAGTTCGCCGACGACCGCAACGTCAACCCGGCGCCGGACATCAGCTACAAGGTCGTGGGCCATGCGCCGGAAGGCCTGACCGAGCGGCCGATCGTCGTCGGTTTTGGCCCGTGCGGGATCTTCGCCGGGCTGTTGCTGGCACAGATGGGTTTCAAGCCGATCATCCTCGAGCGCGGCCGCGAAGTGCGCCAGCGCACCAAGGACACCTGGGGCCTGTGGCGCAAGAATGTGCTGAACCCGGAATCCAACGTGCAGTTCGGTGAAGGCGGCGCCGGGACCTTCTCCGACGGCAAGCTCTATAGCCAGATCAAGGACCCGAAATTCCACGGTCGCAAGGTGCTGCACGAGTTCGTCAAGGCCGGTGCGCCAGACGAAATCCTCTACGTCAGCAAGCCGCACATCGGTACGTTTCGCCTGACCGGCGTCGTGGAAAACATGCGCCAGCAGATCATCGCCCTGGGCGGTGAAGTGCGCTTCGAGCAGCGGGTCACCGACGTGCTGATCGAAGACGGCCAGTTGAATGGCGTGGTGGTGGATGGCGGCGAGCAGATCCTGTCCAAGCACGTAATCCTGGCCCTCGGCCACAGCGCCCGCGATACCTTCCGCATGCTGCATGGCCGTGGCGTGTACATGGAAGCCAAGCCGTTCTCGGTGGGTTTCCGTATCGAACACCCGCAGTCGCTGATCGACGCTGCACGCCTGGGCAAGTACGCCGGCCACCCGAAACTCGGGGCCGCCGATTACAAACTGGTGCACCACGCCAAGAACGGCCGTTCGGTGTACAGCTTCTGCATGTGCCCGGGCGGCACCGTGGTCGCGGCGACATCAGAGCCGAACCGCGTAGTAACCAACGGCATGAGCCAGTACTCGCGTAACGAACGCAACGCCAATTCCGGGATCGTGGTGGGCATCACCCCGGAAGTGGATTACCCGGGCGGCCCGCTGGCCGGGATCGAGTTGCAGGAACGCCTGGAATCCCACGCGTTCATCCTCGGCGGCAGCAACTACGAAGCACCGGCGCAGTTGGTGGGTGATTTCATCGCCGGCAAGCCGTCCACCGCCATCGGTACCGTGGAGCCATCCTACAAGCCCGGCGTAGCCCTGGGTGACCTGGCGCTGGCGTTGCCGGAGTTTGCCATCGAAGCCATCCGCGAAGCGTTGCCGGCGTTCGAGAAGCAGATCAAGGGCTACTCGCTGCACGACGCGGTCCTGACCGGGATCGAGACCCGCACTTCTTCGCCGCTGCGGATTACCCGTAACGAGTCGATGCAGAGCCTGAACGTGAAAGGCCTGTTCCCGGCGGGCGAAGGTGCCGGTTATGCCGGTGGGATTTTGTCGGCGGGTGTCGACGGAATTCGGATTGCCGAGGCGCTGGCGCGGGATATGTTGGGCCTGGAGGCTTAACCACTGCGCTGAAAACGCAGCAGATCAAATGTGGGAGCGGGCTTGCTCGCGAATGCGGTGGATCAGCCGAATCATGTATTGGCTGACACTCCGCATTCGCGAGCAAGCCCGCTCCCACATTGATAATGCGGTGTTTTAGATATTGGCGCGCAGGATGCTTTCCGGCAACGGTTGCCCCCGCTCGACACTCGCCGCAACGGCCGCAATCAAACCCTCCAACTCATACCCCTGCCCTGCAAGCCAGGCCTGATCGTAATAGGTCGTGGCATAGCGCTCACCGCCGTCGCACAAGATCGCCACGATCGAGCCCGACTCCCCTGCCGCCTTCATCTGCTGCGCCGCGATCAATGCACCGATCAGGTTGGTGCCACTTGAGCCGCCTACTCGCCGCCCCAAGCGCTGCGCCAGGTAATGCATGGCCGCCAGGGACAGCGCATCCGGCACCTTGACCATCGCATCAATCACTTTCGGCAGGAACGACGCCTCAACCCGTGGCCGGCCAATACCTTCGATGCGCGAGCCACAGTCCAGGCGCAGGCTGGCGTCGCCGCTCAGGTAGTAGTCGAAAAACACCGAACGCTCCGCGTCCGCGCACAACACTCGGGTGCAGTGCTGGCGATAACGCACATAACGCCCCAACGTCGCCGTGGTGCCACCCGTGCCGGGGCTGGAAATCAGCCAACTCGGCTCCGGATAACGCTCAAAGCGCAGTTGCTGGAAGATCGATTCAGCGATGTTGTTGTTCGCGCGCCAGTCAGTGGCACGTTCGGCATAGGTGAACTGGTCCATGAAATGACCACCGCTTTCCTGCGCCAGGCGCTCGGATTCGGCGTAGATCTGCGTCGGATCCTGCACCAGATGGCTCTTGCCCCCGTAGAACGCGATCTGCGCAATCTTTTCCTGGGAAGTGGTGGCCGGCATCACCGCAATAAACGGCAAGCCCAACAGCCTGGCGAAGTACGCCTCGGAAATCGCCGTGGAACCGCTGGAGGCTTCGATCACCGGTGCACCGGGCTTGAGCCAGCCGTTGCACAACGCATAGAGGAACAACGAACGCGCCAACCGATGTTTCAGGCTGCCGGTGGGATGGCTGGACTCATCCTTGAAATACAACTCGATACCCGGCAAACCCTGCATTGGCAAGGGGATCAGGTGGGTGTCGGCGCTGCGCTGGAAGTCCGCTTCAATAATGCGAATGGCTTCGCGGGCCCATTGGCGGTTGTCGCTCATGATCGGTTTCTCTAAGGATTTCAGACCTGATCTTAGGATGTTTCCTACACTCCACACAGATACAGTCATGACTCAATTGGACACACAATTTTCGGGGTCTGGCGCGCAAGTGATCAGACCGATTCCTTATAACAAATAAGAATATAACTTTTGTTTTAACAACTAACGGTACGGGTTAGGGTACCCACCTATTGAACTTTGATTGGAGAGCATCCCTTGCCTCTGCGTAGCACTTTCACCCGTTTCTTCCAGCTGGAAGCCGCCAGCGGTCTGCTCCTGATCGCTGCTGCCGCTTTGGCGCTGATCATCAACAACTCACCGCTGTCGCACCTCTACGCGAGTTTTCTCGACGTGCCGGTGGTCGCACAAATCGGCGCCCTGAAAATCGCCAAGCCGGCGCTGCTGTGGATCAACGACGGCCTGATGGCCCTGTTCTTCCTGCTGATCGGCCTTGAGGTCAAACGCGAGTTGCTCGACGGCCAACTGTCCAAGCCTTCGCAAGTGGTACTGCCGGGAGCGGCAGCCATCGGCGGCATGGTCGTGCCGGCGCTGATCTATTGGGCGCTGAACAAGGACAACCCGGCCGCCCTGGGTGGCTGGGCAATCCCCATGGCCACCGACATTGCCTTCGCCCTGGGCGTATTGGCCCTGCTGGGCAAGCGCGTGCCGGTTTCGCTGAAGTTGTTTCTGATGACCCTGGCCATCATCGACGACCTTGGCGCGATCATCGTCATTGCACTCTTCTACTCCGCCGACCTGTCCGGCGCCTCGTTGGCCGGTGCAGCAGCGTGCCTGATCGCCTTGATTGCGATGAACCGGCTGGGTGTCGTCAAGCTGGGGCCCTACATGATTGTCGGGCTGATCCTGTGGGTCTGCGTGCTCAAGAGCGGCGTACACGCCACCCTCGCGGGCGTGACATTGGCGTTCTGCATCCCGCTGCGCACCAAAAACGCCGAACCATCGCCGCTGCTGACCCTGGAACACGCCCTGCATCCCTGGGTGGCCTACGCGATCCTGCCGCTGTTTGCCTTTGCCAATGCCGGCGTCTCGCTGGTGGGCGTCAACCTGGAAAGCTTCACCCACCACGTGCCAATGGGCATCGCCGCCGGCCTGCTGCTGGGCAAGACCGTTGGCGTACTGGGTTTCACCTGGGTCATGGTAAAAACCGGCCTTGCCGCACTGCCCGCCGGCGCCAACTGGGGCCAGGTGCTGGGCGTGGCGGTCCTGTGCGGCATCGGCTTCACCATGAGCCTGTTTGTCGGCTCCCTGGCGTTTGTGCCGGGCAGCAGTGAATACGCGGGTATGGACCGGATGGGCATCCTGACCGGGTCGATACTGGCGGCGCTGATCGGGTATGCAGTGACGGCGATGGCCAGTCGCAAGCAGGCGCTCGTACAAGCCTGACCGTTAAGAACAATCGCTCCCCCAACAAAAAACCCCAACCGGCCACCCGGTTGGGGTTTTTCTTTTCCTGCAACCTTACCCTTAACGAGTAACGCGGCTGGTTCCGTCCACCGTCATGATGCGGACGCGGTCGCCGATGCGGAAGATTTCGTTCTCTTGAACCGCCTGGACGTAGGCGCGCATGCTGCCATCATCTTCGCGGACGGTGATTTCAACACCCTGGGTGCGGGTCAGGCCTTCCTCGGTGGCCGAGCCCAGCAGGCCGCCGGCGACTGCGCCGATAACGGCGGTCACGATGCTGCCACGGCCGCCGCCGATGGCGCTGCCGCCAACGCCGCCGATGACTGCGCCCGCAGCGCCGCCGATTGGGGTCTTGGTGCCTTCGATTTTCACCGGACGCAGGGATTCGATGGTGCCCATGCGAACAGTCTGTACACGACGAGCTTCGTCACGGGAGTACGAGTCGCCGGTCAGACTCGAGGCGCAGCCACCCAGCAGCAGCGACAGGGTGGTAAAGCAGGCAACTAGTAAAACGGACTTACGCATAGCATCAACTCCAAAGGACAGGTATCCATTAAACCGCTGTGGCTTGCCGCCTGTCACGGCATGCCGGGCAGAAAATTGTTTTCATTCAGCCTTAGTACAGAGAACCTGTACCGAAAAACTCGACGAACGGTAGCGTTCCCACCTCCCTCAGGATCTTGATGGACGCTGTCATCATTGTAGCTAACGGCCGCATAACGCAGCGCAGCGCTACCCATCCAAGGCCTCTGACTAGAGACTTCGGCGTGCAGCGCTACATTCAGGCGAGGTGACGAAAGGTGGGCTCAGGGCGCCAGGCGCTCACGGGTCCAGTCGGCCCCCTGCAAGCGGAAGTTCAAGCGGTCGTGCAAACGACTCGCGCGGCCTTGCCAGAACTCGATGCGCTCCGGCAGCAGGCGGTAACCACCCCAGTGTTCGGGGCAATCAGGCTGGGTATCGCTGAAGCGTTGTTCGGTGGCCTTGAGCAGCGCCTGCAACTCTTCGCGGTCCCTGATTACCCGGCTTTGCGGTGAAGCCCAGGCACCCAGGCGGCTACCCAGGGGACGGACCTGGAAGTAAGCATCCGACTCCACGGGCGAGACCTTGACCACCCGACCTTCGATGCGCACCTGGCGCTCCAGGGTCGGCCAGAAGAAGGTCATGGCGGCAAACGGTCGCGCCGCGAGTTGTTCGCCCTTGGCGCTCTGATAATTGGTGAAGAAGGTAAAGCCCTGTGTATCCAGGCCCTTGAGCAGCAGAATCCGGCAGTGCGGGCGACCGTCCTGGTCCACCGTAGCCAGGGTCATGGCATTGGCCTCCACCGGTGGCTGTTCGGTTTTCACCGCGTCGGCGAACCACTGGTGGAACAAGGCAAACGGTTCATCCGGGGCCTGGGCCTCGCTCAAACCGTCCCGTGTGTAGTCACGGCGCATATCGGCCAGTGCCTGGGTCATGCGGCTTTATCCTTCTTGCTCAAATAATCAGTTCTTCGCCTGGTCGTTGGTAGCAGCTGGAGCGGCGGCCTTGGCAGGTGCTGGCTTTTTAGCAGCAGGCTTGGCCGGGGCCTTTTTGGCAGCCGGCTTGGCGGCAGCTTTCTTGGCGACGGTTTTTTTCGCCGGAGCGGCAGCTTTTTTGACCGGAGCAGCGGCTGGAGCAGGAACGTCCTGCACAGCGACCATTTCAGCCTTCGGCGGATTGGCCGAGTTGTACTTGCTCAACAAGGCCAGCATGGTGGTGCGCTGGGTGAACATGATTTCCATGCGACGGTTCAGGGCGCGGCCCTGGTTGCTGTCGTTGGCGGCACGCGGCATCAGGTCACCCATGCCACGCAGCATCAGGCGGTCCTGCTTCAGGCCGCTGAGGCTGAAGATCGAAGCGATGGACTGTGCACGTTCCTTGGTCAGGGCCTGGCTCACCGGCTCGGCACCCGAGGTATCTACATGGCCCAGGACCAGTACGGCAGTTTTCGGATCGCCTTCAACGGCCTTGGCAACACGGGTGAACGGACCCAGGGTCACCGGCAGCAACATCGCCGGGCGTTTCGGGTTGTAGGAGCCGTCAACCGGAGCAATCACCACCAATACGTTGTCGCGGCGTTCCAGTTGCAGGTTGCTGTCCTTGATCGCGAGACGCAGGCGTGGCTCGTAGTCGTCCAACCAGGCCTGGGTGATTTTTGGATCAGGCATCGGGATGTTGGCGACGTCGACCTTGGCCAATGGCTTTGGCTTGCTTTCGAACGGCCACCACCATTTGGTATCGGTATCCGTCTTGGCAACGGCAGGTGCAGCGGCCGGTGCATCAGCCGGGGCGCCGGAGGCAGGCGTTGCCGCCTTGAGGTCGGCCTTCAGGTCTGCCTTGGCGTCGTCGGCTTTCGACGAGAACGGCCACCAGCTAGAGCCGGTATCCGCCTTCGCAACCGGAGCAGGTGCAGCAGCGGCGGGTGCTACCGGCGCTGGCGCCTTGGCCGCTACCGCCGGCTTGGCATCCGGCTTGGTGTCGGCCTGGCTCACTGCGTCCTTGGTAGCAGCCTTATCGGAGCCAAATGACCACCAATGCCCGCCCTCGGCATCATTTTGTGGGGTTTGTGCACAGCCAGTAATAGTGAGGCATAGCGCCAGTGCCAAGGACTTGTTCGATAACATGAGATATCCACAAAATGAGAAAAAACCAGGGGCCTGAATGACCCGTTAAACAGACGCTTTTGGAACATTAAAGTTACAACATTTTGCCTAGCGTCTTTTTGTATGTGCCTTTGTAACAAAAAAACGCAAGACAGCAAGCTATTTACAGACAACCGGCCAATATTCTTACCAACTTTTGCGCCCGCGGGTCCATAAGTACATAAGGGCCCAATGTATTGGTCACGAAACCAAAGGCTACATCATGTTCCGGATCGGCAAACCCCACCGAACCACCGGCCCCGGGATGCCCAAAGGCCCGTGGGCCAAGGCCGAAAGTGGCGTTTGGCACGTGCGGTTGATCCAACATGCAACCCAGCCCGAACCGGGTTTGTGTCAATAAGGTTTTATCCGGGCCGATACTGTGTTCGCGGGTCAACTCTTCGAGCATATCGGCTTCCAGCAAACTACCGTCGAGCAGCCCACTATAAAAACCCGCCAGACTTCGCGCATTACCGTGACCATTTGCCGCTGGCTGCTGCATACGCCGCCATTCGGGTTTATTAGTGCTGGTCAGAATAGACGGTGGATTGGTAAATGCACGGGTAGTCATCGCCGTCGGCTCGCGCATCGTTACTTGAAGTAAACGTTGTGCCGCCTCATCGCCAACATTGCCCTTGCCACGGGCTATATGGGCAACTCGATAAAACTCTTCATCTGCCAACCCCACATGAAAATCCAGGCCCAGTGGCCGTGCAACCCGGGCCACGATGGACTCGCCCGGCCCACGACCGTCGGCGCGGCGCAGCAACTCGCCCACCAGCCAACCATAGGTAATCGCCGCATAACCGTGCCCTTCCCCGAGCTTCCACCATGGTGCTTCGGCGGCGAGGGCGTCGACCATCATCTGCCAGTCGTACAGGGCTTCGGCGGGCAGCGTTTCACGCAGGGCCGGCAACCCGGCCTGGTGGCAGAGCAGATGGCGCAGGGTGATGGCTTCCTTGCCCGCGGCAGCAAACTCCGGCCAGTACTTGGCGACCGGCGCATCCAGCTGCAACTTGCCTTCGGCCACCAGTTGCAGCGCCGTGACGGCCGTAAAGGTCTTGGTGCAGGAGAACAGATTGGCAATGGTGTCGCTTTGCCAGGCCTCGGCACCGTCCTTGTCGGCGGTACCGGCCCACAAGTCGACGACGGTTTCGCCGCCAATCTGGATGCACAGCGCGGCACCACGTTCCTGAGGGTCGTCGAACAGCGCGGCGAAGGCTTCACGCACCGCTTCGAATTGAAGCTCGTAATGACCCTGAATCTGCACCTAAGCCCCCTTGGAAAAGTACTACAGAAAGTGGCCGACATTGTTCCAGCCATTGAGCGATTTGTGAACCCGCTCTCGTCGATCAGCCCCCATCAATGACCTTTGCCGGAATGCCCGCCGGAATGCTCTGCACCCGGCGCTGCTGCATTGCCTTCACGCCCGGGCTTGCCGCCCTCACCGGCGTGGACCGCTGCGGCAGCCTTGGCCTTTTCGGCCTCCTTGCCCAGCTGATCGACGGCAGCCAGGTTACTTTTGCGCACACTGTCGACAAACCCCTGGAACGGCACATCGGTGATGCCGACCAGGCCGAAGTGGCCGTTTTCGCCGTCAAGCAAACGGCCGGTAACCGGCTGGTCCAGGTACTGGAACCAATGCACGCCGACGATCGACGGCTCGGCCATGGCCTGCTTCAGGAAGTTGGCGTAGGCAACCCCACGATCCTCTTCCCGGGCCAACTGCGTCACGCCGCCCCAGAACGGGCCGCGGTCCGCCGAGCCGAAGTTGAATTCGGTGATCAGCACCGGCTTGTCCAACGTCCGCAGGGCCGCGAAGTCGTAGCCGTCCTGAGGCTTGAGGGTGTACATGTTGAAGCTCAGCACATCGCAATATTGCGCGCAGGACGCCACCGCTTCCGGCGTGCTGACCGCGTATCGGCCACCCAGCAACAGCTGGTTGGGCGCATGCCATTTCAATGCATCGGAGATGGTCTTGAAGTAGGCGTCGGCAAAGGTCTTCTGGAAGTACTTGAAGTCCGCTTCGATTTCCGGGTGCTCCGGGCTTGGCATTGGCGGCACAAAGCCCGGGTCTTCCATCAGTTCCCAGGCGGGCAGCTCGATGCCCCAGGCCCTGGAAAGCCCCTCCTGGTTGCGGTACTTGTCGCGCAATTGCTTGAGAAACGCGCGCTTGGCCGGCACGTCGGTGGTCATGCGCAGGGTGCCGTAGGCCAGGGCGTAGCGGGATTTCGCATCATCACCGGGACCGGCCCAGGCCAGTTCGTTGTCGGCAAAGAAGCCGATCAGCCACGGGTCGTCGCGATGGTCACGGGCGGCAATTGCCACCGCACGCTCGGTGGCCATGGCGAAGCGCGGGTCGAACGGGTCGGGCATGCCGCCCCACCAATCGGTGCCGGTGCTGATGCTCGCGTAATCACCGACGATCGACAGTGGCAAGGTGTAAGGCACGCGGTCGGCGGTCGCCAGCTGCGGCGCACTCCAGTTGCCGACAGTATTGAAACCCCAGGCCCGCAGGCGGTCGAGGGTGTGGCTGACCCAGCGTTTCTGGTCGAAACCTTCCGGAGCACAAGGTGCCGGCGGCACGCACGGCTGGCCATAGGTACGCTGCAGGTTGGCGCCATAGAAGTCGTACCAGCGGCCGACATTAAAGCTGCGCCCCTGATCGGCACCATTGCCGCTGCGGCTGTCACCGCTGCCGTAGTATTTGTCGAAAGGCTCGCCGGCCTTGGGCAGCGCGGCAAACATCCATTCGCGGCCCGCCACGTAGGTCTGGCTGTTGTCCGGGGCGACGGTGTTGACGCCCAGGGAGTAGAACGGATGGCCTTCCGGTGTCACCAGGTACCAGCGCCCGTCGCGCTTCTCGGTGCGGAAGAAGCCGCTGGCGTCAAAGGCCGGGCCCTTGTTCCAGCCGCCGAATTTGTCCAGGGAGGCCTTGTCGCGCTCGGCCAGCCAGCCCTTGAGCTGTTGCTGTTCCTTGACCGCTGCGGCCCTCAACTGCTCGTCGCTGCTGACTTTCTCCGGCCACCGGGCGCGGGTGGACTGCCCATAGGCGTCCACCAGATCGCTGTAGGTAGCCTTGAGTACCGGCGCGATGTCCTGCACGCCAAAGCGTTCGAGCAAGATGCTTTGGGCAACGTTCGGCTTGATCATCGACAGGGTCACCGACACGATCTGGCTGCGGTCGATCTCCCCTTCGCTGCTGGCCAGCAGCACGCGCTGGCCATCGACAGTGATCGGCATCGGCGGGCCGGCCTTCATCCCCTGGCTCAGGGGCGAGTTGGCTTGCAGCGGAATCAACAGCGTTTGCGCGGGACCGGCTGGCAGGTCGATACGGCTGAACAGCGTCCGGCCGTCATTGCTCTGCACCTTGACGTACAGGGTCAGCGCCCAGTCCATCGCACTTTGAATCCGCAGGCTCATGGCACCGGATTGCGACCAGTCCCAGGCGCCGGTCTGCGGGCTGAGCACCAGGCTCGGTTCGGCCGCCGGGTTGAAGGTGATACGGCGCAGCACTTCGCCTTCAGCGGTTTGTTCGGCGTTGTATTGCGGCAGGCTGGCGTCCTGGGTCGCCACCTTGACCACATCGGCGGGCCGTACAAAGTTGAACAAGGTTTGTTGCCCGGCAGGCGCAGCCAGCAATGGCGCGGCAAACAACAGGGCAAAAACAGCGGGCAGCGTGCGAATCATGTGAACAAGGTTCTCCCAAACGGCCGGTGACTGGCCTGATGACGTGAAGCGATGGTGAGATAGACCACAAAGTGGGCGAATTCGCCCACTGGGCCTTAAGAAATTTCCCGCCGAAACGGCGGTAAAGCATTCAGGATAGCTTTCCCATAGCGCTGGGTAACCAGACGCCGGTCAAGCAAGGTGATGGTGCCGCGATCTTCTTCGGTACGCAGCAGGCGGCCGCAGGCCTGGACCAGTTTCAAGGAAGCGTCCGGCACCGAGATCTCCATGAACGGATTGCCGCCCCGGGCTTCGATCCATTCGGCCAACGCGGCTTCCACCGGATCATCCGGCACCGAGAACGGGATCTTGGCGATCACCACGTGTTCGCAGTAGGCACCGGGCAAATCCACACCCTCGGCGAAACTCGCGAGGCCGAACAGCACGCTGGAATCGCCGCCATCCACCCGCGCCTTGTGCTTGTTCAGGGTTTCCTGTTTCGACAGGTTGCCCTGGATAAACACTTGCTTGCGCCAGTCACGGTCGAGGCCGTCGAACACGTCCTGCATCTGTTTGCGGGACGAGAACAACACCAGCGTGCCCCGTGAGCCCTCCACCAATGATGGCAGGTCACGAATGATCGCCGCCGTATGGGCCGGCGCATCCCGTGGGTCGGCCTTGAGGTCCGGTACCCGCAGCACACCGGCGTCGGCGTGATGGAACGGGCTGGGCACCACGGCGGTGACGGCCTTCTTCGGCAGCCCGGCGCGCATGCGGAAGCGGTCGAAGGTGCCCAGGGCCGTCAGCGTAGCCGAGGTGACCAAGGCACCGTAGGCCACGTTCCACAGATTGCGTCGGAGCATTTCCGCCGCCAGGATCGGGCTGGCGTTGACCTCGATATCGAACAGCGCACCGCTTTCCGACAGGGTCAGCCAACGGGCCATGGGCGGGTTGTCTTCCGGGTCTTCGACGGTAAAGGCAGTCCACAACTCCCAGTTGCCCTGGGAACGGGACAGCAGGCTGCCAAACAGCGGGTACCATTCTTCAGCCTGATTGCTGGCGATGCCGATATTGACCTCGCCATCCATGCCTTCCTTGAGCAAATCGGTGAGACGGGTGAACAAGTCGGTCAGGCGCGAAAAGCCCTTTTTCAGCTCGACGCCCATTTCGCGCATGTGCTCGGGGATCAGCCCGCCAACGAAACGATGGCGCGGCCGTTCGCGGCCTTCCACGTCTTCGCCGGGCTTGAAGTCTGCCACCTGCTCGCAGGCGCTGAACATGAATTGCTGCTGGGTCTTGATCTCCCGCGCCAGCTCCGGCACCTGCTCGATCAACTTGCCCAGGTCGCCCGGCAGCGGGTGCTGGGCGAGCAACTTGGTGAGGTTCTTGGCCGTGGTTTCCAGCCAGTCGGCGGTGGAGCGCAGCCGCGTGTAGTGAGCAAAGTGGCCGATGGCCTTGTCGGGCAGGTGATGGCCTTCGTCGAACACGTAGAGTGTGTCGCGCGGGTCGGGCAACACGGCGCCGCCCCCCAGGGCCAGGTCGGCGAGGACCATGTCATGGTTGGTGACAATAACGTCGACCTTGCCCATGCCCTCCCGGGCCTTGTAGAAGGCGCACTGGCCGAAGTTGGGGCAATGCCGGTTGGTGCACTGGCTGTGATCGGTGGTCAGCCGTGCCCAGTCGGCGTCTTCCAGGGCATTGGGCCAGCTGTCGCGGTCGCCGTCCCATTTATTGCCCGCCAGTTTCTCGATCATGCTGGTAAACAGCTTCTGACTGACCTCATCGACTTCGATCTTGAAGCCTTCTTCTTCGAACAGCGAGGCAGTGGCGGTTTGCGCGTGGCCTTCCTGCAACAGCACGTCGAGCTTGGACAGGCACATATAGCGCCCACGGCCCTTGGCCAGGGCGAAGGTGAAATTCAGGCCGCTGTTGCGCATCAGGTCGGGCAGGTCTTTGTAGACAATCTGCTCTTGCAGGGCGACGGTGGCAGTGGCAATCACCAGGCGCTTGCCGGCGGCCTTGGCGGTGGGGATCGCCGCCAGGCTGTAGGCCACGGTTTTACCGGTACCGGTGCCGGCCTCGACGGCCACCACGGCGGGGTCGCCACTGCGCCGACCTTCGTCGTCGGTGTCGATATCCCCGAGGACCTTGGCGACTTCGGCGATCATCAGGCGCTGGCCGTACCGCGGTTTCAAGCTCTTGGCTTCGAGAAAACGCGAGTAGGCGCCCTGGATCGTGGTTTTGAGTTCAGTGCTGATCATGGATAGTCGGGCGCAAAAAACGCTGGATAAATTTTCAGTGGTTCGGATCGGCCGCTATCATACCCCGCTAATTAATCCCGCGCAGAACGGAGTACCCCAATGACCGTCTTTAGCTTCGCTTACACCCTGCATGTACTGGCCGCCCTGATCTGGGTCGGCGGTATGTTTTTCGCCTGGATGATCCTGCGCCCCGCCGCCATGGCCGCGCTGGACGGGCCGGCCCGGCTGAAACTCTGGGTAAATGTGTTTCAACGTTTTTTCGTGTGGGTCTGGGTGGCGGTGCTGGTGTTGCCGATCAGCGGTGTCGGCCTGCTGCAACTGCGCTTCAGCGGGTTTGAGACCGCGCCGCGTTATGTACAGGTCATGATGGGGTTGTATGTGGTGATGACGGCGCTGTTTATCCGGATTCAGGCGCTGAAGTTGCCGGAGCTGCGCGTGGCGGTGGCGGCTGAGGATTGGCCGGCCGGGGCTGCGGCGTTGGGGCAGATTCGTAAATTGGTGGGGATCAACTTGATAGTGGGGTTGGTGCTGGTGGCGATTGCTTCGGCACGGCCGATGTTCTGAAGCGCCTAGTAGACCGCTTTCGCGAGCAAGCCCGCTCCCACATTTGGAATGCGTTTCAAATGTGGGAGCGGGCTTGCTCGCGAAAGCGTCAGGCCAGTCGCCTCAGAGCCTCTGAATGGTCACAGCACCCGCAGGCCCCGCTGGCCCCGGCTGCCCTTCCAACCCGGCCCGGCCCTTTTCGCCGCCATCCGCGCGGTACACCAGGCACCCCTTGGACTGCCCGCCTTTACCCGGCTTGCCCGCCGTGCCCGCCAAACCACCGGCTCCGCCGTCCACCCAGACCTTGATCTTCTCGCCCGGGAAGTCCTGCGGCAATTCCACACGGACCTGCGCGCCCGCCGCGCCCGGCAGCCCGTCGCCGCCGTTGTCGCCATTGGCACCGCGCCCGGCCGAACCCCAGGTGCAGCCCGGGTCTTCGCCGTTGGCACCATCCAGCCCGGCATAACCCTGGGCACCCGCGCCACCGCGGGCATCCACCGACAGCTCATCGGCCGTCAGCGAGTTAATCCGCAACACCAGGTCACGCCCCGCCTTGGCCGGGCGCTCATGGGTACCGGGAGCGCCGCGTGAGGTGATCTGACTGCCCTGCTCCAGCTGCGCCTGACGCACCTGCAGTTGCAACGTGGTGCTACCGGGCACGATGGCGATTCGCGCGTCGCGGCCCAGGTGCAGTTCATCCACGGTCACCTGGGTGATATTGGCGGGAATCAGCAAGGTGCCGTAATCCGCCACGTCCAGTCGCTCCAGTTGCAACACGCCACTGCTGTTGGGCAGGCGCATCAACGAGTTGGTCTCGACGCTGACGCTCTGGGCCAGGGCAATGGGGCTGACCAGCAGGGCCAACAGAAAAACCTTACGCATGATTGGCCTCCTTGTTTACATCATTAGCCGGTGTCGGCGTCGAAAAGCTCTGCACATGGAACATACCCACCAGCAGGATCTGCAAGCGGTCACGCCAGGGATGGGCACGGGTTTTCACACTGCCGTTGAACAACAGCAGTTCCAGAACATGGGTCAGCAACAACAGGCTGCCGGCCAGGTTGACCAACAGGTGGAACGGGTTGATCAGCGGTGTGATCAGGTTGACCACCACCACGCCCCAGAACAGCAACGTCAAGAATTTACCCAGCCCCCAAAACACCTTCATCCCGCACGCTCCCCTTGCACATTATTCTTTGGGCGCACAGTAACGACTTCTACAGGCGTTGTGCCAGTGAAGGATTAAAAAATTGATGAAGGGGCCCCTGGGGATTCCACAGGGGCCTTGAGGCGGGGTCAGCGGTTGATCTGGATTTCCACGCGGCGGTTCAGCGCGCGGCCATCAGCGGTTTTGTTATCGGCTACGGGGTGGCTTTCGCCGGCGCCGGTCACGGAGACAAAACTGCTGCGCGGGATGCCGGAACTGACCAGGTAGTCGGTCACCGAATGAGCGCGTCGTTCAGAGAGTTTCTGGTTGTAGGCATCTTTACCGACACTGTCGGTATGCCCGCTGACGCGCAACTGCGCACTCGGGGCCTCTTTTTTCAGGCGGGTGGCAATCACGTCGAGCTTGGTTTTGTCGGCAGCCGTGAGCTTCGCGGAGTCGAACTCGAAGTGCACGTCACGAATCACGATGGTTTCTTCCTTGACCACCACCACTTCCTCTTGAACCACCGCTACCGGCAACGGAGGGCAGCCATTGGCGTCGACCTGCACGCCTTTTGGCGTGCCAGGGCACTTGTCGCGACTGTCCGGTACGCCATCGCCGTCCTCGTCACCGTCGCCATGCACCCAGCAATAGGCGCCAGCCATGCCGCCAATCAGCAGTGCGCCGTAGCCTGCATAGGACGAGCTTTGGGTCGCACCAATGGCAGCACCTGTCACACCGCCGACGGCGGCACAGGTGGGCCAGTCGGTTTTTTGCAAGCCTGCGCAACCTGTCAATACTCCGGTTAGCAGAACCAAGGGTAGAGCTGTCCGCATGATGCTCATCTGACTTTCTCCTGAGGGGATCGGCGGGGGCCGACGAGTGGAGTAAAGACGGCTCTTTTCATCTGCGCCAGCGTGTCACACCCCAGTATTCATTGGGCCGAGCGGTTTATTCTCGCCGCCCGCTCTAGGCCCGCACGCTCAGGCAGGCTAGTCTCTACGGTCCTGATGTGAGGATCTTCGATGACTGCCGGTATTTCTTCCCGTACACCCCAGCAAGCGCTCGCTGCGCTGCTTGATCTTCACGCGCCCAAACGCCTGCTGTTATTGGGCGCCAGCCAGTTCCCGGCGCTGGATGCCTTTAAGGAAGCACACCCGGATACCGTGGTGTCCTTCGCCGAGCCCGGCCCCTTGCCCACCGACCTCGCGGCCCAGCGTTTTGACCTGGCACTGGCGGTCGGTTGCCTGGAACACCTGTCAAAACCTGCGGGCCTGACCCTGCTGGGGGGCATCCGCAACCTCAATGCCAGTCGCATTGCGGTGCTGGTGGACCTGGAGGCCTGCCACTGGAAAGACACCGATTTCTTCTCCCTGGCCCTGCAAGCCAGCGAGCGTTTCCAGCGCGACGATCAGGTTTTGACGCTGTTTACCTATGATCTGCTTGACTATAAACAGGTGCCGGATTGGCTGAACGCCCGCTTCTGGGCCAACCCGCAAAACTTTGGAAAGTATTGGTGGTAACCCAATGAGTACATCCATTTGCCCCTGCGGCAGCGGCAACCTGCTGGATGCCTGCTGCGGTCATTATCACGCCGGCCACCCGGCCCCCTGCGCCGAAGCGCTGATGCGTTCGCGCTACAGCGCCTACGTGTTGGGACTGGTGGACTACCTGGTGGCAACCACCCTGCCTGCGCAGCAAGCCGGGCTGGACACGGCCGCCATCGGCGCCTGGAGCGCCCAAAGCACCTGGCTGGGCCTTTCAGTGGAAAGCTCCGAGGTGTTCGGCGGCCAGCCGGAACACGCCTTCGTGACCTTTACCGCTCGCTGGCATGACAGCACCGGCGAACACAGCCACCGCGAGCGCTCATCTTTCGTACAGAACAATGAGCACTGGTACTTTATCGACCCGACAGTGGACGTGAAGGCCGGGCGTAATGACGCCTGCGTGTGTGGCAGCGGGCAGAAATTCAAGAAGTGCTGTTCCGGCTACCTCTGACATTCATTGATACCCGACAGGCTCTCGCTTGCTATGCTGACTCTTCACACGGAGTAACGGCATGGTTTCTCAGGCGCGGGTATTCAGGACTTACAGCCTTCTGCTGGCATTGATGCTGGGGCTCTCCGGCTGCGCGTCGTGGTTCGCCGACGATACGCCCGCCCCCGAGGTGCGTCTGGTCAAGATCGACCCCGTGCGGGTCAAGTTGCTGGAGCAGAAGTTCAAGCTGTATTTCCGCGTGGATAACCGTGACGACAACGACCTGACCGTACGCGGCCTGGTTTACAAGGTCAGCCTCGGCACGATGGTGCTGACCGAAGGCGAGTCCAACGAATGGCTGACCGTGCCACCCCACAGCCACGCTTTTTTCCGGGTATCGGTGCGCACCAACCTGTGGCCGCAGATCCGCGATGTGGTCGACATGCTGAAAAATCCGCGCGATCCCGTGCCCTATCGTCTTGAAGGCGAGTTGAAAACCGGTTTATTTATCGGGAACGACGTGCAGGTGTTGCGCAATGGCGAGATAATCCCCGGCGATTTTATTCCGGAGCGACATCGATGACTCAGCAACCCCATGTCCATGGTCCCGACTGCAACCACGATCACGATCATCATGATCACGACCACGGCCATGTCCACGGCCCGAACTGCGGCCACGCTCACCAGGAGCCGGTGCGCAATACGTTGAAGGACGTGGGTCGTAACGATCCTTGCCCGTGCGGCAGCGAGAAGAAATTCAAGAAGTGCCACGGGGCTTGAGTTAAGAAACCCGATTCTCGAAACACTGCACATCCAAATGTGGGAGCGGGCTTGCTCGCGAAAGCGCAGTGTCAGTCAACCTCTCTGTTACTGATACACCGCTTTCGCGAGCAAGCCCGCTCCCACATTTAGCCTGTATTTCAAGGCCAGGATTTGCGCTGAAACTCCAACACCACTTCCAATCCCCCACCCTCCCGATTGCTCAAGCTCAACCGCCCGTCATGGGCACTGGCGATCGTATGCGCGATACTCAGCCCCAGCCCGTAACCACCGGTTTCCACATTGCGTGAGCCTTCCACCCGGTAAAACGGCTCCATCACCTGTTCCAGTTGTTCCTGGGGAATCCCCGGCCCACGGTCGCTGATGACAATCTTCAAGCTGTCCGCCTTGTCCTCTACCCGCACCACCACCTCGGAGCCATAACGCACCGCGTTCTCCAGCAGGTTCTGCACACAACGCTTGAGACTGCGGGCATACCCCGGCAATGGCTGTTTGGCCCGCCCTTCTATCGTCACCGTCTCGCCCACGTCCTGCAGGTCCGCCTGCAAGCTTTGCAGCAAGGCGTTGATGTCGATGTTCTGGCGCTTCTCGTTGATTTCGCCGCTGCTGACGAAGTCCAGGGTGCTGGAAACCATGTGCTCCATTTCTTCCAGGTCGCTGCGAAAACGTTCTTTGGTGCGGTTGTCGTCGAGCATTTCCGTACGTAACCGCAGGCGCGTAATGGGCGAGCGCAGGTCGTGGGAAATCGCCGCCAGGAAGCGCGTGCGCTCGGCGATATTGGCGATCAGCCGCTGCTGCATGGCGTTGAACGCCTGGGCGGCACGGCGCACTTCGGTGGGCCCATCGAGGGCCAGCGGTGGCCGCTGGATGTCCCGGCCCAAGGCTTCGGCAGCCTTGGCCAGGGCGTTGAGCGGGCGAATGGCCAGGCGCACCGCCACCAGGGCAATGATCACCAGCACCAATACCCGCAGCAGATAAATGCGCATCACGTAATCGAACAGCAAGTCCATCGGCGAAGTACTGGTCCAGCCTTGTTCCTCGGTGGCCTGCACCTGCAGCCAGCGCCCGTCCGGCAAACGCAGGTCAATCAGGAATTGCCCCACCACAGGCCTGGAGCTGAGCAGAGTCGACAGCCCGGCATGCTGGCCCTCGGCATCCAGCAACTTGAGGCTCAACAGATGCAGGTTCTGGGTGTAGCCGGTTTTCTCCGAGAGCACTTTATTCAGCAAGCGCTCGGTGGCCTGGTCGCTGTCGCTGATGCTGCTTGTCACATCACTGGCCTGGTCACTCAGGGTCAGGCGAAAGCGCGGCGTATCAAGCAGCTTGATCAGCAGATCCGCCTGCGCCGGATCGCTGTGTACCAGCCGCACCACGTCCGCCAGCCGCGTGGCGATCAGCCGGCTGGGGATTTCCAGCACCTGGCCGTGGCGCATGTCGTACCAGATGCTGCTGGTCAGGGCCTGGGCCCCGAGCATGCCGCTGACCAGGATCAGCACCAGCCGGCCGAACAGCGAACGCGGCAGCAGTTTCACGATTGCAGCGCCACGTCGTCGGCGGTGAGCATGTAACCCTCGTTGCGCACGGTCTTGATCAACCCGGCCGGCAACTGCGAGCGCAGTCGGCTGACGCACACATCAATCGAGCGGTCGAACGGCGTGCTGTCTTTGTCGAACACATGGTTGAGCAAAAAGTCGCGGCTCAGCGGCCGGTTGGGATGCTGCAACAACAGGCGCAACACCCGGTAATCGGAGTTGCCGAGGCTGACCACCACGCCTTCCGGCGAAAGCAATTGGCGGGCCCGGGTGTCCAGCTGCCAGCCGGCAAAGCTGATGCTCGGTGCTTCATCGAGCCGCGCCCGGTCCGGAAAACTCTGCACCCGGCGCAGCACCACCTTGATCCGCACCAGCAACTCCCGCGGGTCGAACGGCTTGGGCAGGTAATCGTCGGCGCCGATTTCCAGGCCGACGATCCGGTCGATCAGCGTGCCCTTGGCGGTGAGCATGATCACCGGCGTGTTGGAGCTGACGCGCAATTCGCGGCACAAACTCAGGCCGTCTTCGCCGGGCAACATCAGGTCGAGGACGATCAGGTCGATGACATTCAGCGCCAGGCGGCGGCGCATTTCCTTGCCGTCGCCGGCGGTGGACACCTGGAAGCCGGCGTCACTCAGGTAGTCGCACAGCAATTGGCGGATTTGCGGGTCGTCATCAACGATCAGCAGGTGGTCTTGCTTGGCCATGGGGCAATTCGTCCGAAACTCAAAAGGCAGGAGATAGCCGAAACTTCAGCCAGGAGTACGCGCAAATGTAATGGAATGTTGTGGGAAGCGGTAATCACGCATCCACATTACAAAGCCACGGCATGGCGGCCGGTATCGGTCTTTAGACTACCGAATCTAAATGAGATTAATTGTAATTTAGCCTAGGTCACTCCGAATGCCATTGCCTACCCCGCGCGCCCTGTCGCTGCAATCTACCCTTGCGCCGATGTTCGGCCTGCTTGCCGCCGGCAGCGTTTCTCCCACCGCCTGGGCCGATGCGCCGGTGGCGGCGTCGAATGATTCGGCGCTGAGCCTGCCGGAAATCAAGATCGACGGTGAAGCCACTTCCGCCTTTAAAGTCGACCGGGTGACCTCGGCAAAAATCAGCCAGCCGCTGCTTGATGCCCCGCAAAGCGTAACCATCGTCCCGCAGCAAGTGCTCAAGGAGCAAAACGCGCAGACCTTGCAGGAAGTGTTGCGCAACGTGCCGGGCATCACCTTCATGTCCGGCGAAGGCAACCTGGGCTGGGGCGACCTGTTTTCGATTCGCGGGTTTTCCTCGGAGCAGAGCCTGACCGTCGACGGTGTGCGCGATGCCGGCCAATCGACCCGCACCGACACCTTCAACCTGCAACAGGCAGAAGTGTTCAAGGGCACCGGCTCGATCGAATCCGGCGTTTCCGCGGTAGGCGGCAGCGTCAACCTGGTGAGTAAAGAGGCGCATCTGGGGGATGCCAACAAACTCTCGGCCGGCATCGGCACCGACAGCTACCGCCGCCTCACCGGCGATTTCAACCAACAACTGAATGACACCACCGCCCTGCGCATCAACCTGATGAAGCACTACAACCAGGTGGCCGAGCGTGACGACGTGGACTACGACCGCTGGGGCATCGCGACCTCCCTCGGCTTCGGCCTGGGCACCGACACCCGCCTGTTTATCGACACCTTCTACCAGAAGGACGACAACACGCCGGACGGCGGTGTGCCGATCCAGCGCGGCACCGACGGCGACCGCATGCCGGGAGTCAAGCGCTCCAACTGGTATGGCGACTCGCACCTGTACACCCAGCAGACCAAAACCACTTCGCTGACCACCCGCTTCGAGCATGATTTCGACTGGAACGAAGCGACCCTGAAGAACCAGACCAAGTGGGAGCGTACCGACAACTTCGCGGTGCTCTCGCCCGCGCGCTTCTTCGCCGCCAACGGCAATGGCCAAAAAACCTGCACCGGCACGCGCTGTGCGACCTTGGGCTACACCGGCGTAGGACCGATCAGCCAAGTGCCCGGCAGCACGGTAAATGCCTACCCGGGATACGCCAACAGCGGTAACACCGCCTACGGTATTTTGCGAGGGAGCGACTTCGGCCAGTCGACGCGCTATACCATCCTCGACAACCAGACCGACTTCGCCTTCAAGCTCAATACCGACGGGCTGGAACACGCGGTGGTCAGCGGGCTCGAGTTCTATCACGAGACCTACGGCGGCCTGAAACGCAACGCCGAAGTGCCGGCCGGCGATCTGTTCTTCGACATGAACGACCCGAACCACAGCTTTGCCAGCACCGAAGTGACCAAGGGTGAAGGCCAGCCACGCTCGGTGATCGACAACGCCGGCATCTACCTGGGCGATACCGTCACCCTGAATGAACAGTGGCAAGTGCTCGGCTCCCTGCGCTACGACAACTGGCAGGCCAAAACCACCCAGCGTGGCCAAGCGTCCATCGACAGCACCGACGGTGCCGTGAGCGGCCGGGTCGGCGCGGTGTACAAGCCGTTGCCTAACGGCAGCATCTACGTGTCCTACAGCGAAGCGGCACAACCGTCAGCCCTGGGCGCGTCGACCAACAACCAGATCTACGGCGCCGCGAGCACCAGCAACTACACCCCGGCCAAGTCGAAGACCTACGAGATCGGCACCAAGTGGGACATTGCCCACGACCTGCTGAACGTCACCGCCGCGATCTTCCGCACCGAACTGGACAACTCCTGGGAATACCAGGACGGCGAAAGCGCTCCGGTACGCGCCCTCCCCGCCAAGCGCGTAGACGGTGTGGAACTGGGCCTGCAAGGCAATATCAGCCCGCGCTGGACGGTGTACAGCGGGTTCTCCGCGCTGAAAAGCACCCAGACCAAAGGGGCCAACAAAGGCGAGGAAGCCAAGAACGTTCCCGACCTGACCGCCAACCTGTGGACCACCTACGCCGTCACCGACGACCTGAGCCTGAGTTACGGCGCGCAATACGTAGGACGCCGCCGCTACAGCGACAACAAATACGTCGGCGGCCTGAACAACAACAGCAGCTACGCCACCGGCCCGTCCGGCGTGTACGCGATCTACACCCGTGACCACGAAAAGGCCCCCGGCTACTGGCTCAACAACGTGGCTGCGCAATACAAAGTGACCAGGCAAACCACGGTCAACCTCAACCTGAACAACGTGTTTAACAAGTTCTACTACAGCCAGATCGGCGCGTCCCTGGACGGCTTCCAGCTCTACGGCATTCCGGGCGCCGGGCGCACGCTCACCGCCAGTGTCGACTATGAGTTTTAAGCCGTGCTGATCGAAATCCCCGGCCTGTTGAGTGCCGAAGAAGTCGCGGTGGCCGTCGCCACCCTGCTCGATCAACCGTGGGTCGACGGCAAGGTCACTGCCGGGCAACGCTCGGCCATGGCGAAAAACAACCGGCAGCTGTCGGAAGACGCGCCGGTAGCGATTCGCCTGGGTGAGCAGATTCTGTCGCGGCTGTCGGACAACGCGCTGTTCATGTCCGCCGCCCTGCCGAAGAAAATCTACCCGCCGCTGTTCAACCGCTACAGCGCCGGCGAAGCCTTCGACTGGCATATCGACAATGCGATTCGCGGCCTCAAGGGTGTGCGCGAACGGGTGCGCACCGACATCTCCGCCACCTTGTTCCTGGCTGATCCGGCCAGCTACGACGGCGGCGAACTGGTGATCCGCGACACCTTCGGCGAGCACGCGGTGAAGCTGCCCGCCGGGCACCTGCTGATTTATCCCGGCAGCAGTTTGCACAAGATCAACCCGGTCACCCGCGGCGAGCGCATCGCCAGTTTCTTCTGGGTCGAAAGCCTGGTGCGCGAAGACAGCCAGCGCCAACTGCTGCTGGACATGGACGTGGCGATTCAACGCCTCACCGCGCAACACGCCGACGACCACGCGCTGCTGCAACTGAGCGGCGCCTATCACAACCTTTTGCGGCGCTGGAGCGATGTCTGATGCGCCGCCTTCACCTGGAGTTCTCGCCATGCTGAAACCCCGCAACTTCCTCAAGCTGGGCGCGCTGTTTGCCGTGCTGATCCTCGGCCACGCCGAAACCGCCGCCGCCCATGAAGTCACCGACGTGCTGGGCCGCAAGGTCGAGGTGCCAGACCACGTGCAGCGCGTGGTGCTCGGCGAAGGCCGGCTGATTTCGGCCTTTGCCTTGCTGGACAAGGACGCGCCATTCCAACGGATTGTCGGCTGGCAGAATGACTTGAAACTGTTGGACGCCCACACCTATAACGCCTACGTGGCGAAATTTCCGACGGTAAAAGACATTCCGCTGATTGGCCAGGCGTCGGAGCAAAGCGTCAGCGCCGAGGAAATTCTTTCGCTGAAACCGGACCTGGCGGTGTTCAGCATTTCCGGCCATGGCCCGACTGAACACAGCCCGGTGGCGGACGTGTTGGCCAAGGCGGGCATTGCAGTGTTGTTCGTCGACTTCCGCATCAACCCGGTGCAAGGCACCCACGCCAGCATGACCGCCCTGGGTCAGGCCCTGGGCCGGGAAACCCAGGCCAAGGCGTTCCTCGACTTTTATGACCAGCACATCAAGGTGATCACCGACGCCGTCGCCACCTTGCCGGCCGGGCCGCGCCCGAGCGTGTTCCTGGAATTGCTGGCCGGCGCCTGGCAGGCACCGGGGCACACCACTGGCAAGAGCGGCATGGGTGAAGTGATCAAGCTGGTGGGCGGGCGCAACATCGCCGCCGACGTGGTGCCGGGGGCGCTGGGAGATATCAGTGTCGAGTACGCGCTGAAAGCTGACCCGGATGTGTATGTGGCCACCGGCAATCACAAGCCCGGGTTGATTCTGGGTGCTGGCGTGAGCAACGAAGACGCGCGTGCCGCGTTTGATACCGTGCTGGCCCGCCCTGAGTTTGTGAACCTTCGGGCGATTCGTGAGGGCAATTCCCACGGTCTGTGGCATGACTTCTACAACTCGCCGTACAACCTGCTGGCGATTGAAGCGCTGGCCAAGTGGGTGCATCCGGAATTGTTCGCCAAGCTGGATCCCAAGGCGACCATGGAAGCGATGAACCAACAGTTCCTCGGCATGCCGCTGCAGGGTGCTTACTGGATTGATGGCAAGGCCAAGTAACTAAGGCTCACAACCCATTCCCTGCCTGTACACGGTTCCTGTGGGAGCTGGCTTGCCTGCGATAGCGGTGTTGGATTCACCATCGCCATCGCAGGCAAGCCAGCTCCCACACTGACCGTGTACCGGCAGGGATTTTCGTCGTTTTCAAGGCTGCGAATCCAATGACCACTCAAACCCTCGACCTCGCCACCGCCAGCCAAGGCTATCGCCGCCTGCTGGCCCGCCGCTTCTGGCTGCTGGCCCTGCTGGGTGGCGCGCTGATGTGCGCGATCCTCGTGGACCTGGCCAGCGGCCCGTCGGGCATGGGCCTTGGCGCCCTGCTCGATGGCTTGCTGCACCCGGCCCACCTGAGCGCCACCGACCAGGTGATCATCTGGAACGTGCGCCTGCCCTACGCCTTGATGGCGGTGTTGGTCGGTTGCGCGCTGTCGCTGGCGGGCGCCGAGATGCAGGCGATCCTTAACAACCCGCTCGCCAGTCCATTCACCCTGGGGGTTTCCTCGGCGGCGGCGTTGGGCGCGTCCCTGGTGATTGTGTTTCCGGTGACGACGCTGTGGGTGTCGGCCAATACGGCGATTTCCATTTCGGCCTTTGTGTTTGCCGCCGCCTCGGTCTTTTTGCTGCAAGCCATGTCGCGCCTGCGCGGTGCCGGGGTGGAAAGCCTGGTGCTGTTCGGGATTGCCCTGGTGTTCAGTTGCAACGCGGTGGTCGCCCTGTTGCAACTGGTCGCCACCGAAGATGTGCTGCAACAACTGGTGTTCTGGACCCTGGGCAGCGTGACCCGGGCCAACTGGGACAAGCTCGGCATCCTCGCGTTGGTGGTCGCCGTGGTCATGCCCTTTTCCTTCGCGGCCGCGCCACGCCTGACCCTGTTGCGCATGGGCGAAGACCGCGCGCAAAGCTTCGGTGTCGATGTGAAGCGCCTGCGGTTTTTCTCGTTGTTGCGTATCAGCCTGCTGTCGGCCACCGCCGTGGCGTTTGTGGGAACCATCGGATTTATCGGCCTGGTGGGTCCGCACATCGCGCGGATTCTGGTGGGTGAAGACCAGCGCTTCCTGCTGCCGGCCAGCGCGCTTGTCGGCGCGTTACTGTTGTCGCTGTCATCCATCGCCAGCAAGCTGATCATGCCCGGGGTGATCGTACCCGTGGGTATCGTCACCGCGCTGGTGGGCGTGCCGATTTTCGTGTTGCTGGTGTTCAAGCGCGGGAGGCAGTTATGAGCAGCGGGCTGTCGATTCAGAACGCCCAGGTCAGCTATGGCCGGCGCCAGATTGTGCATGACCTGAGTTTGCCAACCCTGGCCCACGGCAGCCTGACCGCGTTGATCGGGCCGAACGGTGCGGGCAAGTCGACGTTGCTGCGGGCGGTGGCGGGGCTGGAAAAGATGCAGGGCGTTGTCAGATTGGGTGACCTGGACCTGACGAAAATGTCCGTCGGTGACCGCGCCCGGCGTGTGACCTATATGCCGCAAAACCTTCCGCCGGGCTTGAGCCTGAGTGTGATGGAAAGCGTGATCGCGGCGCTGCGGGTGGCGAACGTCGAGGGCATTGCGCTTTCAAGCGACGCGTGCATGCGCGAGGCCTTTGATGCGTTGCAAAGGATTGGCATCGCTCATCTGGCGGATCAGCTATTGAGCACGTTATCCGGCGGCCAGCGGCAACTGGTCAGCCTGGCGCAACTGATTGCGCGCCGGCCACAGGTGATGCTGCTGGATGAACCCACCAGTGCGCTGGACTTGAACTACCAGTTGAAGGTCATGGATTGCGTGCGCGACCTGGTGCGGGAACACAACCTGATCGCCGTGGTGGTGCTGCACGACATCAACCTCGCGGCGCGCTATGCCGACCATATCGCGGTGCTGCGCCAAGGCCGGCTGTACGCCAGTGGCGCGGCGGATGACGTGCTGGATACGGCGCTGTTTGCCGAAGTCTATGGTGTGCGGGTACGCATCGAGCGATGCTCACAACAAACGTTGCAGGTGTTGGTGGACGGCGCGGTGGCTTAGATCCTCTGTGGCGAGGGAGCTTGCTCCCGTTGGGCTGCGTAGCAGCCCCAAAATCTGTGCACGCGCGTCTTCAGGCGGACTGAGGTGAGGCACTCGGGAGCGCTTCGCACTGGAGCTCCAGCCTGGTCCAGCCTGGTCCAGCGGGAGCAAGCTCCCTCGCCACAACGGTCACTCCAGCAACTGTTTGGAGGAAATCACTGTGGCGTACTCGCCGTGCAGGTTGCCCAACGACATGGCATGTACCGCCTGCGCCGAATGCATCTGCCCGAAAAAGTCCGCCTTGTCGAAGGTGTAGCAGGCATCTTCGATAACCCACGTCTCAAACCCCAGGTTGCCGGCACTGCGGGCCGTGGCCTCCACCGAGTTATGGGTGGCCACGCCCACCAGCACCACTTGCCGAAGCCCGGCCTCATGCAACCTCGCTTCCAGCCCCGTCCCACAAAATGCGTCCGGCACCCGTTTCTGGATCAACTGCTCACCCGCCTGCGGAATAAATGCATCCTGAAACTCCACCCCCGACTGCTGCGGCCAGAACACCGATTCCGGTGAATGGGACAGATGCTGCACATGAATCACCGGCCAGCCTTCGCGCCGCCAATGCGCCAGCAACGCCAGCATGCGCGCCTCGGCGTGCGGATTATTGCGCCGTCCCAGCCTGGGATGATGAATGCCTTTTTGCTGGTCAATCAGAATCAACGCTGCGCCCGCACGAATTTCCATATCGATAGACCCAAATGTTTCATTGAATTTTCGTCACCCTAACATCACCTATACCTACAGGCATTCGCTCAAGCGTCACCACCCTTGGAGAGCTTCATGATCGACCTGTATTACTGGACCACCCCCAACGGTCACAAAGTGTCGTTGTTCCTGGAAGAAGCCGGCCTGCCTTACGAGGTACACCCGATCAACATCGGCCAGGGCGATCAGTTCAAGCCCGACTTCCTGAAGATCGCCCCCAATAACCGCATCCCGGCCATCGTCGATCAGAACCCGACCGACGGCGGCGCGCCGATTTCCCTGTTCGAATCCGGTGCGATCCTGCTGTACCTCGCGGAAAAAACCGGCAAGTTCATTCCCCAGGACCTGCGTGGTCGTCAGGAAGCGCTGCAATGGCTGTTCTGGCAAATGGGTGGCCTGGGGCCGATGGCCGGCCAAAATCACCACTTCAGCCAGTTCGCCCCGGAAAAGATTCCCTACGCGATCAAACGCTATGTGGATGAGACCGCCCGCCTGTATGGCGTGCTGGACCGGCGCCTGGCCGACCGCACGTTCGTGGCCGGCGAGGAATACAGCATTGCCGACATGGCGATCTACCCGTGGATCGTTTCCCACAAGTGGCAGAGCCAGAAGCTGGAAGACTTCCCACATGTAGAACGCTGGTTCAACCACATCAAGCAACGCCCGGCGACGGTGCGTGCCTATGAGCTGGTGCAGAAGGTCAATCCGCCAAAATCCTGAAGGTCAACGGGATCAAAATGTGGGAGCGGGCTTGCTCGCGAATGCGGTGGATCAGCCACAACTCTTTTAGCTGATACACCGCATTCGCGAGCAAGCCCGCTCCCACACTGATTTGTGCCCGACTGGAAACCTTACGCAAATCCTGAAATAAGCATCGCCTCCCGCTTGCGTCGTTTCGCCGCGCTCACTAACGTAGCGCCTTTACTGACGCTACCCCCCGCAGGAGCTTTGCCATGGCCTCGCCAGCCCTCTCACATTTTCTTCCCCGGTTCGGCGTTGCCGCGGCCATTGCCAGTGCCTTGGGCCTGGCCGGTTGCCAGTTACAGAGCACCCAAGACACCCTGCCTCCGGTTTCCGGCGTACAGCCGATCAAGGGCCTGGCGCAGAACGTTTCGGTGCGCCGCAACAGCCAGGGCATCCCGCTGATTGAAAGCAGCACCTTCCACGATGCGCTGTTCACCCTGGGCTACGTGCACGCCAGCGACCGCATCACCCAGATGGTCACCCTGCGCCTGCTGGCCCAGGGCCGCCTGGCGGAAATGTCCGGGCCGGATGTGCTGGATGTCGACCGTTTCATGCGGGCGGTCAACCTGCGCAAAAGCGCCGGCGAGCTGTATAACGCCTCGTCGCCGCGCCTCAAGCGCTTCTTTGAAGTGTATGCGCGCGGGGTCAACGCCTACCTGTTCCGCTACCGCGACAAGCTGCCGCCAGACCTGGCCCAGACTGGCTACAAGCCTGAATACTGGAAGCCGGAAGATTCGGCGCTGCTGTTCTGCCTGCTGAATTTCAGCGAGTCGACCAACTTGCAGGAAGAGCTGTCGTCATTGGTGCTCGCGCAAAAAGTCGGTGCCGACAAACTCGCCTGGCTGACCCCGAGCTACCCGGATGAACCGCTGCCAGTGGCCGAGTCCGACAAGCTCAAGGGCATCAACCTGGGCCAGATCCCGGGCCTCGCTGCGCTGACCAGCCTCAGCGAGCACCTCGGCACCCTCAACACCCTGGGCACGTCCAGCTCCAGCAACTGGGCGATCGGCCCGCAGCGCAGCCGCAGCAACAAGAGCCTGCTGGCCAATGACCTGTCGACCTCGATGCAGGCCCCGTCGCTGTGGAACTACGTGCAGATCCGCTCGCCGAAATACCAGGCCGCCGGTGTGTCCATCGCCGGTTTGCCAACCCTGCTTTCCGGCTTCAACGGCAAGGTGGCCTGGAGCATGAGCCAGGTCTCGGGTGACACCCAGGACGTATTCCTGGAGAAGGTCAAGCGCCAGGGCAACGCGCTGTACTACGAAAACAACGGCAAATGGCTGCCCGCCATCGTGCGCAATGAAACCTACTTCGCCAAGGGCCAGCGGCCGATTCGCGAAGCGGTGTACGAAACCCGCCACGGGCCGCTGCTCAACAGTGCCCAGTCGCTGACCAGCGGCTACGGCCTGGCGTTGCAAACCGCCGATTTCAAGGACGACAAGAGCCTGGACGCGTTCTTCGACCTGTCCCGTGCGCAAACCGCCGGTAAAGCGTCTGACGCCACCCGGGAAATTCGCGCAATTGCCTTGAACATGGTCTTCGCCGACGCCAGCAGCATTGGCTGGCAAGTGACCGGGCGGTTCCCCAACCGCCGTGAAGGCGAAGGCCTGGTGCCATCGCCGGGCTGGGACGGGCGTTTCGACTGGGATGGCTACGCCGACGCGATGCTGCACCCCTACGATCAGGACCCGGCCCAGGGTTGGATCGGCACGGCCAACCAGCGCACCATTCCCCGTGGCTACGGCATGCAACTGTCCAACTCGTGGGCCGCGCCGGAACGCGCCGAACGTATCGCGCAACTGGCCGGCAGCGGCAAGCATGACAGCCGCAGCATGATTGCCATGCAGTACGACCAGACCACCACTTTTGCCGCCAAGCTCAAGAGCATGTTCCAGGCGCCGGGCATGGCCCAGCCGCTGAAACAGGCGATCGATGGATTGCCGGTGGCAGACCAGGCCAAGGCGCGGGAAGCACTGGGCCGCCTGATGGCCTTCGACGGTCGGCTGGCATCCACCTCCGCCGACGCGGCGATTTATGAGTTGTTCCTGCAGGAAAGCGCCAAGCAGATTTTCCTCGACGAACTCGGTCCGGAAAACAGCGCCACCTGGAAAGTCTTCATCGGTAACGCCAACCTGTCGTACTCGGCGGTGGCCGACCACCTGCTGGGGCGCGAAGACAGCCCGTTCTGGAATGACGCCCGCACCGGGCAGAAAACCGACAAGCCGGCGATCCTCGCCCGCAGCCTGGCCGCCGCGATCACCGCAGGCGACAGCGCGCTGGGCGCCGATCACAAGGCCTGGCAGTGGGGCAAACTGCACAGCTACACCTGGAAGAACACCAGCGGCCAGGCCATTCGCGGCCCACTGGCCGCGGGCGGCGATCACAACACCCTGAACAGCGCACCGTATAGCTGGGGCCAGAGTTTCGACACGACCCAGGTGCCGGCGCTGCGGATGATTGTCGACTTCGGCCTGGCGGAACCGATGATGGGCCAAAGCGGCATCGGCCAATCCGGCAACCCGGCCAGCCCGAACTATGCCAATGGCATCGACCCGTGGCTGAAGGCGCAATACCTGAGCTTCCCGATGCAGCCACAGAACTTTGACGGGGTGTACGGGAAGACGCGGTTGACGCTGGTGCCGGGCAAGTAACCCGGTTTCCCTGACTCAACCGGATCAAAATGTGGGAGCGGGCTTGCTCGCGAATGCGGTGTGTCAGTCACCAGAGCTATTGACTGACACACCGCATTCGCGAGCAAGCCCGCTCCCACATTTGATTGCATGCATTCCGATAGAACTTCTCCACCCGCCCTCGCCTCATAATTAACAAGCCCACCTCCACGGCACGCCCATGGACCTTGTTATCGCCCGGCCCGAAGGCCTCTACTGCCCCGCCGGGGATTTCTACATCGACCCCTGGCGCCCGGTGGAACGTTCGGTCATCACCCACGCCCACGGCGACCACGCCCGCACCGGCAACCAACACTACCTGGCCGCCGCCCCCGGCGAAGGTATCCTGCGCTCGCGCCTCGGCCAGGACATCAACCTGCAAACCCTGGCCTACGGCGAAAGCCTGCGCCACCACGGCGTCACCTTGAGTTTCCACCCCGCCGGCCATGTCCTCGGCTCCGCCCAGGTGCGCCTGGAATACCAGGGTGAAGTCTGGGTCGCCTCCGGCGACTATAAAGTCGAGCCCGACGGCACCTGCGCGCCGTTCGAACCGGTGCGCTGCCATACGTTTATCACCGAATCGACCTTCGGCCTGCCGATCTACCGCTGGCAGCCCCAGGCGCAGATTTTTGCCGGGATCAACGACTGGTGGCAGGCCAATATCGCCGCCGGCAAGGCGAGCGTGTTGTTCTGTTATTCCTTCGGCAAAGCCCAGCGGATTCTCCACGGCATCGACGCCAGCATCGGCCCGATCCTCAGCCATGGCGCGGTCGAACCCTTGAACCGGGTGTACCGCGAAGCTGGCATCTATATCCCTGAAACCCTCTACGCCGGCGACTTCAAAAAGACCGACCCTTTGTTGCGCCAGGCCCTGATCATCGCCCCGCCCTCCGCCGGTGGCAGCACCTGGATGCGCCGCTTCGGCGACTACAGTGACGCCTTCGCCAGCGGCTGGATGCGCCTGCGCGGAACCCGGCGTCGGCGCGGCGTGGATCGCGGCTTTGTGCTCTCGGACCACGCCGACTGGCCCGGACTGTTATGGGCCATTGAGCAAACCGGTGCCGAGCGGGTAATGGTCACCCACGGTTCTGTGGGCGTATTGGTCAGGCACCTGCGGGAAAAGGGCCTGGATGCCCAGGGATTCACCACCGAATACGGCGATGACGAAGAGGAGGCCACGTCATGAAAGCCTTCGCCGAGCTGTACGCCAACCTCGACGCCACCACCTCCAGCAACGCCAAGCTCGCCGCCTTGCAGGCTTATTTCCTACAGGCGCCCGCGGAAGATGCTGCGTGGGCGGTGTACTTTTTATCCGGCGGCCGGCCCCGACAACTGGTACCCACGCGGTTGCTGCGGGACATGGCCACCGAAGCCGCGAGCATTGAGCCGTGGCTGTTCGAAGAGAGTTATCAGTCGGTAGGGGACCTGGCGGAAACCATTTCCCTGCTGTTACCGGAATCGCCCCACACCTCGGACGATGGTCTGGCCGTGTGGCTGGAAGAAAAACTCCTGCCCTTGCGCGGCCTGCCGCCAGAAGAACTGGCAGAACGCCTGCCCGCGTTGTGGGCACAGCTGGATCAGCCGAGCCTGATGCTCTGCATAAAGCTGATCACCGGTAGCTTCCGGGTCGGTGTGTCGAAGTTGCTGGTCACCCGCGCCCTGGCCGCCATGGCCGGGCTGGACAGCAAACGCGTGGCCCAGCGGCTGGTGGGCTACACCGACCTGTCGAACCGTCCGACGGCCGAAGGCTACTTGAAGCTGATTGCCGCCGAATCGTCCGACGAACACGCCCAGCGTGGCGGGCAGCCTTATCCGTTTTTCCTGGCCCATGGCCTGGCCCAGCCGGTGGAGCAGTTCGATGCCTTGCTCGGCTCCCCTGCTGACTGGCAAGTGGAATGGAAGTGGGACGGTATCCGCGCACAACTGGTCAAGCGCGAAGGCCGCTTGTGGATCTGGTCTCGGGGCGAAGAACTGGTCACCGAGCGCTTTCCGGAGCTTCATGACCTGGAAAACAGCCTGCCCGATGGCACGGTGATCGACGGCGAAATCGTGGTGTGGAAGGACTCGGTGCAACCCTTCGCCCTGCTGCAACAGCGCATTGGCCGCAAGACCCTGGGCAAGAAAATCCTCGAAGACGCGCCGGTCGCCGTGCTGGCTTATGACCTGCTGGAACACCACGGCGAAGACTGGCGCAACCACACCCAGGCCGAACGCCGGGCGCAACTGGAGCTGGTGGTCAGCGACTGCGACCAGCCAACGTTGCGCACGTCGCCATTGCTGATCGGCGATAGCTGGCAAGACTTGGCAGAGCAGCGTGAGGCGTCCCGCAGCCTGGGCGTGGAAGGCATGATGCTCAAGGCCCGGGACGGGCTCTACGGCGTGGGCCGGACCAAGGACATGGGCGTGTGGTGGAAGTGGAAAGTCGACCCGTTCAGCGTCGATGCGGTGTTGATCTACGCCCAGCGCGGCCATGGCCGGCGCGCCAGCCTGTACAGCGACTACACCTTTGCGGTGTGGGACGGCCCGCCCGGTACTGAGCGTACGTTGGTGCCGTTCGCCAAGGCGTATTCGGGGCTGACCGATGAGGAAATGCGCAAGGTCGACGCCATCGTGCGCAAGACCACCGTGGAGAAATTCGGCCCGGTGAGCAGCGTCACGCCGAGCATGGTGTTTGAACTGGGTTTTGAAGGGATTGCCCTGTCCAAGCGGCACAAGAGCGGAATTGCGGTGCGTTTCCCGAGGATGTTGCGCTGGCGCCAGGACAAGGCCGTCGAGGAAGCCGACAACCTGGCGACCCTGCAGGATTTACTGGCCTGACACGCCTCTCACGAACGCCACCGATCAATGTGGGAGCGGGCTTGCTCGCGAATGCGGTGTGTCAGTCAATACATGTACCGACTGATCCACCGCCTTCGCGAGCAAGCCCGCTCCCACATTTGAAAACCTCACGCGCCCCAAAATAATGCATAGATTGATCAATGCCCATTTTCGGGCATTTCCTACTGGCACAACTCCTTAATCTCACCTTTTAAAACGACCATTCGGAACTATGGTGCAGAAATTGCTACTTGAGTCCGGTCTGACACCGTTCAGTAACAGTCCTAACCGCGCCACAAGCGCTTATCTTGGTTTCCAGGGATTACATAATGAAAAAAGCATTGCTGACCCTTTCTGCACTGGCTCTGTGCATGGCCGCCGGTTCCGCGCTGGCCAAGGAATACAAGGAATTGCGTTTTGGTGTCGATCCGTCCTACGCGCCGTTTGAGTCTAAAGCCGCTGACGGCAGCCTGGTGGGCTTCGATATCGACCTGGGCAATGCCATCTGTGCCGAGCTGAAGGTCAAGTGCAAGTGGGTCGAAAGTGATTTCGACGGCATGATTCCAGGCCTCAACGCCAACAAGTTTGACGGCGTGATTTCCTCGATGACCGTGACCGAAGCCCGTGAAAAGGCGATCGACTTCTCCAACGAGCTGTTCTCCGGCCCAACCTCGCTGGTGTTCAAAAAGGGCGCAAACTTCTCCACGCCTGAGTCCCTGAAGGGTAAAACCGTGGGCTACGAGCAAGGCACCATCCAGGAAGCCTACGCCAAGGCCGTACTGGACAAGGCCGGTGTCACCACCAAGGCCTACGCCAACCAGGACCAGGTGTACGCCGACCTGACTTCCGGCCGCCTGGACGCTTCCGTGCAGGACATGCTGCAAGCCGAACTGGGCTTTTTGAAGTCGCCAGCCGGTGCTGACTACGAAGTCAGCAAGGCCATCGACGATCCACTGCTGCCGTCCAAAACTGCGGTCGGTATCAAAAAAGGTAACAAAGACCTCAAGGCCTTGTTGGATAAAGGTATCAAAGCGTTACACGATGATGGCACCTACGCCACCATCCAGAAGAAACACTTTGGCGATCTGAACCTGTACAGCGGCAAATAATGCCTGGGGCGCCCTTCCTCTGGAGGGGCGCTTTTTTATCGCCATAGGTCCTGATTTATGTTCGAAGATCTTTTGCAAACCCTGGGGCTCAGTGCCTTCAGCTTGAAGGGTTTCGGCCCGCTGTTGCTGCAAGGCACCTGGATGACTGTCAAGTTGTCGGTGTTCTCCCTGGCCGTCAGCGTGTTGCTGGGCCTGCTCGGGGCTACTGCCAAACTGTCCAGCCTGCCGTTCCTGCGAATTCCCGCACAGATCTACACCACCCTGATTCGCGGCGTGCCCGACCTGGTGCTGATGCTGCTGATTTTCTACAGCCTGCAAATCTGGCTGACCAGCTTTACCGACTTTATGGAATGGGACTACATCGAGATCGACCCATTCAGCGCCGGGGTCATCACCCTGGGCTTTATCTACGGTGCGTATTTCACCGAGACCTTTCGCGGCGCGATCCTCGCCGTGCCCCGTGGCCAATTGGAGGCCGCCACGGCCTACGGGCTCACGCGTGGCCAGCGGTTTCGCTTCGTGACCTTCCCGCAGATGATGCGCTTCGCCCTGCCGGGCATTAACAACAACTGGTGCGTGATGCTCAAGGCCACCGCCCTGGTGTCGATCATCGGCCTGGCCGACCTGGTCAAGGCCGCTCAGGATGCCGGCAAGAGTACTTATCAGCTGTTCTATTTCCTGGTGATCGCCGCGTTTATCTACCTGTTGATCACCAGCGCGTCCAACTTCGTCCTGCGCCGCCTCGAACGGCGCTACTCCGCAGGCTCCCGGGAGGCAGTGCGATGATCGAACTTATCCAGCAATACTGGCGCCCCTTCCTTTATAGCGACGGCCAGCACATCACCGGGCTGGCCATGACGATGTGGCTGCTCAGCGCGTCGATCTTCATCGGCTTCCTGGTATCGATCCCGCTGTCCATTGCGCGGGTGTCGCGCAATCGCTGGGTACGCTGGCCGGTGCAGTTCTACACCTACCTGTTTCGCGGCACGCCGCTGTATATCCAGTTGCTGATTTGCTACACCGGGATCTACAGCATCGCGGCGGTTCGCGCGCAGCCGGTGCTGGACGCGTTCTTTCGTGATGCGATGAACTGCACGATTCTCGCCTTCGCCCTCAACACCTGCGCCTACACCACGGAGATTTTTGCCGGGGCGATCCGCAGCATGGCCCACGGCGAAGTCGAAGCGGCGAAAGCCTACGGCCTCAGCGGCTGGAAGCTGTATGCCTACGTGATCATGCCGTCGGCCCTGCGCCGCTCGCTGCCGTACTACAGTAATGAAGTGATCCTGATGCTGCATTCGACGACGGTGGCCTTCACCGCGACCATCCCGGATATCCTGAAAGTCGCCCGGGACGCCAACTCGGCCACCTACATGACCTTTCAATCATTCGGTATCGCTGCGCTGATCTACCTGACCGTGACCTTTGCCCTGGTCGGTCTGTTTCGTCTGGCGGAGCGTCGCTGGCTGGCCTTTCTCGGCCCCAGCCACTAAGGAGCCTTCATGCGTCATCAGATTCATCCACTTGTGGCGCCGGTGCCGGGCACGGAGCGACAAATTCACAGTTTCCACTTCGGGCCGGAGCAGGCCGAAGGCAAGGTCTACATCCAGTCGTCACTGCACGCCGACGAATTGCCGGGCATGCTGGTGGCCTGGCACTTGAAGGCGCGCCTGGCGGAGCTGGCTGCGGCCGGCCGCCTGCGCAGCGAGATCGTGCTGGTGCCGATCGCCAACCCGACCGGCCTGGAACAGGTGTTGATGGACATCCCCCTGGGCCGCTACGAGCTGGAAAGCGGGCAGAACTTCAACCGCCTGTTTGTCGACCTGTCCGACGAGGTTGGCAATCAAGTCGAAGGCCTGCTGGGAGATGATCCTGCGCACAACGTCGAACTGATCCGCGATGCGCTGAGCATGGCCCTGGCGGCGCAAACGCCCGTCACACAACTGGAATCCCAACGCCTGGTGCTGCAACGCCTGGCGTGTGATGCCGACATGGTGCTGGACCTGCACTGCGACTTCGAAGCCGTGGCGCACCTGTACACCACCCCCGAAGCGTGGACCCGGGTGGAGCCGCTGGCGCGCTATATCGGTTCGGAAGCCAGCCTGTTGGCCACCGACTCCGGCGGGCAGTCATTCGATGAATGCTTCACGCTGGTGTGGTGGCAATTGCAACAACGGTTTGGCGAGCACTTCCCGATCCCGATGGGCAGCTTTTCGGTGACCGTCGAGTTGCGCGGCCAAGGCGACGTCAACCACGGCCTGGCCAGCCTCGACTGCCAGGCGATCATCGATTACCTGATTCACTTCGGCGCAATCAGCGGCGAGCCGGCACCGCTGCCGGAATTGCCCTACCCCGCCACACCGCTGGCGGGCGTCGAGCCGGTGGCCACACCCGTGGGCGGCTTGCTGGTATTCAGCGCGCTGCCTGGGGAATACGTGGACGCCGGGCAACTGATCGCCGAAATCATCGACCCCATTTCCGACCGCGTAACGCCAGTGCATTGCCGCAATGCCGGGCTGCTTTACGCTCGTTCGCTGCGGCGCATGGCCACTGCCGGGATGGTCATTGCCCATGTCGCAGGCACTGAAGCCTATCGCAGCGGCTACCTACTTTCGCCTTGAGGATGCACGCCCCATGTACAAATTGACCGTTGAAGGCCTGCATAAAAGCTATGGCGACAATGAGGTGCTCAAAGGTGTCTCGCTCAAGGCCAGGACCGGTGATGTGATCAGCTTGATCGGCGCCAGTGGCTCGGGCAAGAGTACCTTTTTGCGGTGTATCAATTTTCTTGAACAGCCGAATGACGGCGCCATGACGCTGGATGGGCAGCAGATTCGCATGGTCAGTGACCGCCATGGGATGCGCGTGGCGGATGATGCTGAGTTGCAGCGCCTGCGTACGCGGTTGGCGATGGTGTTTCAGCATTTCAACCTGTGGAGCCACATGAGTGTGCTGGAGAACATCACCATGGCGCCGCGCCGGGTGCTGGGTTGCAGCAAGAAGGACGCCGAGGATCGCGCTCGCCGGTATCTGGACAAGGTGGGGTTGCCGGCGCGGGTGGCCGGTCAATATCCGGCGTTTTTGTCGGGTGGCCAGCAACAGCGGGTGGCGATTGCCAGGGCGCTGGCGATGGAGCCGGAGGTGATGCTGTTTGACGAGCCGACTTCGGCGCTGGACCCGGAGTTGGTGGGTGAGGTGTTGAAGGTGATCCAGGGTTTGGCTGAGGAAGGCCGGACGATGATCATGGTGACCCATGAGATGAGCTTTGCGCGCAAGGTGTCGAGCCAGGTGCTGTTTTTGCACAAGGGGTTGGTGGAGGAACAGGGTGCGCCGGAGGATGTGCTGGGTAATCCGAAGAGCGAGCGGTTGCAGCAGTTTTTGAGTGGGAATTTGAAGTAGCCCGCAGGGGTTGGGTGTATATCCGTTATTTAGGTAACGGCCACTTATGGTTCCGCTCTTACAGCGGCTCACTTTTGAACAGCGCAAAAGTAAGC
>NZ_JACAPT010000054.1:0-18226 GCF_013385565.1 Pseudomonas sp. E6002 | reverse complement strand
TCATCGTCAAGATTAAATTCCGAAACCCCTGATTGCTTATGCAGTCAGGGGTTTTGTTTTGCGCGGTCGGAAAGTATGGCGAGCGTCTCCAAGTGTTCCTCACTTGCAGCCTACGATTGTCTTCAATGCTAAAGTCCATCCCTCGATTTTGCTTTTCCCAAGGAAGCCGTTATGCCGGATGCGACGTCCCTCAGTGCTGGATTCATGGTGGTTCACGGCAACCGCCTGGATGAACTGCGCAGCCTGGTTGTCAGCTGGATGCGCCGTTACCCGCTGGCTCCCCTGGAAAACGAAATCGCCCTGGTACAAAGCAACGGTATTGCCCAGTGGCTGAAACTGGCGCTGGCTGAAGACCCTGAAGACGACGACATGGGCGGTTGCGGCATCGCTGCCGCTATTGATGTGCAGCTTCCCGGCAGCTTTATGTGGCAGCTCTATCGCATGGTCCTGGGCAAAGACGAGATCCCGCCCAAATCCCTGCTGGATAAAGCCCCACTGACCTGGCGCCTCATGCGCCTGCTCCCCGAGCTGATCGATCAGCCCCATTTCGAACCCCTGCAACGCTTCCTGACCCACGATACGGATCTGCGCAAACGCTACCAACTCGCGGAACGCCTCGCCGACCTGTTCGACCAATACCAGGTCTACCGTGCCGACTGGCTGGAAGATTGGGCTGCCGGTCGCCATCAACTGCGCAATGGCCGTGGCGAATCCAAACCTTTGAGTCCGGCCAACTGCTGGCAAGCCGAGCTATGGCGCGCCCTGCTGTTGGACGTAGGAGAGGAGGGCATGGCTCAAAGTCGCGCCGGAGTTCACCAACGCTTTATCGAGCGCATCAATAGCCTGGAGCAGGCACCGATAGGCCTGCCCTCCCGCGTGATCGTGTTCGGCATTTCCTCCTTGCCAGCCCAAGCGCTGGAAGCCCTTGCCGGCCTCGCCCGTTTCAGCCAGGTGCTGCTGTGTGTGCACAACCCTTGTCGCCATCACTGGTCCGACATCGTCGCCGACAAAGACCTGCTCCGAAACGAATACAAGCGCCAGGCACGCAAGGCCGGAATGCCGGTCACCATCGACCCGCAAACCCTGCATCAGCACGCCCACCCGCTGCTCGCTGCCTGGGGTAAGCAAGGTCGCGACTACATCAACCTGTTGGACAGCTACGACGACCCCAACAGTTACCGCTCGGCATTCCGTGACGGTCGTATCGACCTGTTCAGCGAGAGCGAGCCCACCACCGTGCTCAACCAACTCCAGGACGACATCCTCGAACTGCGCCCCCTCAACGAAACCCGTGAACTCTGGCCAAGCGTCGACCTGGCGCGCGACACTTCCATTCGCTTCCACATCGCCCACAGTGCCCAACGCGAAGTTGAAGTTCTTCACGACCAGTTACTGCAGCGCTTCAGCGCCGACCCCACGCTGCGCCCACGGGACATCATCGTCATGGTCCCCGACGTCGACAGCTACGCGCCGCATATTCGCGCCGTATTCGGCCAGCTTGAAAGAAGCGACCTACGCTTCATTCCGTTCACGCTTACGGACCAGGGCCAGCGTGGCCGCGATCCGTTACTGATCGCCGTCGAGCACCTGCTCAAGCTCCCGGACAGCCGCTTTCCGGTCAGCGAAATCCTCGACCTGCTCGACGTCCCGGCCCTGCGGGAACGCTTCGCCATCAAGGAACGCGACCTGCCGACCCTGCACCGCTGGATCGAAGGCGCCGGTATCCGTTGGGGCCTCAACGCCGAACAACGCGCCGGCCTCGGCTTACCCCAGGAGCTGGAGCAAAACAGCTGGCGGTTCGGCCTGCGTCGCATGCTCCTGGGCTACGCCGTCGGTACGGGCTCTGCCTGCGATGGCATCGAGCCGTACGATGAAATCGGCGGCCTCGATGCTGCCTTGATAGGACCGCTGGTCGCACTGCTCGATGCGCTGCACGACGCCCACCAGGCACTTTCGCAACCTGCCGCGCCGACAGAGTGGGGCGAGCGCCTGCAAAACCTGATGCAGTTGTTCTTCCTCCCGAGCAACGAGCACGACGACTACCTGTTGGGTCAACTCGAGCAATTGAGAGAAACCTGGCTGGAGACCTGCGAGTCCGTCGGCCTGCATGACGAATTACCCCTGACCGTAGTCCGCGAGGCCTGGCTGGCAGGCCTCGACCAAGGGCGGCTGTCCCAGCGCTTCCTCGCGGGAGCTGTCAATTTTTGTACCTTGATGCCCATGCGCGCGATCCCGTTCAAGCTGGTTTGCCTACTCGGCATGAACGATGGCGACTACCCACGCGCGCAACCGCCGCTGGACTTCGACCTGATGGGCAGCGACTACCGCCCAGGCGATCGGTCACGCCGCGAAGACGACCGCTACCTGTTGCTCGAAGCCCTGCTCTCCGCCCGCGACCAGCTCTACATCAGTTGGGTCGGCCGCAGTATCCGCGACAACAGTGACCGCCCGGCATCGGTCCTGATCGGGCAGTTGCGCGACCACATTGCCAGCGGCTGGCACACCACCAGTGGCGAACCACTCCTGGAAGCCACCACCCAGGAACACCCGCTCCAGCCCTTCAGCGCCCGCTACTTCCATGAAGGTGACGAGCTGTTCAGCTACGCCCGCGAATGGCAGTTGCTCCACGCAATCCCGGACAGCGTGCCCGATACCGGCAGCCTCGCACCCTACACCCAGGAAGAACCGTTGAGCCTTGGCCAACTGCAAGACTTCCTGCGCAACCCGGTCAAACACTTTTTCAGCCAGCGCCTGAAAGTGTTTTTCGACGCCGCCGAAGTCCCGCTGGAAGATGAAGAACCCTTCGTCCTCGATGCACTGCAGCGCTATAACCTGAGCGACAGTTTGCTCACGGCGGCACTCACCCGCCCCGACAACCTTGACGAAGCCCTCAACGCCCAGGCCCTGCGTCTGCAAGGCAGTGGCTTGTTGCCGATGGTTGGTTTCGGCGAATGCCTGCGCAAAGAACTGATCGAGCCTCTGCCCGACCTGTTGCAGCGTTACCAGCAACTCCTGGCACTCTGGCCCACTGCGCACACCAGCGCCGAACCGATCAGTTTTGAGCATCAAGGCATCCAGCTGGAAGGTTGGATCAGTGGCCTGCATCAACGCAGTGATGGCGGCTTTCTAAGCGTCACCGCCATCCCCAACAGCATCGGCTCGATCAAGACCCGTAAGTGGCATCGCCTGATTCGCCCATGGGTCAACCACCTGGTGGCCTGTGCCTGCGGTCTTCCGTTAAGTACCGGCCTGGTCGCCAGCGACGACACACTGCTATTGGCCCCACTTGAGCAAGCCACAGCCCGGGAGCTCCTCGGCAACCTGCTGCTCGCCTGGAAAACCGGCATGAGCGAACCACTGCCGGTCGCCGTTAAAACCGCATTCGCCTGGCTCGGTCAAACCGACCCGGCCAAAGCGCAAGCCGCCGCCAGCAAAGCCTACGAAGGCGACGGCCAAACCAGCGACGGCGAGCGCCGTGAAAGCCCTGCGCTCATCCGACAGTTCCCCGACTACGCCGCCTTGATGGCCAGCGAAGAGTTCGAAGGCTGGTGCGAAACCCTCTATCGACCGTTGATCAACGCTCCCTGGCGATCACTCACCAGCGCGGAGGCCAGCGCATGAGCGGTACAAAACCCCTGGCCCTGGCCTTCCCGCTCAAGGGTAGCCAACTGATCGAAGCCAGTGCCGGCACAGGCAAGACATTTACCATCTCGGCGCTCTACCTGCGTCTGGTACTCGGCCACGGAGGTGACGAATCGGGTTTCGGCCGCGAGTTGCTGCCGCCGCAAATTCTCGTCGTGACCTTCACTGATGCCGCCACCAAAGAGCTGCGTGAACGCATCCGAATCCGCCTGGCAGAAGCCGCGCGTTTTTTCCGCGAAGAAATCGAAGAACCCGACGCGTTGATCGCCGAACTGCGCGACCAATACAGCCCCGAACAATGGCCCGGCTGTGCCAATCGCCTGGACATCGCCGCCCAGTGGATGGATGAAGCCGCCGTCTCGACCATTCACAGCTGGTGCCAGCGTATGCTGCGCGAGCACGCCTTCGACAGCGGCAGCCTGTTCACCCAGACCCTGGAGACCGACCACAGCGACCTGCTCGGCGAAGTGCTGCGCGACTACTGGCGGCTGTTCTGCTACCCGATGCACGACGATGCGCTGAACTGGGTGCGCAACAATTGGGGCGGCCCGGCGGCCCTGATGCCACGGGTACGCGCGCTGTTCGGCAGCGAGCGGCCCACGGATGAAACGCGCGACCCCGCCGAGCTGATCAACGAATGCCTGCAAGAGCGCCGCCAAGCACTCGTCGCGCTCAAGGCACCCTGGCAACAATGGGCAGAAGAATTGCGCAACATTTGCCTGCAGGCCGTCGCCGCCAAAGCCGTCGATGGTCGCAAGATGCAAGCCCGTTACTTCGAACCCTGGTTCGAAAAAATCAGCGCCTGGGCAGCTGACGAGTCTCTCGAACAACTGGACATCGGCACCGGTTTCACCCGCCTGACCCCCGACGGCATGGCCGAAGCCTGGAAAGGCGAACCACCACGCCATCCGGGTATCGACGCCATGGCCAGTCTCAAGGCCAGCCTCGACGCCCTGCCAACGCCCGATGCTGCTGTGCTGCAACACGCCGCCGGCTGGGTGGGAAAACGCTTCGAAGAAGAAAAGCGCCGGCGCGCCGAAATGGGCTTCGACGACATGCTGATCCGCCTCAACGCCGCCCTGCAAGCCGACGGCGGCGAGCGTTTGGCCAGCGTGATCCGCGAGCAATTCCCGGTCGCCCTGATCGACGAATTCCAGGACACCGACCCGGTGCAATACAGCATCTTCGACAGCATCTACCGCATCGAAGAAAACCACCTCGACAGCGGCCTGTTCCTGATCGGCGACCCAAAGCAGGCGATCTACGCCTTCCGTGGCGCCGACATCTACACCTACCTGCGCGCGCGCCAGTCCACCACCGGCCGCCATCACACCCTGGGCACCAACTTCCGTTCGAGCCACGCCATGGTCGAGGCGGTAAACCACGTATTCCAGCGCGCAGAAAAAGGCCGTGGAGCGTTCCTGTTCCGTGAACCAGACGGTACGAATCCGGTGCCGTTCCAGTCGGTATTGTCCCAAGGCCGTAAGGAACAACTGCAGGTCAACGGTCAGACGTTGCCTGCGCTGAATCTCTGGCATCTACCCACCGACCAGCCGATCTCCGGCGTGCTCTACCGCCAACAGTTGGCCGCGTCCTGTGCCAGTCAAATCGTCGCGTTACTCAATGGCGGCCAGCAGGGAACTGCCGGATTCCTCGGCAAAGACGCTAGCTTCAAAGGCGTGCTGCCGTCAGACATCGCCATCCTCGTGCGTGACGGCAAGGAAGCCCAGGCCGTGCGCGGTGAACTGGCTGCCCGTGGCGTGCGCAGCGTTTACCTCTCCGATAAGGATTCCGTGTTCGCCGCCCAGGAAGCCCACGACCTGCTGGCCTGGCTCAAGGCCTGTGCCGAGCCGGACGTCGAGCGCCCACTGCGCGCCGCCCTGGCTTGCGTCACCTTGAATCTGTCGCTGCCCGAACTGGAGCGTCTGAACCAGGACGAACTGGCGTGGGAACAACGCGTAATGCAGTTCCGCGATTACCGTACGATCTGGCGCACCCAAGGCGTGCTGCCGATGCTGCGGCGCCTGTTGCACGACTTCAAATTGCCGCAAACCCTGATCACGCGCAGCGATGGCGAGCGGGTATTGACCAACCTGTTGCACCTCTCGGAATTGCTGCAACAGGCGGCCGCAGAGCTGGACGGTGAACAAGCGCTGATTCGCCATCTGGCCGAACATCTCGCGCTTTCCGGCCAGGCCGGTGAAGAGCAGATCCTGCGCCTGGAAAGTGATGAACAACTGGTCAAAGTGGTAACGATCCACAAATCCAAGGGGCTGGAATACGACCTGGTTTTCCTGCCGTTCATTTGCTCGGCAAAACCGGTGGATGGCAGCCGTCTGCCGTTGCATTACCACGACGCAAACGGCAAATCCCAGGTCAGCCTCAGGCCCACCGCCGAGTTGATCGCCCAAGCCGACGATGAACGGCTGGCCGAAGACTTGCGTCTGTTTTACGTGGCGCTGACCCGCGCCAAACACGCCTGCTGGCTGGGCATCGCCGACCTCAAGCGTGGCAATAACAACAGCTCGGTGCTGCACCTGTCGGCCCTGGGCTACTTGCTCGGCGGCGGCGCTTCACTTGGCGAGTCCGGCGGCCTGGCCCGCTGGTTGCTTGACCTGCAGGAAGGTTGCCCGGCACTGCATTACGCAGAAATGCCCGAGGCCGATGCGGTCGTATTCCACCCGCCGCGTAACGAAGCCACCTTGCTCGCGCCGCTGCTGCCCAAGCGCAAGGCGGCAGAAAACTGGTGGATCGCTTCCTACAGTGCGCTGCGTATCGGCGAGAGCATGAGTGCGGCGAGCCTCGAAGCGCCGGAAAGCCCACAAGCGCAGAAGCTGTTCGATGACGAACGCCTCGACCCGGATGCCCCACGCGAAGTGCCGGCTTCCGGTGGCGATATTCACCGTTTCCCACGCGGGCCGAATCCCGGCACCTTTCTCCATGGCCTGCTGGAATGGGCGGGCGGCGAAGGCTTCAATGTTACCCCGGAGGCCATCGAAGATGCGGTCGCCCGCCGCTGCAACCGACGCGGCTGGGAAGGCTGGATCGGCACACTCGGCGGTTGGCTCGGGCATCTGTTGCAAGCCCGGTTGCCGCTGGGCAACGGGCAGGTGGCCCTTAGCGAGTTGCGGCAGTACCAGATCGAAATGGAATTCTGGTTTGCCAGCCACAAGGTCGACGTCCTCGCACTCGACAAACTGGTGTGCCAGCACACTCACAATGGCGTATCCCGCGTGGCCGCCGAACCGGTGCTGCTCAACGGCATGTTCAAGGGTTTTATCGACCTGACCTTTGAACACGAAGGCCGCTACTACGTGGCCGACTACAAATCCAATTGGCTTGGTCCCGATGATTCGGCCTACACGCAGCAGGCCATGGAACTGTCGATCCTCGACCATCGTTACGACCTGCAATATGTACTTTACCTGCTGGCCCTGCATCGCCAGCTGAAGGCGCGGCTGCCGGATTACGACTACGACCGTCACGTCGGCGGCGCGTTGTACCTGTTCCTGCGGGGCACCCATTCCGCGAGCCAGGGCGCGTATTTCACCCGACCACCCCGGGAATTGATCGAAAGCCTGGACCTGCTGTTCCAGGGCAAACCGCTACCACCTAAGGCCGAGCCCGCCTGGGAACAAGGAGAGCTGCTATGAGCCTGTCGCCGTTACCGCTTGAGGAGCTGGCGCCCCTCAGCCGCGCCGCCGACCTGGTGCAACTGCTCGATCTCTGGGTGCAGCGCGGCTGGTTGCGCGCGCTGGACAAGGCCTTTGTCGGCTTCCTCCACGAACTCGATCCGCAGGCTGATCCTTTAGTCCTGCTGGCCGCGGCCCTGACCAGCCACCAACTGGGCCATGGCCATGTGTGCCTGGACCTGTTCGAAACCCTCAAGGCCCCGGATTTCGCTCTGTCGCTGCCACCCGAAGGCGATGTGCAAACCGGCGTCATGCTGCTGCCATCACAGTTGCTCGACGGCCTGGACGGCGCCCATTGGTGCCATGCCCTGGCCGCCAGCCGTCTGGTGGCACTGGCCGTCGACGGCAGCGAGGAGGCGCAAAGCCGGCCACTGGTGCTGTCGGGCAAACGCCTGTACTTGCGCCGCTACTGGACCTACGAACGGCGTATCGACAGCGCTTTGCGCCTGCGACTTGCCACCCGGGAAAGCGTTGCCGCCGATCTGCCCGAACGCCTGAATCACCTGTTCGACCAGGCCCCGCCAGACGGTGTTGTCGACTGGCAAAAACTCGCCTGCGCCTTGGCCACCCGCGGTGCATTCAGCATCGTCACCGGCGGGCCGGGTACCGGCAAGACCACCACGGTGGTGCGTTTGCTTGCGCTGTTGCAGGCCCCCGCCGTGGAAGCGGGCAGCGCGTTGCGCATCCGTCTGGCCGCGCCCACCGGCAAGGCGGCCGCGCGCTTGACCGAGTCCATCAGCCAGCAAGTGCTGTCGCTGAAAGTGCCTGATGCGGTGAAGGACAAAATCCCGACCCAGGTCACCACCGTTCACCGTTTGCTCGGCAGCCGTCCCGGCACCCGACACTTCCGGCATCACATCGGCAATCCGTTGCCCCTGGATGTGCTGGTAGTGGACGAAGCCTCGATGATCGACCTGGAAATGATGGCCAACCTGCTGGACGCCTTGCCACCCCATGCTCGCCTGGTGCTGCTGGGTGACAAGGACCAGTTGGCCTCGGTTGAAGCCGGGGCGGTGCTGGGGGATTTGTGCCGCGACGCCGAAGCCGGTTTCTACAGCCCGCAAACCCGCCAGTGGCTGCAACAGGTCAGCGGCGAAGACCTCGGCGCCAGCGGCCTGCAGGAAGACCTCGACGGTAGCCATCCCTTGGCGCAACAAGTGGTGATGCTGCGTTACTCGCGGCGTTTCGGCGAAGGCAGCGGCATTGGCCAGCTGGCCCGCTGGGTCAACCAGCAAAACCCTGAGCAGGCCCGCAAACTGCTGGCTGCCCGCAGCCATGCCGACCTGTTTTGCGTCAGCCTCAAGGGCGAGCACGACCATGCCCTGGAGCGCCTGGTGCTGGACGGCCATGGCGACGGTGCCCACGGTTATCGCCATTACCTGAAACTGCTGCAGACCGCGCGTCCGTCCCTGGACACGCCACGGGATGACGAGGCCTGGACGCTCTGGGCGCAAAAGCTGCTGAAAGCCTTCGACGCTTTCCAGCTGCTCTGCGCCGTACGCAAGGGCCCATGGGGCGTGGAGGGCTTGAACCTGCGCATCACCGCCGCGCTGCTCAAGGCCCGGCTGATCGACAGCGACCAGCAATGGTACGAAGGGCGTCCGGTGTTGATGACTCGCAACGATTACGGCCTGGGCCTGATGAACGGCGATATCGGTATCGCCCTCAAGCTGCCCGAAAGCGACGGCGGGCCGCAGGTTCTGCGCGTCGCGTTCCCGCGCAACGATGGCCAGGGCGGCGTACGGTTTGTGTTGCCCAGCCGGCTCAACGACGTCGAAACCGTCTATGCGATGACGGTGCACAAATCTCAGGGCTCTGAATTCACCCACACCGCACTGATTTTGCCGGACGCCTTGAACCCGGTGCTCACCAAAGAGCTGATCTACACCGGCATCACCCGCGCCAAGGACTGGTTCAGCCTGATCGAACCCCGGGGTGGCGTATTCGAAGAGGCGGTGAGCCGTAAGGTGAAACGCTTGAGTGGGCTGATGCTGGAACTGGGCACTTGATCGTCAAAGAAGCTGACCAATGAGTCATCTAAATTTTCTGATCCAAATGTGTGATTTTTCTTAATAAAATGTCGGAATCCTCCTGGGTGTCGCCTCGGGGGTTTTCCGCCGTTGTGCTATCGTTGCGGCATCATCCCGAGAAGATCAAAGAGAATCGCTGCATGAACGTGGCTGTCTCGCCCACAGAGCGAAGTTTGAGCTGGAGACGAATGCTGCTGTTGGCGCTTCTGTGCGTGTTCACGCCCCTCGTTTTTGCCCAGCCGCCTGCCGGCATGGCCGATCAGCGGGCCAAGGCCGTCACCCAAGTGGTCCTGGGTATCCTCAGTTACGCCCGCTGGCCGGTAGAGCCCGCGCAATTGCGTTTGTGCATCGTCGGGCCAACCCAATACACCGATGACCTGGTCAAAGGCACCACCCAGGCTACCGGCCGTCCGGTAGTGGTGCAGCGTTTGCTGGCCGACCATCCAGACATCGCCAATGCCTGCGATGCCGTGTACATCGGCCAATTGACCAGCGACGAGCGCAGCCGCCTGTTCGCGGCATTGATCGGCCATCCGGTGCTCAGCATCAGCGAAAGCGGCGACCAATGCACCGTGGGCAGCCTGTTCTGCCTGCGGGTAGCCGACGAACAGGTGTCGTTCGAGGTCAACCTGGATTCCGTTGCCCGTAGCGGTGTGCGCATTCATCCGAGTGTGCTGCAGCTGTCCCGACGTCGAGCGCCGGGGTCATGAGTGTCGATAAGGCGCCAGTGCGTCCAACCTTGCGTTCAGTGATCGGGCGCGGGCACCTGAGCCTGGCGCTGATGGCCGTCAGCATGGCCAGTATCTCCCTGACCCTGCTCGGCGTGCTCGCGCTGCGGGTGTATGCCGACCACAACCTGCACCTGATCGCCCGCTCCATCAACTACACCGTGGAAGCGGCCGTGGTGTTCAACGACAGCGCGGCGGCCACCGAGGCGTTGGGCGTGATCGCCTCGGAGGAAGAAGTGGCCGAGGCGGAAGTCTTCAACGTCGACGGCAAGCAACTGGCCCATTGGGAGCGCCCTGAAACCGGGATGCTGTCGATGATTGAGCTGCAGTTGGCGCATGCCCTGCTCGAACAGCCCATCACCCAGCCGATCCTGCACCAGGGCCAGGTTATCGGCAGCGTGCACCTGACCGGCCACGGCGGCAGCCTGTTGCGCTTCCTGCTCAGCGGCCTTGCCGGGATTCTGGTGTGCACCGCCCTCAGCGCCTGGGTTGCACTGTACCTGGCGCGGCGTTTGTTACGCGGCATCACCGGGCCGTTGCACAGCCTGGCCTCGGTGGCCCACGCTGCCCGAAGCGAGCGGGCCTTTGACCGACGCGTACCGCCGGCGAAAATCGCCGAACTCGACAGCCTGGGCAATGACTTCAATGCCCTGCTCGACGAACTGGAGGCCTGGCAGACCCACCTGCAAAGCGAAAACGAAACCCTCGCCCACCAGGCCAGCCACGACAGCCTGACCGGGCTGCCCAACCGTGCGTTCTTCGAAGGGCGGCTGATCCGCGCCCTGCGCAGCGCCGCCAAGCTCAACGAGAAAGTGGCGGTCTTGTTCCTCGACAGCGACCGCTTTAAAGACATCAACGACAACTTCGGCCACGCCGCCGGCGATGCGGTATTGGTGGCAGTGGCTAAGCGCATTCGTGCGCAACTGCGAGAAGACGACCTGGTGGCACGCCTGGGCGGCGATGAATTCGCCATCTTGCTGTCGCCTCTGCACCGACTTGAGGACGCCCAGCGCATTGCCGAAAAAATCATCGCCAGCATGGACGCGCCCATTGCGCTGCCCGGCGACGCCCACGTATTGACCTCACTCAGTATCGGCATCGCCGTCTACCCCGATCATGGCGCCACCCCCGGTAACCTGCTCAACGCCGCCGATGCGGCGATGTACCAGGCCAAACGGCTTTCCCAGGGTGGCCAGCAAACGGCGGAATCGGAGTCCCCCGCCGCCGACGTTCAACACAGGAGTTGATCCCTTGTTCTCGACCGCACGCTTTTTATTCATCACCTTGCTCGTGGCTCTGCTCGCCCTGAGCGGCTGCCAGACCCCGCCGCCAAAAGGCCTGACACCGGCGCAAATCGCCGTGCTCAAACAGCAGGGTTTTGAACTGACTGACGAAGGCTGGGCCTTCGGCCTCTCGGGCAAGGTGCTGTTTGGCAGCGACGTCGAAAGTCTGAATGCCCCCAGCACCGAGATCGTCCAGCGCATCGGCAAGGCGCTGCTGGGCGTGGGCATTGAGCGCGTGCGGGTCGACGGCCACACCGACGCCTCGGGCAAGGAAACCTACAACCAGCAACTGTCCCTGCGCCGAGCCAAAAGCGTTGCGCACGTGTTGGCAGGCGTTGGGATGAAAGAAGAAAACGTACAACTGCGCGGACTGGGCAGCAGCGAGCCGGTGGCGTCCAACGCGACAGCGGCGGGGCGCACCGAGAATCGCCGGGTGTCGATTGTGGTAATTGCGGACTAGTCTGGCTTTCGGGCAGTTCGAGTTGGAATGCAATCAATGTGGGAGCCGGGTTTGCCCGCGATGGCGGTGGATCAGTTGATGTATTGGGTGACTGACACACTGCTATAGCGGGCAAGCCCGGCTCCCACATTTTATTTAATCGGCAAACACCATCTCCCGCGTTTCCCCCATCAACAACGGCTGATTCTGCTCCGTCACCTCACGGATGTAATCCCACAGCAGGGTGATCCGTTTCAACTTCCTCAAGTCCTCGCGGCAGTACATCCAGAACTGCCGCGTAATGTTTATCTCCTTCGAAAGCACCGGCAGCAATCGCGGGTCCTGTGCCGCCAAAAAGCACGGCAGGATCGCCAGCGAGCGCCCTTGCTGCGCCGCCACATACTGCGCAATCACGCTGGTGCTGCGCAAACTGGCGCTGGCGCCGGGCACTACATTGGCCAGGTACAGCAGCTCTGAACTGAACGCTAAATCATCCACGTAGCTGATAAACGGATGCTCGGCCAGGTCCGCCGCCCGGCGGATGGGCGGGTGCTGGTCCAGGTATTCCTGCGTCGCGTACAGCTGCAGCTTGTAGTCGCACAGCTTGCAGCACACGTACGGCCCGTGTTCCGGCCGCTCCAGGGCGATGACGATATCCGCCTCGCGCTTGGACAGGCTGATGAAGTGGGGCAGGGGCAGGATGTCCACCGAGATCGCCGGGTAGGTGTCGACAAAGTGGCTCAGTTGCGGGGTAACGAAGAAGCTGCCGAACCCTTCGGTGCAGCCCATGCGCACGTGGCCGGACAGCGCCACGCCGGAGCCGGAAACCTGTTCGCAGGCCATGTGCAACGTGCTTTCGATGGACTCGGCGTAGCCCAGCAGGCGCTGGCCTTCGGTGGTCAATACGAAGCCGTTGGTCCGGGACTTTTCAAACAGGAGAGTGCCCAACGATCCTTCAAGGGAACTGATGCGCCGCGACACCGTGGTGTAGTCCACCGCCAGGCGCTTGGCAGCGACGCTGGCCTTGCGGGTACGCGCGACTTCGAGGAAAAACTTCAGGTCATCCCAGTTCAGGGAGCCCAGTGACGTGATGTTTTTTTGCATATTGGACCGGCTTTTATGTGCGTTCTTATTAGAAGTTTGCACATCTATACTCCAAAAACAGTCCGAACGCCTCATCCTCAAGGCGATTCAACGCCTTGGTTCTCTGCATACCTACAAGAATTGGAGACCACATGAACGCATCTGCCGATATTTCCGTAAAACAGGTCAAGCTGCTGATCAACGGCGAGTGGGTCGAATCCAGGACCACCGAATGGCAAGACATCGTCAACCCCGCTACCCAGCAAGTGCTGGCCCGCGTACCGTTTTCCACCCCTGAAGAAGTCAACGCTGCCATCGACGCCGCCCATCGCGCCTTCCAGACCTGGAAGCTGACGCCGATCGGTGCGCGCATGCGCATCATGCTCAAGCTGCAAGCCTTGATCCGCGAGCACTCCAAGCGCATCGCCGTGGTCCTGAGTGCCGAGCAGGGCAAGACCATTGCCGACGCTGAAGGCGACATTTTCCGTGGCCTGGAAGTGGTCGAGCACGCGTGCTCCATCGGCACCCTGCAGATGGGCGAATTCGCTGAAAACGTCGCCGGCGGTGTGGATACCTACACCCTGCGCCAGCCGATCGGCGTGTGCGCCGGCATCACCCCGTTCAACTTCCCGGCAATGATTCCGCTGTGGATGTTCCCGATGGCCATTGCCTGCGGTAACACGTTCGTACTCAAGCCATCGGAACAGGACCCGCTGTCGACCCTGCTGCTGGTTGAACTGGCGCTGGAAGCCGGGGTGCCAGCCGGCGTGCTGAACGTGGTTCACGGCGGCAAGGACGTGGTGGATGCCCTGTGCACCCACAAAGATATCAAGGCCGTGTCCTTCGTCGGTTCGACCGCCGTGGGGACTCACGTCTACGACCTCGCCGGTAAACATGGCAAGCGCGTGCAATCGATGATGGGTGCCAAGAACCACGCCGTGGTGCTGCCGGATGCCAATCGCGAACAAACCCTGAACGCCCTGGTCGGCGCCGGTTTCGGTGCGGCGGGTCAGCGTTGCATGGCAACTTCCGTGGTGGTGCTGGTAGGCGCGGCCAAGCAATGGCTGCCGGACCTCAAGGCCCTGGCGCAAAAGCTCAAGGTGAACGCCGGCAGCGAAGCCGGCACCGATGTGGGTCCGGTTATCTCCAAGCGCGCCAAGGCACGCATTCTCGACCTGATCGAAAGCGGCGTGAAAGAAGGCGCCAAGCTGGAACTGGATGGCCGCGGCATCAAGGTGCCGGGCTTCGAGGACGGCAATTTCGTCGGCCCGACGTTGTTCTCCGGCGTGACCACCGACATGCAGATCTACACCCAGGAAATCTTCGGCCCGGTACTGGTGGTGCTAGAAGTCGACACCCTCGACCAAGCCATCGCCCTGGTCAACGCCAACCCGTTCGGTAACGGCACCGGCCTGTTCACCCAGAGCGGCGCGGCGGCGCGTAAATTCCAGAGCGAAATCGATGTGGGCCAGGTCGGCATCAACATCCCGATCCCCGTGCCGGTTCCGTTCTTCAGCTTCACCGGTTCCCGTGGTTCGAAACTCGGCGACCTGGGCCCGTACGGCAAGCAAGTGGTGCAGTTCTACACCCAGACCAAAACCGTCACCAGCCGCTGGTTCGACGACGACAGCGTCAACGATGGCGTCAACACCACCATCAACCTGCGCTGATCGAGGAGACGACCATGAAGATTGCATTTATCGGCCTGGGCAACATGGGCGCGCCGATGGCGCGCAACCTGATCAAGGCTGGCCATGCGCTGAACCTGTTCGACCTGAACCAGACCGTGCTCAAGGAACTGGCGGAACTGGGCGGCACCATCAGCGCTTCACCGCGCGCGGCAGCAGAAGGCGCCGAGTTGGTGGTGACCATGCTCCCGGCTGCGGCCCATGTGCGCAGTGTGTGGCTCGGTGAAGACGGCGTGCTCGCCGGCATCGGCAAAGGCGTGCCGGCGGTGGATTGCAGCACCATCGACCCGCAGACCGCCCGCGATGTAGCGGCGGCGGCAGCGAAACAAGGCGTGGTGATGGCGGATGCTCCAGTGTCCGGCGGCACCGGCGGTGCCCAGGCCGGGACGTTGACCTTCATGGTCGGCGCCACCCCGGAACTGTTCGCCACCCTGCAACCGGTGCTGGCGCAGATGGGTCGCAACATCGTCCATTGCGGCGAAGTCGGCACCGGGCAAATCGCCAAGATCTGCAACAACCTGCTGCTGGGTATCACCATGGTCGGCGTCAGCGAAGCCATGGCCCTGGGTGATGCGCTGGGCATCGACACCCAAGTGTTGGCGGGAATCATCAACAGCTCCACCGGGCGCTGCTGGAGTTCGGACACCTACAACCCATGGCCAGGGATTATCGAGACGGCGCCGTCGTCCCGGGGTTATACCGGTGGGTTTGGTGCAGAACTGATGCTCAAGGATCTGGGACTGGCCACTGAAGCGGCCCGCCAGGCACACCAGCCGGTGATCCTCGGCGCAGTGGCGCAGCAGTTGTATCAATCGATGAGCCAACGTGGGGAAGGGGGCAAGGACTTCTCGGCGATCATCAACAGCTATCGAAAACCAAAGTAGGGCGATTGTCCTTCTTCACTGTGGGCCCCTGATTTTTACTGCGTAGACCTTCCAGCACCAGCTCACTACTGGTGCTTTTTTTTGACCTGAATAAACCCCTTCGCGACGTTTGTGGGAGGGCGGTATTACTTATCGACTAATGCCTAGGGATAAGGTTTTTTTGCATTGTTATAGTTGTGAAATAAACTTTTACAAGTTTCAGGTGTGACGCTGAAATATCATGTTTTTGATCATGGGTTATTCATTTGGTGAGTGTCCATGGGGCGCTCGATTATCATGCCGTTATAATTGATTTCTCGGTTATGTGTGTTCGGTTTGTCGTGGCTTCCCTCATTAAATACCCATGTTTATTGCGTGTTTACATTTCTCTTTGATGTTGACTACTGCCTCGCTAGTATCGGTTTTGCGAGCGTTGTCATGGTTGCTGCGTCTCGATAACTTCCGCCGAAGCGTTGTACTTTCAAAGTTGTGCAGGTGTGTCAGAGATGGCTAGCGAATGGATGCGTACATCGGGTTTCCCAGGGCTATCGGCCTCATCGAACGAGGCCGCCCTGGAACTTGAAAAAGCCCGCATCCTGGCCCGCCACCTCTCCCGGTTGCTCGACCTCTGGGCTGCGATGCAGTCCAGCCCAAGGCCCGGGCAGGCTTATTCTGACGCCAAGGATGTGCCACCTCATTCGGTGTCAGCGTGTTGCAAGCGCACGCGTGTGGGTCTGCAATGTCGTGAAGAAACCGGCGTCGGTTGATCGCTGTAAATCCTGACCAGTCCTATATAAACGCAAAAAGAGTTTCGTGCTCGGCGGTAACTACCGTCGTGGGCATTCGCTCGCGCTGAAATACGTGTGTCCATATAAAAAACGGGTGAGAGATGAAAAACATAACTATTGTCGACAAGGCAACGGGGACGGCGACAGAGCATGCCTTTGGCAACGCCAGCCTCAAGGGAACCAGCATTGTAAAACTGCCGTTTGGACAAGAAAGCGTTCAATCGTTTCAACAGTCCGGCCAAAACCTGGTGGTCACTCTGAAGTCTGGAGAAACCATCACCATTCAGAACTTTTTTGTAGTGGGAGCCGACGGCGCCGCTAACCAACTGGTTCTGGAAAATGCCGACGGAACATTGTTGCTCGGCAACTATTCCACGCCGTATTCGGGTTTCAACTTCACCGAAATCTCGACCCTGGATGACCTGGGTGTGGCAGCCATTGCCGCTGACAGTGCGGTGCCGGACTGGGTGCTGTGGGGCTTGGGCATCCTCGCCGTCGGCGGTACCGCCGCGGCATTGAGCGGTGGTGGCGGTGGTGGTGGCCATCATCATCAAACGCCAGTTCCTGCACCCGGTGCTGCGACCGGTTTATCGGTCAACAGCGCGGGCACGGTGGTCAGCGGTAAAGGTCAGCCTGGCACCACAGTCACGGTCAAGGATGCCGCCGGTAACGTACTGGGCACAGGCACTGTGGGTACCGACGGCAACTTCCAGGTCAACCTGGACAAGCCGCAAACCAATGGCGAAACCCTGCAAGTCGTCCTCAAGGATGCAGCGGGTCAGGAATCGCAACCTGCGTCTGTGGTAGCGGGTGATACAACCGCCCCCGCCGCACCGAACGGTTTGGCCGTCAGTGCAGACGGTACAACCGTCAGCGGTAAGGGCGAGCCTAATTCGACCGTGATCATCAAGGATGCCAATGGCGAGGTCCTCGGCACCGGCACCGTGGATGCTGAAGGCAACTTCCAGGTCACCCTGGGAACTGCGCAAACCAATGGCGAAACCCTGCAAGTCACCCTCAAGGATGCTGCCGGCAATGAGTCGTCCGCCAGCCCCGTGGTGGCTGGCGACAGCACCGCCCCGGATGCGCCGACCAACCTGGTGATCAGTGCCGATGGCGCAACTGTCAGCGGTAAAGGTGAACCGAACGCTGCCGTGAGCATCAAGGATGCCAGCGGCAACGTGATCGGTACGGGCACCGTCGGCGCGGATGGCAATTTCCAGGTTTCGCTCGACACACCCGCGCCCGAAGGCGAAAGCCTGGCGATCACGCTCAAAGACGCTGCCGGCAATGAGTCGGCTCCGGGTGCGCTGGTTGTCGCCGATATTGAGACACCGCTTGCGCCGCGCAACCTGGCAATCAGTGACGTGGGTGACACGCTCAGCGGTGAAGGCGCCGCGGCCCACAAAGTCATCATCCTCAACGATGCTGGTGAAGTGGTCGGCAGCGGAACAGTGGCAGATGACGGAACATTCCTGGTGCAACTGAACTCGCTGCACATCAATGGCGAGCGGCTACGCGTGTTCCTGCGCAACTTCTCGGGCAAGGAATCCCTGCCAGGCATCGTCATCGCGGGGGACACCATCGCCCCGGATGCCCCAACCAACCTGGTGGTTGGCGAAGATGGCAGCACCGTCACCGGCAAGGGCGAACCGCGCGCGACCGTTACCGTGAAAGACGCCGATGGCAACGTGATCGGCACTGGCACGGTCGGCGACGACGGTAATTTTCAAGTCACCCTGGATCCGCTTCAGATTAACGGCGAAACACTGGCTGTCACATTGACCGATGCAGCAGGCAACGAGTCTGTTCCGGCTTCTGTGATCGCTGTTGATATTGATGATACGGACGCTGATGCTGACGCGGATGCCGATGCCGATGCCGATGCCGATGCCGATGCCGATGCCGATGCCGATGCCGATGCCGACGCTGACGCGGATGCCGATGCCGATGCCGATGCGGATGCGGATGCGGATGCTGATGCTGATGC
>NZ_JACAPT010000053.1:6721-19441 GCF_013385565.1 Pseudomonas sp. E6002 | reverse complement strand
AGGCGCCGACAGGCGGGGCAGAGCGTTTTGGTTACTTTTGCGCTTTTCAAAAGTGACCCGCTGTAAGAGCGGAACCAATAGCAGCCGTTACCGCAGGAATGGATATGTACACGGTAAACGCCAACCCAAGGGGTCACTCATGTTCAACAAAATCCTCATAGCCAACCGTGGCGAAATCGCCTGCCGCATCCAGCGCACCGCCCAATCCCTGGGCTACCGCACCGTAGCAATCTACAGCGAAGCCGACACCGACGCCCCGCACGTCCAGATGGCCGACGAAGCCATCAACATCGGCCCCGCCCCGGTCACCCAGTCCTACCTGAACATCGAAGCCATCCTCAACGCAGCCCACCGTACCGGCGCCGACGCCATCCACCCCGGCTACGGCTTCCTCTCCGAAAACCCCGACTTCGCCCGAGCCTGCGCAAACGCCGGCCTCACCTTCATCGGCCCCAGCCCCGAAGCCATCGACCTGATGGGCAGCAAACGCCTCTCAAAAATCGCCATGCTCAACGCCGGCGTCCCCTGCATCAAGGGCTACCAAGGCCCCGACCAGGACGACCCAACCCTGCAACAACAAGCCACCCACATCGGCTACCCACTGATGATCAAGGCCAGCGCCGGCGGCGGCGGCCGTGGCATGCGCCTGGTACACAACCCCGACACCCTGCTGGAACACCTGCGCACCGCCCGCTCCGAAGCACAAAACGCCTTCGGCAGCGCCGAACTCATCCTCGAACAAGCCCTGATCGCCCCCCGCCATGTCGAAATCCAACTGTTCGGCGACACCCACGGCAACCTGATCTACCTCGGCGAACGCGACTGCTCGGTCCAGCGCCGCCATCAAAAAGTCATCGAAGAAGCCCCCTGCCCCGTCATGACCCCCGAGCTGCGCCAAGCCATGGGCGAAGCCGCCCTCAAGGCCGCGCGCGCCGTCAATTACGTCGGCGCCGGCACGGTGGAGTTCCTGCTCGACCGCGACGGCAATTTCTACTTCCTGGAAATGAACACCCGCCTGCAGGTCGAACACCCGGTCACCGAACTGATCACCGGCCTCGACCTCGTCGCCTGGCAACTGCACATCGCCGCCGGCCAACCTTTGCCCCTGAGTCAGGAACAAGTGACCCTCACCGGTCACGCCATGGAAGTGCGCCTGTACGCCGAAGACCCGGCCCAGGGCTTCCTCCCGCAAACCGGCGACGGACTGCGCTGGGACCCGGCGCCAGGTGTGCGCATCGATCATGGCGTGCTGGAAGGCCAGCGCATCACCCCGTTCTACGACTCGATGCTGGGCAAGATCATCGCCCACGGCGCCACCCGCGAAGAGGCCCGGCGCAAGCTGGTCAGGGCCGTGGAAGACTGCGTGCTGCTCGGCGTGCCCACCAACCAGCGCCTGCTGGCCAGCCTGCTCAAGCATCCACACTTCATCGCCGGCGATTTCAGCACCGGCTTTATTGCCGAACACTTCAGCGACATCCCGCGTACCCACGCGACCAACGAAGAGCTGGCCCTGGCCGCCGCGCTGTTTTACCAACACAGCGCCAGCGCTCACACCCAGCCATTATCCGGCTGGCGCAACAACGCCAGCGTACCCTGGACCTGGCAATTGGCCGAACACGACGAGCCCCGGGCCATCAGCCTCAGTGTGCTGGCGGACAATTGCCTGCAAGTCGAGATTGATCTGCACGCCATCGAAATACGCGACCTCTCCACCGACGGACGCTGGGCCACCGCCGTTCTCAACGGCATTCGCCGTCGCATTGCCTACCACCTGCAAGGCACCCGGCTCTGGTTGCCCGGCGTGTGCATCAATGATCGAACCCAAACCGTCGCCACCCGCCAGGCCGAGGCCGGCAACGGCACGGTCAAGGCGCCGATGGATGGGGCAATTGTCGAAGTACGGGTCAGCGAAGGCGATTCGGTCAGCAAGGGCCAGCTGTTGCTGGTGCTGGAAGCGATGAAAATGGAGCACCCACTCAAGGCCGGCATGAGTGGCGTGGTCAAGCGAATCCAGGCGGTTGCAGGCGATCAGGTCAGGAACCGTCAGATTTTGCTGGAGATCGAGTAAGCCCTGGGCGGAACTAGCAGGCTTGGCTACGCTCTATCCCCATCAGGACGGGAAGAGTACGGGAACCTGCGATGCCTCATTGGCTGATTATTGATCTTGAAGCCACAACGGATGAAGGCGGCTGGCCCGTGACCGAGATGGAAATCATCGAAATCGGTGTGAGCCTGGTCAACCGCCAGGGCCGTGAACTGGACCATTTCCAGCGTTTCGTGCGGCCATTGCGCAGGCCGCTGCTGACGCCGTTCTGCCGCCAGTTGACCCACATCACCCAGGCGAATATCGACGCTGCCGCGCCGTTGATCGAGGTGTGGCCGCTGTTCGAACGCTGGCTTGGCCAGCACCAGGCACGCCTGGAAGGCTGGGCGAGCTGGGGTGACTACGATCGCCAGCAACTGGAACTGGAGTGGCAGCGCCATGGCTTGAGCAGCGTGCTGGGCCAGACGCCCCACGTGAACCTCAAGCAACGCTTCGCCAAGGCCCGGCGCCTGGACAAGCCGCTGGGGCTCAACGGCGCGCTGCAACTGGCCGGCATGCAGTTCCACGGCCAACAGCATCGGGCGCTGGAAGATGCACGCAATACCGCACGGCTGCTGCCGTTGATTTTGCCCGTGTAGAAGGCATACTGGCCGACCTTTCTTGACCCTTTTCCGAGGATTCGCCCATGTTTAAAGTCAACGAGTACTTCGACGGCACCGTCAAGTCGATCGCTTTCGGCACTGCAGAAGGTCCGGCGACCATCGGCGTCATGGCCCCGGGTGAATACGAGTTCGGCACTGCCCAGCGTGAAATCATGCACGTGGTATCGGGCGCACTGACCGTCAAGCTGCCAGACAGCGCCGACTGGGAAACCTTCGCCGCCGGCAGCCAGTTCAACGTGCCAGCCAACAGCAAGTTCCAGCTGAAGGTGGCGGTCGACACCGCCTACCTGTGCGAATACCGCGGCTAAACGTTCGATAGCCGAAAAAAATGCCCGTCTCGCGAGAGACGGGCATTTTTCATTTCAGGGCTGCTTACTCCAGGATCGTCACCGGCATGCCGACTTCCAGGCGGCCCACCCCATCGTTGACCAGGTTCTGCCCAAACATCACATCGCCCTCTTGCTCGCGGTAGGTCTTGAGCGTAGCCAGCGGTTCGCGGTCGGCACTGCGCTCGCCACTCGCCGGGTCGATGGTGGTGAGGATGCAGCGTGAGCAGGACTTGACCACGCGAAACTCCACGTCACCAATCCGTATCCGCTTCCAGCCGTCTTCGGCAAAGGCTTCGCTGCCCTCGATCACCAGGTTGGGGCGAAAACGCAGCATCTCCATGGGCCGACCGATACGCTGGGACAGGTCATCCAGGGACGCCTGGCCGATCAGCAGCAACGGAAAGCCATCGGCAAACGCGACCTTGTCATCATCCTTGCCGTAGCCGGCCTCGGTCGTGCGCGCACGGGACAGCGGCACTTGCACCAGCCGCGTGGGTTTGCCGATGAATTCGCTGAGCCAGGCGCCTGCCTCGTCACCGGCATCCGGCACGCGCAAGGTGTCACGCCAGATGGTCACGCCGCGCAACTCGGCATCGCTGCCGGGTAGTGGCACGTCAAGCGCAGGTTGGCCTTCGGCGCTCAAGGTCAGGCCACCGGCGCTGTTCCACAGCGCCGAGAGCTGGCTCATCCTGGCCACGGCGCGCTGGGTCAGGAAACGCCCGCTGGCCTCGTCCACCAACATCCAGCGTCGATCCCCGTCGAGCCCGAGTGTGTCCAGGCCGATCTGCTGCAAGGATTCACCCTTGCCGGACTTCAAGGGGTATCGGTACAACGCGCTGAGACGAAGCATGGGCCTGCATTCCTGAGGGACAAAGCCGTCACCCTAAGCTCAAGCCGGGACTTCGTCCAGCATCAGGCGCTGACGTACCACGTCCACCAACTTGTCGGGCTGGAACTTGGAGAGGAAGTTGTCGCAACCGACCTTCTTCACCATCGAGTCGTTGAAGCTGCCGGACAACGACGTATGCAGCACCACGTACAGGCTGCGCAGGCGCGGGTCGTTGCGAATCTCGGTGGTCAGGCGGTAGCCGTCCATCTCGGGCATTTCAGCGTCGGTGAAGATCATCAACAGCTTGTCGGTCATCACCTGGCCACTGTCGGCCCAGGCCTTGAGCATGTTCAGTGCCTTGAGGCCGTCGCTGGCAATGTGCATCTTCACCCCCAACTGTCCGAGGGTGTCACGCAGTTGCGAGAGGGCGACGTTGGAGTCATCCACCAGCAGCACTTCGCGGCCGCGGGCGCGTTCCAGCACCGGGTCTTCAAGTTTCTCGCGGGAAACCTTGGCGTTGTAGGGCACGATTTCGGCGAGGACTTTTTCCACGTCGATGATTTCCACCAACTGGTCATCGACCTTGCTGATGGCCGTCAGGTAATGCTGGCGCCCGGCACTTGCCGGCGGCGGCAGGATCGCCTCCCAGTTCATGTTGACGATGCGGTCGACGCCGCCCACCAGGAACGCCTGCACCGAGCGGTTGTACTCGGTGACGATAATGGTGCTGTTGGGGCCCGGAATCAGCGGACGCATGCCAATCGCCTGGGACAGGTCGATCACCGGCAACGTCTGCCCACGCAGGTTGACCACCCCGCAGACAAACGGATGGCGCTGGGGCATCAGGGTCAACTTGGGCAGTTGCAGCACTTCCTGCACCTTGAACACGTTGATCGCGAACAGCTGCCGCCCGGCCAGGCGAAACATGAGGATCTCCAGGCGATTCTCACCCACCAATTGTGTGCGTTGATCTACCGTGTCGAGAATGCCGGCCATTAAAGACTCCTGGGGTTTAGCGGATGGATAGTGCTGGTCACTGAAGCAGGTTATCGGCGGCAAACGCCGGACCTTGACCCCCCACTAAAATGCCATGCAAATCCATTGATGTCACACTGACATCATGCTTTACTGAACCCGCTTCAGCGCAAGGCCCATCACCACCGCCGCGTGACCGCAAAGTCTGCGCGAGGTTCCGCTATGTAAGGGATTCCCCTATCCACAATCAGGACCAACCTGATATTCGCGATATCTAATAGCCATTAATGTGACGCCATTCTCATTGCATGAATGGAGTCAGGCTTTTGTTTGCTATCGCAAGCCCACGGCCAATGGATCATCCAGTGACTTATGTACTGGCACCCAAAGAAGTTGTGCGAATGCCCCTGGAAATTGTGGGGTACTCGGACGACGGCCGTCATTCAAATAAATTTCCTACTGAAAAGTCGGAACGGGCCTACAGATATTCGTCATATTTCAGCGGTAGTTTTACGCCATTCAACCGGTGCAACATCTCATCATCCGATCGTATGTTCTGGAGACTTGTGTGATGAACGACGGCAAAGAGTGGCAACTTGCACTTCCCGAGTTCCTCCTCGAAGCGGAAATGTTGCTGGCCAAGTCTGAAGAATGCTTGAGCCACCTGCATTTGATCCGCAACGACAGTGACGCGATCGACTGCATGAAAACCAACCTGATCAAGCTCGCGGAAAAATCCGAAGCCCTGGCCCTGAGGGCGATCAGCGAGTTCTCACGGCATATCCAGTACCTGATCAGCAACGCCGCCAGCCCCCTGCAACTGCATGACGAAGCACTTGATGCACTGCACAACTGCCTCACCCTGCTGGCCTGGCAACTGGAGTTGATCGATACAAAAACCGGCAAGCTCGGCCTGGATGAAACGGAACAAACCGTGTTGATCGCCACCGTTGTCCAACACATCCCCCAAAGCGATTTCGGCTATAAGCAACAACACAGGCCTTACGCTATTTGAGGCTTCTTCGCATTTAAGCGACAAAAATGTCGCATTCAATTGCCTGATTATCTAAAAACGACACCACAACTATTTATGCATCACGACGTCGTTAGCAGAAAAATATCAATAAGCCACTAACGACAATACTGATACAAAACAACTTCAATGATACAACTTCCCCACTCGTTGAACTCCGGGACTACCTTCCGGGACGCTGCCGTGATTAATACGCCTCATCCCGCTCGGCGCCAGGCGACCAACGGTAATAGTGGTGGTACCATGCCCCGCTCGAAGTGACTCAACTTCATGATGCATATAAACGTGAAATGCGCCTCCTATGTACGCCAGCCTGAAGTCACTCATCGCAAGGTCCGTGTCCCGAAGCAATGCACGCTGGATAACCCTCGCGCTATGCCTGTGCGCGTGCCTGCTCAGCCTGTGGGCTTATGCACACTCGGCCGATCTTCCCCTGGCGCTGTTGTCAGTGAACCTGGCCACCCTGCTGGTTGTGGGCTTGCAACAGTGGCGCTCACGCAAGTCCATCAAGTTCCAACCCCAGGAGTTGGCCGACCGTCTGTTGCAGGTCCAGGAAAACGAACGTCATCGCCTCAGCCGCGAACTGCACGACGATATCGGCCAACTGTTGACCGCCGCCAAGCTGCAAAGTGAATGGCTCAAGCGCCGTCTTCCGGAAAACCTGCAGGGCCACTGTGCGGTGCTGTGCAACACCCTCAACGAAACCCTGGCCAAGGTGCAGGACGTGTCGGCCATCCTCAACCCCCGGCAACTGGCGAGCCTGGGCCTTGAAGCGAGCCTGCGGGCGCATCTGCTCAAGACCCTGGAAAACACCCGGGTAAGCTGGAGCCTGGAATGCCATCAACGGCTGACCGGCATCCCGGAAGAGATGGCTGTTGCCGCCTTTCGCATTACCCAGGAAGCCGTCACCAATATGCTGCGCCATGCCCAGGCACGTAACCTGCTGGTACGCCTGCAACGCCTGCCCGAAGGCCTGTCACTGTTTATCAGCGATGACGGCCAGGGCTTTTCGCCCGCCATCAACCCCGCCCAGGAAGGCCAGCGGGGCATGGCCGGGATGTCCGAGCGGATTGATCAACTGGGAGGCACATTGTCGGTCAATAGCCAGCCAGGCTCCGGGACGAGGATCGAAGCGCTTTTCCCCTGGGCGCCCCGCGCCCTCGAACGGGCCAACCCCCATAAGGTTCTAGAGTGACGTGCAACTTACTCCTGGTGGATGACCACTCCCTGATCAGGGCCGGCGTGCGTGCGCTGGTCATGGATATTCCCGGCTACGCGGTGATCGGTGAAGCGAGCGACGGCGCGCAGTTGCTAGAGCGGTTTGACGCGCTGCAACCCGACATCGTGCTGCTTGACCTGTCGATGAAGCACACCGGCGGGCTCGATGCATTGAAAGACCTCAAGCGCGCCTACCCGAAGAGCAAGGTGCTGATCCTGTCGATGCACACCGACCCGGAGCTGATCATGTGCGCGCTGGAGTCCGGCGCCCATGGCTACCTGCTCAAGGACACCACGGCCAATGAGCTGGAGCACGCGCTGCTGGCGTTGCGCAACAACGAACGCTACCTCAGCCCGGCGATCGCCCATACGGTGATCAACCAGGCGCTGATCCGCAATCAGGCCCAGGTCAACCCGCCGCCCCACAGCCACAACCTGACGGCACGCCAGTTGGAAATCCTGCGCTTGATCGTGCGCGGCAAGTCCACCCGTGAAATCGCCAATGGCCTGGGTCTGAGCATCAAGACCGTGGAAGCCCACCGCTCGCAGATCATGAAGCGCCTGCAGATTTTCGACGTGGCGGGCCTGGTGCTGTTCGCAGTGCGCGAACAGATCATCAGCCTTGACGATTAGTCAGCAATGGTGAGTCCACCGGCAGATGCACCCGCAGTGCCTGGGGCAAGGCCGAGAAGTGCAAGTCGTCACCCTGGAGTGGTTCGCCGTCGAGGTTGATCGCCAGCCCTTCGGCGACCTTGATTTCGACCCACGGCAAGCGCGCCCGCACAAACATATTGTCCAGGCCCCAGCCGTCCGTCATCAGGTTGCGCAGGGTGCCGACCACTTCCTGCGGCGCCGGCAAGATGCTGATATCCAACAAACCATCATCGGCCAGGGCGCCGGGGCACAGCACGTGGCCACCACCGGCCTGGCGCCCGTTGCCGATGCCCAGGGCCAGCAGCTCGCCGCGCCAGTGAAAGTCAGGGCCCTGCAATTCACCGTAGGCCGCGCGCAACTCGCTGAAGCGTGACAGGCCGGTGAACAGATACGCCGCGCCACCGAGGACTTTCTTCAAGTCTTCGGAGGTGTTGGCGGTGACCTGGCTGCCAAAACCACCGGTGGCCATATTCAGGAAGATCTGCCCGCCGACTTCGCCCAGGTCGATGGCACGGGCCGGCACATCCAGCAGGTCCAGGGCCTGCTCGGGCTCCAGTGGCACACCGGCGGCGCGGGCAAAATCGTTGGCGGTACCGAGGGGCATCAGCACCAGGCTGGCCTCGGTCTTGGCCCGGGCCATGGCCTCGGCCACATCCCGCAGGGTGCCGTCACCGCCGCCGGCGATCAGCCGCGTGTAGCCATCGGCAAGGGCCTGATCGACAAACCGCTGGGCATCGCCACCCTCCCACGTCACCCGTACGGCCAGCTCCCAGCCCTGCTCGCGCTTGCCCTGCACCGCCGCCCGCACCTGCTCGTTGAGGGCTTGCTTGCCGTGCAGAATCAACAGTGCCTTGGGTGTGCTCATGGATGAATGCTCCTGGGTTTAAGGTTCCTGAGGGATGTTGACCGTGGCCAATCGAAAAAAAGCCATCGGATGTAGAAATTAACCGGGTTTTGTAGCGTTTCTGACACGGATCAACTCGCACTTGGCGAAATCGACCTAGACTTATACCTATTCCCACCCGACAAGGCCGTCGCACCATGATCACCATGTCCGCCTTCCACTCCATGCTTATCCCCATCCTGACCGGCATGATCCTCCTGGCCATCGGCTTCAACTTCCGCGACAAACCCATCGGTGTGTTCGGCATGTGGATCGGCATGCTGCTGATCCTCGGCACCGTGGTTTACAAGATCCTCGCCAAACTCGCCGAATGACAATCTCACTCGCATTGCACATGACGGCCTCGTACACTCGGTCAATTCGTCGTTTTTAAGGTTGACCGCCTCGTGCTTGCCCGTCTGTTTGCCCTGCCCTGTTGCCTGCTTTTCTGCCTGCTGACCCTGCTGCCCATGGCGCCTGCCCACGCCGTGAGCCTGCCAGGGCTGCTGGGCAGCAACACCAAAACCCAGCCACAAGCCGACGTCCCGTTGGGCCAGTCCCTGGACGAGGTGATCAAGACCCTGGAAAACGACCAGCAGCGCACCAAGCTGCTGAGCGACCTGAAAAAGCTTCGTGAGACCACGCAAAAGGCCCAGCCCGCCGCCGAACTGGGTGTACTCGGTTTGATCGGCGGCACGCTGTCGAGCCTGGAGCAACAATTCTCCGGTGCCGACAGCCCGCTCAATCGCTGGTCCAACGAATTTGACCAGGCCAAGGATGAACTCACCGCACTGATGCTGCCGGCCAGCGAATGGCTGCCGATCATCTTTGCCTTTGCCATGATCCTGATGCTCTGGAGCCTGCTGGCCGCGATCCTGATCTGGCTCAGCCACCGGGTGCGCGAGCGCTTCGGCCTGACCGAAGAACTGCCGCAACACCCCAAGACCTGGGACCTGCTGCGCTTTGCCCTGCGCAAGCTCGGCCCGTGGCTGATCGCGTTGGTGATCACCGTCTACATGAGTTACGCACTGCCCTCGTCCCTCGGCAAATCCCTGGCAATGGTGCTGGCCTATGCGCTGGTGGTGGGCACCTGCTTCTCGGCGATCTGCGTGGTCGCGTTTTCCGTACTCGACGGCCCGCACCGTCACCGCGCGTTGTACATCCTGCGCCACCAGGCCTTCCGGCCGTTGTGGCTGATCGGCAGCTTTGCCGCCTTTGGCGAAGCCGTCAGCGACCCGCGCCTGGCCGAGAGCCTGGGCCAGCACCTGTCCCATGTCGCCGCGACCATCGCCAATGTCATGGCCGCGCTGTCCACCGGTGTGTTCATCCTGCGATTCCGCCGGCCGATTGCGCACCTGATCCGCAACCAGCCGCTGTCCCGCCGCCTGACCCGCCGCGCCCTGAGTGACACCATCGAAATCGTCGGCACCTTCTGGTACCTGCCGGCGTTGCTGCTGGTGGGCATCTCGCTGTTCGCCACCTTCGTCTCCGCCGGCGACACCAGCACCGCCCTGCGCCAGTCGTTGTTGTGCACGGTGTTGCTGGTGCTGTGCATGGTGATCAACGGCCTGGTGCGCCGTCATTCACTCAAGCCGCAGCGTGGGCACAAGCGCCATGCGCTGTACTCCGAGCGCCTGAAAAGCTTCGTCTACACCCTCGCCCACCTGGTGGTGTGGCTGGTGTTTATCGAACTCGGCCTGCGGGTCTGGGGCCTGTCGCTGATCCGTTTTACCGAAGGCGACGGGCATGAAATCAGCGTCAAGCTGTTCGGCCTTGCCGGCACATTGCTGTTTGCCTGGCTGATCTGGATCCTCAGCGACACCGCGATCCACCACGCCCTCACCCGCTCGCGCAAAGGCCTGGCCAATGCGCGTGCGCAGACGATGATGCCGTTGATTCGCAACGTGCTGTTCGTGACCATCTTCATCATTGCCGCCATCGTCGCCCTGGCGAACATGGGCATGAACGTCACGCCGCTGCTGGCGGGTGCCGGTGTGATCGGCCTGGCCATCGGTTTTGGTGCACAGTCGCTGGTGGCGGATTTGATCACCGGCCTGTTCATCATTATCGAAGACTCCCTGGCAATTGATGACTACGTGGATGTCGGCGGCCACCTGGGGACGGTCGAAGGGTTGACCATCCGTACCGTGCGCCTGCGGGACATCGACGGCATCGTGCATACGATCCCGTTCAGTGAAATCAAAAGCATCAAGAACTACTCCCGGGAGTTCGGCTACGCGATCTTCCGGGTGGCGATTCCCTACAACATGGAAATCGACGACGCCATCAAGCTGATGCGCGACGTCGGGCAGAAGATGCGCAACGACCCGTTGCAGCGGCGCAATATCTGGTCGCCGCTGGAGATTCAGGGTGTAGAAAGTTTCGAGTCCGGCAGTGCGATTCTTCGCGCCCGCTTCAAGACCGCGCCGATCAAGCAGTGGGAGGTTTCGCGGGCGTTCAACCTGTCGCTCAAGCGTCACCTCGACGAAGCCGGGCTGGACCTGGCCACCCCGCGCTTGAGCGTGCAAGTGGTGACAGCGGCGGGAGGCGTGCAAGAGAAAGAATAAGCGCTGCCCGGACGACGTCAGGATCAACAACAATAATCATGGAGAGTCCTTATGCGTTTGACCGGTCTTACACACCAATGGGTATTCGGCCTGCTGTGCGGTGTCGCCAGCAGCGCGGTCATCGCCGCCAGCAGCGGCCAGGACAGTGCCCGCGAAACCATCGCCGCCCAGGCCAAAGTACTGGAACCGGCCTTGCTGGAAACCCGGCGCGACATCCACGCCCATCCTGAACTGGGCAATACCGAACATCGCACTGCGGAGCTGGTGGCCAAGCAACTGCGGGAGATGGGGCTGGAGGTCAAGACTGGCGTGGCGCGCACGGGCGTTGTCGCCATCCTCAAGGGTGCCCTGCCCGGCCCGACCGTGGCCTTGCGCGCCGACATGGATGCGCTGCCGGTCAAGGAAGTCTCCGGCCTGCCCTTCGCCTCGAAGGCCAAGGGTGTGTACCTCGATAAAGAAGTCGACGTGATGCACGCCTGCGGACACGACGCCCACACCGCCATCCTGCTAAGCACAGCGAAAATCCTTACAGGTATGCGCGATCGTCTGCCTGGGACCGTGGTGTTTTATTTCCAGCCGGCTGAAGAAGGCCCGAGCGACTTTATCCCCGACGGTAAAAACACTTGGGGCGCGAAGATGATGGTGCAGGAAGGGCTGATGAAATCGCCCAAGCCGGATGCCGTTTTTGGGCTGCATGTGTGGGTTGCCTGCGGGGCAGATTGCGTATCGGCCGGGGCCGACGCTGGCGAGCTCGGATGACCTGCGGATCAAGATCCTGGGCAAGCAGACCCATGCGGGGCGGCCGTGGGATGGGATCGATCCGATTACCGTGGGGGCGCAGGCCATTGTGGGGCTGCAGACAGTGGTCAGTCGGCGTACGGACATTTCTTCGTTTCCGGCGGTGGTGAGTATTGGCACCATCAACGGGGGGACGCGGTACAACATCATTCCCGAGTCGGTGGACATGAGTGGGACCATTCGCTCCTACGACTATGGCATTCGCCAGAAGCTGCATGCGGATGTGCGGCAGACCGTCGAGAAGATTGCCGAGAGTGGTGGGGCGAAGGCTGAAGTTACGATTATTGAGAAGTACGATCCGACCATCAACAACCCGGCGCTGACCGAGAAGATGCTGCCGAGTTTGCGTTGGGCGGCGAATGGGGATGTGGTCAACGCCCCGTTGGTGGGTGGGGCTGAGGATTTCTCGTTTTATGCCAAGGAAGCGCCGGGGTTGTTTGTGTTTCTGGGGGTGACACCGAGGGACCAGGACATGAGCAAGGCGGCGCCGAATCATAATCCGGGGTTCTTTGTGGATGAGTCGGCGTTGGTGGTTGGGGTTCGGACGCTGGCTTCGTTGGCGACGGATTATCTGTATGCCAATGCGGCGGATTGAGGGTATATCCGTTATTCAGGTAACGGCCGCCTAGGGTTCCGCTCTTGCCCCACCACTCTGCACCTCGCTCGGGCTTAAGTGTGGTGAAGCAACATCAAACCCAAAGGCGGACACGATCCAAATGTGGGAGCGG
>NZ_JACAPT010000053.1:0-6709 GCF_013385565.1 Pseudomonas sp. E6002 | reverse complement strand
GTTTTTCGCGAGCAAGCCCGCTCCCACATACAGCGGCTCTGCTTTTGCTCTAACACCCAGGTCATCGGGGTAAAGCCCTGTGCTTACTTGGGGCTGGGCCGGCATTCCGGCTGTTCAAAAGTGAGCCGCTGTGAGAGCGGAACCAAAAGCCGTCGTGACCTAGATAACGGATACACACAGGCAAAACGTCAAACCACATCCACCCCCACATGAATCGCATCATGCCGCCAAAACTCCAGATCACAATCAATCAACCGCTCATGCTGATCATAATTAACCCGAGCAATCCGCAACCCCGGGCTCCCCACCGACACCCTCAACGCCGCCGCAGCCTCAACCTGCAATGACGTCGGCACAATCTCAAACCGCACCCGCCCGTAGTGCAAGTCATACACCCGCGCATACAACTCCGTAATCGACTGATTCAAATCACACCCCAGAATCCCCGGAAAATACTGCGGGTTCAGATAGTGCTCCACATACAACACCAACCGCCCATCAATCCTGCGCCCCCGGCAAATCTGAATCACGCTGGACAACGCCGGCAACTGCAACCACGCACACACCGCCGCCGAAGCCGGCTGCAACCGCGCCGAAATCACCTCGGTCGACGGCACCCGCCCCTGGGCACTCACCATCGCGTGAAAATGACTGCGCTGCATCAGGTTATAGGCAAGCCTGGGCGGCGACACAAACCACCCTCGCCGCTCCTCGCGATAAATCTGCCCTTGTGCCTCAAGTTGTAACAAGGCTTCCCGCACCGTAATCCGGGTGGTACCAAACAACTCGCTGAGCTTGCGCTCGGCCGGCAGCTTACTGGCAGGCGCCAACAAGCCATGGTCGATCTGCTCTTGCAGCGCCAGGCCAATGGTTGTCACCGCCTTGGTTGCCTCATCACGCATCAACGTTACCTATCTGGACTAGACCAGCACTATTCAGGTGCACAAAACGCCCGCTAAACGCGCCTCTGCTGTTGCGTGCAAGCCTAGGCATTGCACATGACCGACAGATGACAGCGCCTCGCGACGTGCTGCCACAAGACCTGCAATACATCGGCCAAGTCCAAGGCTTCCGGGCGGTTGGGCATGGTCTACGCTTACCCGGTGATCCCCCGTCCAGGCCAACAAAAAACGACATCGACATGAAACTGTCATCCGCCACGCCTAAATTGGCTCGTGTATTGCTGACCTAGACCAACACCACCGCAAACGTCGATAAAAACGCAGCGTTGAAAACGCCCAAAGGAGCTTCGGATGAAACAGCTTTTCCTGGCATCACTGTTAGGCTCGACCATTGCCATGTGCACCGCCGCCATGGCCGCTGATACCGATCTAAAAACCCTGGAAGCCGCCGCGAAAGCGGAAGGCGCCGTCAACAGCGTCGGCATGCCCGATGACTGGGCCAACTGGAAAGGCACCTGGGACGACCTGGCCAGGACCTACGGCCTCAAGCACATCGACACCGACATGAGCTCCGCCCAGGAAGTCGCCAAGTTTGCGGCAGAGAAAGACAACGCCAGCGCCGACATCGGCGACGTGGGTGCAGCCTTCGGCCCGATCGCGGTGAAGCAGGGCGTTACCCAACCGTACAAACCGACCACCTGGGCACAAGTCCCGGATTGGGCGAAAGACAAGGACGGTAACTGGGCCCTGGCCTACACCGGCACCATCGCCTTTATCGTCAACAAAAAACTCCTGCACGGCTCCGAAGCTCCGAAAAGCTGGGCTGACCTGAAGACCGGCAAATACAAGGTTTCCATCGGTGACGTGAGCACCGCCGCCCAGGCGGCCAACGGCGTACTCGCCGCCGCACTCGCCAACGGTGGCGACGAGAAGAACATTCAGCCGGCGCTGCTGATGTTCGCCGACATCGCCAAGCAAGGCCGCCTGTCGCTGGCCAACCCAACCATCGCCACCATGGAAAAAGGCGAAGTGGAAGTGGGCGTGGTCTGGGACTTCAACGGCCTGAGCTACAAAGCCAAGATGGCCAACCCGGATGACTACGTGGTGCTGATCCCATCGGACGGCTCGGTGATTTCCGGCTACACCACCATCATCAACAAATACGCCAAGCACCCGAACGCCGCCAAGCTGACCCGCGAATACATCTTCAGCGACGCCGGCCAGACCAACCTGGCGCGTGGCAATGCGCGGCCGATCCGTGCCGAGCACCTGACCTTGCCAGCCGACGTACAGGCCAAGCTGCTGCCTAACGAGCAGTACAAGAAAGTCACGCCGATCAAGGACGCCGACGCTTGGGAGAAGACCTCCAAGGCACTGCCGCAGAAGTGGCAGGAAGAAGTCATCATCAATATGCAATAAGGCTTAACACGCCTGTTCAAGTGGAACGCGGTCAGTGTGGGAGCTGGCTTGCCTGCGATAGCGGTATAACATTCAGCAGCATTGTCGACTGACACACCGCTATCGCAGGCAAGCCAGCTCCCACATTTGATCGGTGTTCCAACCGAAAAACCGAGTCAAGCCTATTTGTTGCGGAGCCCCAGCCCCTATGAAGCACAACGTCATCCTTGTCGTGCTCGACGGCCTGAATTACGAGGTTGCCCGACACGCCATGGGGCACTTGCAGGCCTATGTCGGCGCAGGACGCGCAGCACTGTACAAACTGGAATGTGAACTGCCGGCCCTGTCCCGGCCACTGTACGAATGCATCCTCACCGGCGTCCCGCCGATCGAGAGCGGCATCGTCCACAACAACGTCTCGCGCCTGTCCAACCAGCGCAGCATTTTCCATTACGCCACCGACGCCGGTTTATCCACGGCGGCGGCGGCGTATCACTGGGTCAGCGAGTTGTATAACCGCTCGCCCTTTATCGCCGCCCGGGATCGGCATACCAGCGACTCGGCCCTGGCGATCCAGCACGGGCATTTCTACTGGAATGACCATTACCCGGACTCGCACCTGTTTGCCGACGCCGAAAGCCTGCGCCTCAAACACGCGCCGAATTTCCTGGTGGTGCACCCGATGAACATCGACGATGCCGGCCACAAGCACGGCCTCGACACCCCGCAATACCGCAACAGCGCGCGCTCGGCCGACATCATCCTCGCCGACTACCTGCAAGGCTGGCTCGACGCCGGTTACCAGGTGCTGGTGACGGCCGACCACGGCATGAACAACGACCGCTCCCACAACGGCCTGCTGCCGGAAGAACGGGAAGTGCCGCTGTTTGTGCTGGGTGATGCCTTCAGCCTCGACACCCACGCCACGCCCAAACAAACCGAGCTGTGCGGCACCGTCTGCGAGCTGTTGGGTGTACCCCACGACAAACCTGTATGCCGGGAGCTGTTGAAGTGAATTCAGTGATCCGCGGCAAATGGCTGGCCGCCTTGTGCCTGGTGCCCTTCGCCATCTTCTTTATCGTGTTCGAAATCGCCCCGCTGGTGTGGGTGATGATCAGCAGCGTCCAGTCCGAAGAGTTCGGCTGGGGCCTGGCCAACTTCAGCAAGATCTTCAGCTCGAAGTTCTATATGCAGGCGATCCAGTACAGCCTGGAAATCAGTTTCTACTCCAGCGTGTTCGGGATCATCATCGCCGTACTCGGCAGCTACTCGCTGCGCCGGGTCGACGGGCCGCTGCGCAATTTCGTGACCGCGTTCGCCAACATGACCAGCAATTTTGCCGGCGTACCCCTGGCCTTCGCCTTCATCATCCTGCTGGGGTTCAACGGCAGCATCACCATCATGCTCAAGCAGGCGGGGATCATTCAGGACTTCAACCTGTACTCCAAGACCGGCCTGATCATCCTTTATACCTACTTCCAGATTCCCCTCGGCGTGTTGCTGCTCTACCCGGCCTTTGACGCACTGCGTGAAGACTGGCGCGAGTCTGCTTCATTGCTCGGCGCGGACGGCTGGCAGTACTGGCGGCACATCGGTCTGCCGGTGCTGACCCCGGCGCTGCTGGGCACCTTCGTGATCCTGCTGGCCAACGCCCTCGGCGCCTACGCCACGGTGTACGCGCTGACCACCGGCAACTTCAACGTGCTGCCGATCCGTATCGCGGCGATGGTCTCCGGCGACATCTCCTTGGACCCAAACATGGCCAGCGCCCTGGCCGTGGTGCTGGTGGCGCTGATGACCGTGGTGACCGTGGTCCATCAACTGCTGCTCAAGAGGAGCTACCATGTCTCGCGCTGAACCTGGCTCGGCCGCCCTCTACCACCGCGTAGTGGTGTATCTGTTGTTTGCAATCCTGGTGCTGCCGTTGCTCGGCACCCTGGTCTACTCCATCGCCAGCAGTTGGTCGGCGACCATCCTGCCATCCGGCTTTACCTTCAAATGGTATATCCAGCTGTGGAGTGACCCGCGCTTCCTGAATGCCTTCGGCCAGTCGCTGCTGGTGTGCGTCGGCGCGCTGATCTTGTCGGTGCTGCTGATCCTGCCGCTGCTGTTTGTGGTGCATTACCACTTTCCGAAACTCGACGCGCTGATGAACATTTTGATCCTGCTGCCCTTCGCGGTGCCGCCGGTGGTGTCGTCGGTGGGGCTGTTGCAGCTCTACGGTTCGGGACCGTTTGCGATGGTGGGTACGCCGTGGATCCTGATCGGCTGCTATTTCACCGTGGCGCTGCCGTTCATGTACCGGGCGATCACCAACAACCTGCAAGCGATCAACCTGCGGGACTTGATGGACGCCGCCCAACTGCTCGGTGCCAGCACCTTCCAGGCGGCGTTCCTGGTGGTGCTGCCCAACCTGCGCAAGGGCTTGATGGTGGCATTGCTGCTGTCGTTCTCGTTCCTGTTCGGCGAGTTCGTGTTCGCCAACATCCTGGTGGGCACCCGCTACGAAACCCTGCAGGTGTACCTCAACAATATGCGTAACAGCAGCGGCCACTTCACCAGTGCCCTGGTGATCTCCTATTTCTTCTTTGTGCTGGTGCTGACCTGGGCCGCCAACATCTTGAACAAGGACAAAAGCCAATGAGCTTCGTCAGCGTCCAACACCTGCAGAAAGGCTACGCCGGTACGCCGGTATTCAGTGACATCAACTGCGAAATCGCCAAGGGCGAATTCGTCACCCTGCTTGGCCCGTCGGGCTGCGGCAAGTCGACCCTGCTGCGCTGCATCGCCGGCCTGACCTCGGTGGACAGCGGGAAAATCCTACTGGATGGCCAGGACATCGTCCCGCTGAGCCCACAGAAACGGCATATCGGCATGGTGTTCCAGAGCTACGCGCTGTTCCCCAACATGACGGTGGAACAGAACGTCGCCTTCGGCCTGCGCATGCAGAAGGTCAATGCCGACGACAGCCACAAACGCGTGCAGGAAGTGTTGCAACTGGTGGAGCTGAAAGAACTCGCCGGCCGCTACCCGCACCAGATGTCCGGCGGCCAGTGCCAGCGCGTGGCCCTCGCCCGCTCGCTGGTGACGCGCCCGCGCCTGCTGTTGCTCGACGAGCCGTTGTCGGCCCTCGATGCACGGATTCGCAAGCACCTGCGCGAACAGATTCGCCAGATCCAGCGCGAGCTGGGCCTGACCACCATCTTCGTGACCCATGATCAGGAAGAAGCCCTGACCATGTCCGACCGGATCTTCCTGATGAACCAGGGCAAGATCGTGCAGAGCGGCGATGCCGAGACCCTCTACACCGCGCCGGTGGATGTGTTCGCCGCGGGCTTTATCGGCAACTACAACCTGCTTGATGCCGACAAGGCCAGCAAACTGTTGCAGCGTCCGATCACCGGGCGCATCGCCATTCGCCCGGAGGCCATTGAGCTCAGCCGCAGCGGTGAGCTGGATGCGTTGGTGCGCAGCCACAGCCTGTTGGGCAACGTGATTCGCTACCGCATCGAAGCCCGGGGCGTGGAATTGGTGGTGGATGTGCTTAACCGCTCGGCTGACGATCTGCACCCGGATGGTCAGAGATTGGCACTTTCCATCGACCCAAGTGCGTTGTGTGAAGTAGCCTGACGCACGATTTACTTGAGAGAGCGTGACAGATGGCATTGGTAATTTTTGATCTGGACGACACCCTGATCCACGGCGACTGCGCCACCCTGTGGAGCGAGCAAATGGGCCGCCTGGGCTGGGTGGATGGTGAGTCGTTCATGCGCAAGAACGACGAACTGATGGCGGCCTACAGCCGCGGTGAGCTGGCCATGGAGGATTTCATGGACTTCAGCCTGGAGCCGATGATTGGCCGCACGCCGGAAGAGATCGAGCACCTTGTAGAGCCGTGGGTGGAAGACGTTATCGAGCCGCTGATCTACAGCGAAGCCACCCGTACCATTGCGCAGCACCGCAAGAATGGTGACCGGATTTTGGTGATCTCGGCGTCGGGGACGCACCTGGTCAAGCCGATTGCGGCGCGTATCGGCATTGATGAAGTGCTGGGGATTGAGCTGGACGTCGCCCATGGGGTGTACAGCGGCAAGACCACAGGTGTACTGACTTACCGCGAAGGCAAGATCACTCGCCTGATGGAATGGCTGGAGCAGGAAGGTGAGCACCTTGATGGGGCGTACTTCTACTCGGATTCGCGCAATGATTTGCCGCTGTTGCTGAAGGTGGAGAACCCGCAGGTGGTGAATCCGGACCCGGTGCTGCGAGCGCATGCTGAGAAGGCTGGGTGGCCGATTCATCATTGGGTTTGACGTTTTGTTGCGCTGGTTTGAGGTGAGTACATATCCGTTATTTAGGTAACGGCCGCCTATGGTTTCGCTCTTACAGCGACTCACTTTGGAAAAGCC
>NZ_JACAPT010000052.1:0-27475 GCF_013385565.1 Pseudomonas sp. E6002 | reverse complement strand
AGTGAGGGCACACCGAGCCTAAGCGAGGTGCCGAGTGGTGGGGCAAGAGCGTTTTGCTTACTTTTGCGCTGTTCAAAAGTGAGCCGCTGTAAGAGCGGAACCATAAGCCGCCGTTACCGCAGCAACGGATATGCCCCCCCAAGAAAACTTTCCTCCCCCGAGCGTGACCCAGATCCCACAACCCGTTGATTAATGATGGCATCCGCTCAGCTATACTCCTCTCCATTTGAATGGCCCTCGAGGAATTACTGTGAAGAACTGGACCTTGCGCCAACGGATTTTGGCGAGCTTTGCGGTCATCATCGCGATCATGCTGCTGATGGTAGTGGTCTCGTATTCACGCCTGTTGAAGATCGAGGCTGGCGAAGAGTCAGTCCGCGATGACGCAGTCCCCGGGGTCTACCTAAGCTCCATGATCCGCAGCGCATGGGTCGACAGCTACCTCGACACCCTCGACATCATCGGCCTGCGCAAAGACAAGACACTCACCGAAGCCGACAAGGCCGACTACAAGTCCTTCGAAGCGCGCATCATCACGCAAATGGCCAATTACAAGGCAACTATCAACGGCGCTGAAGATCAGGCCGAGTTCGATAAGTTCGAAGCCCTGCACCAGGCCTACAACAAGGCTTTGGCCGCAGTCACTGAAAACCTGCAACGCAATGACGTCGCCGCCGCCCGCAAAGTGTTCGACGAAGAGCTGACCCCGACCTGGACCGCAGGCCGCATGAAGCTCAACGACATCATCACCGAAAACAAAAACGTCGCGGACCGCGCCACCAACGCTATCGACGACGCCGTGTCCGCTGCAAAAATCAGCATGGGCGTCTCGCTGATCCTCGCGATCCTCGCCGCCGGCCTCTGCGGCCTGCTGCTGATGCGCGCGATCATGGCGCCGATGAAACGCATCGTCGACATCCTCGAAACCATGCGCACCGGCGACTTGAGCAAACGCCTGAACCTCGAACGCAAGGACGAATTCGGCGCAGTAGAGACCGGCTTCAACGACATGATGACCGAGCTCACCGCCCTGGTGTCCCAGGCACAGCGCTCTTCGGTACAGGTCACTACCTCGGTCACCGAGATTGCCGCGACTTCCAAGCAACAACAGGCCACTGCCACTGAAACCGCCGCGACGACCACCGAGATCGGCGCTACTTCGCGGGAGATCGCTGCTACTTCCAAAGACTTGGTCCGTACCATGACCGAAGTCTCCACCGCCGCCGACCAGGCCTCGGTGGCCGCCGGCTCCGGCCAGCAAGGCCTGGCGCGCATGGAAGAAACCATGCACTCGGTGATGGGCGCAGCTGACCTGGTAAACGCCAAGCTGGCGATCCTCAATGAGAAGGCCGGCAACATCAACCAGGTGGTGGTGACCATCGTCAAGGTCGCCGACCAGACCAACCTGTTGTCCCTCAACGCTGCCATCGAGGCCGAGAAGGCCGGTGAGTACGGTCGCGGGTTTGCCGTGGTAGCCACCGAAGTGCGGCGCCTGGCCGACCAGACCGCCGTGGCCACCTACGACATCGAGCAGATGGTGCGCGAGATCCAGTCGGCGGTGTCGGCCGGGGTGATGGGCATGGACAAGTTCTCTGAAGAAGTGCGCCGTGGCATGTTCGAGGTGCAGCAGGTGGGCGAGCAGCTGTCGCAGATCATCCATCAGGTGCAGGCCCTGGCGCCGCGGGTGTTGATGGTCAACGAAGGCATGCAGGCCCAGGCCACCGGCGCCGAGCAGATCAACCATGCGCTGGTGCAGTTGGGCGATGCCAGCAGCCAGACCGTGGAGTCCCTGCGTCAGGCCAGCTTTGCCATCGACGAGCTGAGCCAGGTCGCCGTCGGCCTGCGCAGCGGCGTGTCGCGTTTTAAAGTCTGATGAACGACCTCGCGGCTAAACGCGGTGCCGTTGCGGCAGTGAAGAAAGCACTGTTCCTGGTGTTTCACATCGGTAATGAACGGTATGCCCTCAAGGCCACGGAAGTGGCCGAGGTGCTGCCGCGCCTGCCGCTCAAGCCCATTGCCCATGCGCCTGCGTGGGTCGCCGGGATCTTTGCCCATCGCGGGGCAATGGTGCCGGTGATCGATCTCAGTGCCTTGACCTTCGGTACGCCGGCCCAGGCCCGCACCAGCACGCGCCTGGTGTTGGTCAATTATCAGCCGGATGCACTCACTCCGGCACGCTGGCTGGGGCTGATCCTCGAACAGGCCACCGATACCCTGCGCTGTGACCCGGCGGAGTTCCAGCCCTACGGCCTGGACAACCGCCAGGCCCGTTACCTGGGCCCGGTGCGCGAAGACGAGCGTGGCTTGATGCAGTGGATCGGCGTGGCGGACCTGCTGACGGCTGACGTGCAGGCGCTGCTGTTTGCCGCGGGCGAGGAGGGTTGATGAGCAGTGATCAACGCTTCTTCGACTTCCTTAAGGAGCGCATTGGCCTGGACGTTGCCTCGGTGGGCGAAGCGATCATCGAGCGTGCCGTACGCCAGCGCAGCATGGCGCTCAGCGCGCAGACCGCCGATCAATACTGGCAGCAATTGCAGGCCTCCACCGACGAACAGCAAGCGCTGATCGAAGCGGTGATCGTCCCCGAAACCTGGTTTTTCCGTTACCCCGAATCCTTCGCCACCCTGGGTCGGCTGGCGGTCACCCGCCTGGCCGAAATCAAGCAGATGCGCGCCCTGCGGATCCTCAGCCTGCCGTGTTCCACCGGCGAAGAACCCTATTCGATTGCCATGGCCTTGCTCGACGCCGGGCTGGCACCGCATCAGTTCAAGGTGCAGGGCATGGACGTCAGCCCGCTGTCGGTGGAGCGCGCCCGCCGTGGGGTGTACGGCAAGAATTCGTTTCGCGGCCAGGACCTCGAGTTCCGCGATCGCCACTTCACCGAGCAAACCGACGGCTACCGGATTGCCGACCGGGTACGCGAACAAGTGCGCCTGCAGGTGGGCAACCTGCTGGACCCCACGCTGCTGGCCAACGAGCCCACCTACGATTTTGTGTTCTGCCGCAACCTGCTGATCTACTTCGACCAGCCGACCCAGAAGCAGGTGTTTGAAGTGCTCAAGGGCCTGACCCATGTCGACGGCGTGCTGTTTATCGGTCCTGCCGAAGGCAGCCTGCTGGGGCGCCTGGGCATGCGTTCGATTGGCGTGCCGCAGTCGTTTGCCTTCAGCCGGCATGCGGAGCCCGCGCCTGAACCGGTATTTGTGCCGATGCCCGCGCCGATTCCTCAGCGCAGTGCCGCGCCTATCCCGACCAGGCCCCGGCCATTCAGCACCGTCAGTGCCCAAGTGGTACCGATCAAGCCGCCGCCGCAGTCGGACGCCGCCGATCTGCTCAGTCAGATTGCGACCCTGGCCAATGAAGGCAAGAGCCTGGAAGCCCGTGCTGCCTGCGAGCGTTATTTGCAGAGCCATCCGCCGGCGGCCCAGGTGTTTTATTGGCTGGGCCTGCTCAGCGATGTGGCCGGCAGCGCCCTGGAAGCCCAGGGTTATTACAGAAAAGCCTTGTACCTGGAACCCCAGCACCCGCAGGCCTTGATGCACCTGGCCGCGTTGCTCGAGTCCCAGGGCGATGTCGCCGGCGCCCGGCGTTTGCAGGCTCGTGCCGCGCGCAGCGAGCGAGCTGACAGTGAGCGTAAATCATGACCCTGGATCCCGAGCTGAACCTGACCCTGGCCGATACCCAGGCCATCGATGACTGCTGGAACCGCATCGGCATCCACGGTGACAAGTCCTGCCCGTTGCTGGCCGAGCACATTCACTGTCGCAATTGCTCGGTGTATTCCGCCGCCGCCACGCGCCTGCTCGATCGTTATGCCTTGCAGCAGGACGATCACCGCCCCGTCGCGACGCCGGAAGTCGAGGGTGATGTCCTCACCCGTTCGCTGCTGATGTTCCGCCTCGGCGAAGAATGGCTGGGCATCGCCACTCGCTGCCTGGTGGAAGTGGCGCCGTTGCAGCCGATCCATTCCTTGCCCCATCAGCGTTCCCGCGCCTTGCTGGGCGTGGCCAACGTGCGTGGCGCACTGGTGGCGTGCCTGTCACTGGTGGAATTGCTGGGGCTGGACAGCACCGGCAGCGGCCCCAGTGGCGCACGAATCATGCCGCGCATGCTGATCATCGCGGCGCAGGACGGCCCGGTGGTGGTGCCGGTGGACGAAGTGGACGGTATCCATGCCATTGATGAACGGACCTTGAATGCGGCATCTGCGTCGGGCACCCAGGCCAGCGCCCGCTACACCCAAGGGGTGTTGCAGTGGAAAGGCCGCAGCCTGCGCTGGCTGGACGAGGCGCAATTGTTGTCTGCCGTGACCCGGAGCCTCACATGACCCCCGACCAGATGCGCGATGCCTCGCTGCTGGAGCTGTTCAGCCTGGAAGCCGACGCCCAGACCCAGGTGCTCAGCGCCGGCCTGCTGGCCCTGGAGCGCAACCCGACCCAGGCCGACCAGCTCGAAGCCTGCATGCGTGCCGCCCATTCCCTGAAGGGCGCGGCGCGGATTGTCGGGGTGGACGCGGGGGTCAGCGTGGCCCACGTGATGGAAGATTGCCTGGTCAGCGCCCAGGAAAGCCGCTTGTACCTGCTGCCGGAGCATATCGACGCACTGCTGCAAGGCACCGATTTGTTGATGCGCATTGCCACGCCGGGCAACACCGTGGGCCCGGCGGACATCGAGTCCTATGTGGCATTGATGGAGCGGTTGCTCGATCCGTCGCAGAAAGTCGCACCGCCCGCTGCGCCAAAGCCTGCGCCGCCGCCCACACCCGCGCCAGAACCTGAATTGTCGATGGAAGCGCTGCTGACCCTGCCGCCGGAGCCCGAACCCGCGCCGCCGGTCAGTGCCGAACTGCCACGCCAAAATAAGCGCATGACCGAAGGCGGCGAGCGGGTGTTGCGGGTGACCGCCGAACGCTTGAACAGCCTGTTGGACCTGTCCAGCAAGTCCCTGGTGGAAACCCAGCGGCTCAAGCCTTACCTCGCCAGCTTGCAACGCCTCAAGCGCATCCAGAGCAACAGTGCCCGCGCCCTGGAAAACCTCGACGGCCACCTCAAGACCGTCGACCTGAGCCTGGAAGCCCAGGAAGCGCTGGCTGATACCCGCCGCCTGTTGAGCGAGGCCCAGGCGTTGCTCGCGGAAAAAACCGCCGAAATCGATGAGTTCGGCTGGCAGGCCGGGCAGCGCGCCCAAGTCTTGTACGACACGGCGCTGGCGTGCCGCATGCGGCCGTTTGCCGACGTGCTGGCCGGGCAGGTGCGCATGGTGCGTGACCTGGGCCGCAGCCTTGGTAAACAGGTACGCCTGGAAATCGAAGGCGAGAAAACCCAGGTCGACCGCGATGTGCTGGAAAAACTCGAAGCGCCGCTGACCCATTTGCTGCGCAATGCTGTGGACCACGGCATTGAAATGCCCGAGCAACGCCTGCTGGCGGGCAAACCGGCTGAAGGCCTGATCCGCCTGCGGGCGTCTCACCAGGCCGGCTTACTGGTGCTGGAGTTGAGCGACGACGGTAACGGTGTCGACCTGGAGCGCCTGCGCGGCACCATCGTCGACCGGCATTTGTCGCCGGTGGAAACCGCCCTGCGCCTGAGCGAAGAGGAACTGCTCACGTTCCTGTTCCTGCCGGGGTTCAGCCTGCGGGACAAGGTCACCGAGGTCTCGGGGCGCGGGGTCGGCCTGGATGCGGTGCAGCATATGGTGCGCCAGTTGCGCGGCGCGGTGGTGCTGGAGCAGACGGCGGGGCAGGGCAGTCGCTTCCACCTGGAGGTGCCGTTGACCCTGTCGGTAGTGCGCAGCCTGGTGGTGGAAGTTGGCGAGGAGGCCTACGCCTTCCCGCTGGCCCACATCGAGCGCATGTGCGATCTTGCGCCCGACGACATCGTGCAACTGGAAGGCCGCCAGCATTTCTGGCACGAAGGCCGGCATGTCGGCCTGGTCGCCGCCAGCCAGTTGCTGCAGCGCCCGCCGGGGCAGGGCAGTCAGGAAACCCTGAAGGTCGTGGTGATCCGCGAGCGCGATGCGGTCTACGGGATTGCCGTGGAGCGTTTTATCGGCGAGCGCACGCTGGTGGTATTGCCCCTGGACGACCGGTTGGGCAAGGTCCAGGACATCTCCGCCGGAGCGTTGCTCGATGACGGTTCGGTGGTGCTGATCGTCGACGTCGAAGACATGCTGCGATCGGTGGACAAACTGCTGAATACCGGTCGTCTGGAGCGCATCGCCCGACGCACCCAGCAAACCCTCGAAGCACCGCGCAAGCGTATTCTGGTGGTGGATGACTCGCTGACCGTGCGTGAGCTGCAACGCAAATTGTTACTTAATCGCGGTTATGAAGTGGCCGTGGCAGTCGATGGCATGGATGGCTGGAACGCGCTGCGCTCCGAAGACTTCGACCTGCTGATCACGGACATTGATATGCCTCGCATGGACGGTATTGAATTGGTCACACTCTTGCGCCGTGATACTCGCCTGCAATCCCTGCCGGTGATGGTTGTTTCCTACAAGGATCGGGAAGAAGACCGTCGTCGTGGACTGGACGCCGGCGCCGACTATTATCTAGCCAAGGCCAGCTTCCATGACGACGCGCTGTTGGACGCGGTGGTGGAGCTGATTGGAGGAGCGCGGGCATGAGGATTGCGATCGTCAATGACATGCCCATGGCCGTGGAGGCCTTGCGCCGGGCGTTGAGCCTTGAGCCGGCCCACGAAGTGGTGTGGGTTGCAGGCAACGGCCTGGAAGCAGTGCAGCGTTGCGCCGAGTTCACGCCCGACCTGATTCTGATGGACCTGATCATGCCGGTGATGGACGGTGTGGAGGCCACCCGGCAGATCATGGCCGAGACGCCCTGTGCGATCCTGATTGTCACCGTCGACCGCCAGGCCAACGTCAGCCGTGTATTCGAAGCCATGGGCCATGGCGCCCTGGACGTGGTTGACACGCCTGCACTGGGCGTGGGCAATCCGAAGGACGCCGCGGCACCGCTGTTGCGCAAGATCCTCAATATCGGCTGGCTGATTGGCCAGCGTGGCAGCCGCGTGCGGGCCGAGCCTGCGCCCCAGCGGGCCACGGGCAAACGCCAGAGCCTGGTGGCCATCGGTTCGTCCGCAGGCGGCCCGGCTGCCCTGGAATCCCTGCTCAAGGGCTTGCCCCGGGACTTCTCGCCGGCCATTGTGCTGGTGCAGCATGTGGACCAGGTGTTCGCCGCCGGCATGGCCGAATGGCTGAGCAGTGCCTCGGGCCTGCCGGTGCGCCTGGCCCGGGAAGGCGAGCCGCCCCAAAGCGGTGTCGTGTTGCTGGCGGGCACCAATCATCACATTCGCCTGCTGAAGAACGGCACGCTGGCCTACACCGCAGAGCCTGTGAACGAGATTTACCGGCCGTCCATCGACGTGTTTTTCGAGAGCGTCGCCAGCTACTGGAATGGCGATGCCGTTGGCGTGCTGCTGACGGGGATGGGGCGTGATGGCGCCCAGGGACTTAAGTTGATGCGTCAGCAAGGCTACCTGACCATCGCGCAGGACCAGCAAAGCTGTGCTGTTTACGGCATGCCCAAAGCGGCAGCGGCGATTGACGCGGCTGTTGAAATTCGCCCATTGGACAGAATTGCGCCACGATTGCTGGAGGTATTCGCAAAATGACCGATATCACACGCTGTCCTGGCCTGCAGGTAGTAATTCAGGTGACCGTAAATGAATGATTTGCAGCTCGACGACTTCAAGACCGACGAAAACGCCGCCATGGTGCTGCTCGTCGACGACCAGGCGATGATCGGCGAGGCCGTACGCCGGGGCCTGGCCCATGAAGACAATATCGACTTCCACTTTTGCGCCGACCCGCACCAGGCCATTGCCCAGGCGATCCGTATCAAGCCGACGGTGATCCTGCAGGACCTGGTGATGCCGGGTCTCGATGGCCTGACCCTGGTGCGCGAATACCGTAATCACCCGGCGACGCAGAACATCCCGATCATCGTGCTTTCCACCAAGGAAGACCCGCTGATCAAGAGCGCGGCGTTTGCTGCCGGGGCCAACGATTACCTGGTCAAGCTGCCCGATAACATCGAACTGGTGGCGCGCATCCGCTATCACTCGCGCTCCTACATGACCCTGTTGCAACGGGACGCGGCCTACCGGGCGCTGCGGGTCAGCCAACAGCAGTTGCTGGACACCAACCTGGTGCTGCAACGGCTGATGAACTCCGACGGCCTGACCGGGCTGTCCAATCGCCGGCATTTCGACGAATACCTGGAACTGGAATGGCGCCGCGCCATGCGTGACCAGACCCAACTGTCGCTGCTGATGATCGACGTGGACTTCTTCAAGACCTACAACGACAGTTTCGGCCACCTGGAAGGCGACGAGGCGTTGCGCAAGGTGGCGGCGACCATTCGTGATGCCAGCAGCCGTCCTTCGGATTTGCCGGCGCGTTATGGCGGTGAAGAGTTTGCCCTGGTGCTGCCCAATACCTCGCCGGGTGGGGCACGGCTGGTGGCCGAGAAGCTGCGCCAGGCGGTGGCGAGCCTGAAAATCCCGCACATTGCCCCGGCAGAAGGGGCGAGCCTGACCATCAGTATCGGCTTGGCGACCATGACCCCGGTGCAGGGCACCGATTGCCGGCAATTGATCTCGGCGGCGGACAAGGGCCTGTACCTGGCCAAGCACAATGGGCGCAATCAGGTGGGGATCGAGTAGGGAATACGGTCTGCGGGATGTCGCAGACCTAATGTGGGAGCGGGCTTGCTCGCGAATGCGGTGTGTCAGTCAATGCATCTGGCGACTGAACCACCGCATTCGCGAGCAAGCCCGCTCCCACATTTGATCTTCATCGCTGTCTGGATGGTGCATATCCCCGCCTTTTCGGCCAAGCGGACTGCCGTTATCAGCCGTTTGTCGTTATACTCGTCGGCTTTCAAAAGTTCGCCAACGAGTGCTGCCCGCCATGGAAATCAACCCGATCCTTAACACCATCAAGGACCTGTCCGAGCGCTCCGAAACTATTCGGGGGTATCTTTGACTACGATCAAAAGCATGAGCGTCTGACCGAAGTCAATCGCGAGCTTGAAGATCCGGCTGTCTGGAACAAACCTGAATATGCCCAGGAACTGGGCCGCGAGCGCGCTGCGCTGGCGCAGATCGTCGACACCCTCGACGAATTGAACACCGGTCTGGGCGATTGCCGCGACCTGCTGGACATGGCCGTCGAAGAAAACGACGAAGGCGCAGTGGGCGATGTCGTCGCCGAGCTGGCCCGTCTCGAGGAAAACCTCGCCAAACTCGAATTCCGCCGCATGTTCAGCCATGAAATGGACCCGAACAACGCCTACCTGGACATCCAGGCCGGTTCTGGCGGCACCGAAGCCCAGGACTGGGCCAACATCCTGTTGCGCATGTACCTGCGCTGGGCCGACAAACGCGGTTTCGACGCGACCATCATGGAACTGTCGGCCGGTGAAGTCGCCGGCATCAAGGGCGCGACCGTGCACATCAAGGGCGAATACGCCTTTGGCTGGCTGCGGACCGAGATCGGCGTACACCGCCTGGTGCGCAAGAGCCCGTTCGACTCCGGCAACCGTCGCCACACGTCGTTCTCCGCCGTTTTCGTCTCGCCAGAGATCGACGACAAGGTGGAAATCGAGATCAACCCGGCAGACCTGCGGATCGACACCTACCGTTCCTCCGGTGCCGGTGGCCAGCACGTAAACACCACCGACTCGGCCGTACGTATTACCCACGTACCGACCAATACCGTGGTGAGCTGCCAGAACGAACGTTCCCAGCACGCGAACAAGGACACCGCCATGAAAATGCTGCGGGCCAAGTTGTACGAGCAGGAAATGCAGAAACGCAACGCCGCGTCCCAGGCGCTGGAAGACACCAAGTCGGATATCGGCTGGGGTCACCAGATCCGCTCGTATGTGCTCGACGCGTCGCGGATCAAGGACCTGCGTACCAACATTGAACGCAGCGACTGCGACAAGGTGCTCGACGGTGATATCGACGAATACCTGGAAGCCAGCCTGAAATCTGGCCTGTAACTCCTTTGTAGGAGCCGGCTTGCCGGCGATCCCCGGCCGCAGGCCGGGGACAACGAACCTGATGGAAAATTTAAAGACATGAGCGACCAACAACTCGACCCGCAAGCCCTGCAACAGGAAGAAAACTCCCTGATCGCCCTGCGCAAGGAAAAGCTTGCTGCCGAGCGCGCCAAGGGCAATGCCTTCCCGAACGACTTCCGCCGCGAAAACTACTGCGATGCCTTGCAGAAACAGTACGCGGACAAGACCAAGGAAGAGCTGGCAGAGGCTGCAATCCCGGTCAAGGTTGCCGGTCGCATCATGCTCAACCGTGGCTCGTTCATGGTGATCCAGGACATGACCGGTCGCATCCAGGTCTACGTCAACCGTAAAACCCTGTCCGAAGAAACCCTGGCCTCGGTGAAAACCTGGGACATGGGCGACATCATTGCCGCCGAAGGCACCCTGGCGCGTTCCGGCAAGGGTGACCTGTACGTTGAAATGACCAGCGTGCGCCTGCTGACCAAATCCCTGCGCCCGCTGCCGGACAAGCACCACGGCCTGACCGACACCGAGCAGCGCTATCGCCAGCGCTACGTTGACCTGATCGTCAACGAAGAAGTGCGCCAGACCTTCCGCGTGCGTTCGCAGGTTATTGCGCACATCCGCAGCTTCCTGATGAAGCGCGACTTCCTCGAAGTTGAAACGCCGATGCTGCAAACCATCCCGGGTGGTGCCGCAGCCAAGCCGTTCGAAACCCACCACAACGCGCTGGACATGGAAATGTTCCTGCGTATTGCGCCTGAGCTGTACCTCAAGCGGCTTGTTGTTGGCGGCTTCGAAAAAGTGTTCGAGATCAACCGCAACTTCCGTAACGAAGGCGTTTCGACTCGTCACAACCCTGAATTCACCATGTTGGAGTTCTACCAGGCCTACGCCGACTACGAAGACAACATGGACCTGACCGAGGAACTGTTCCGCGAACTGGCGCAACTGGTCCTGGGCACCACCGACGTGCCGTACGGCGACAAGGTGTTCCACTTCGGCGAGCCGTTCGTGCGCCTGTCGGTGTTCGATTCGATCCTCAAGTACAACCCTGAGCTGACCGCCGATGACCTGAACGACATCGACAAGGCCCGCGCCATCGCCAAGAAAGCCGGCGCCAAGGTGCTGGGCTTCGAAGGCCTGGGCAAATTGCAGGTGATGATTTTCGAAGAGCTGGTGGAGCACAAGCTGGAGCAGCCGCACTTCATTACCCAGTACCCGTTCGAAGTGTCGCCGCTGGCCCGTCGCAACGATGACAACCCGAACGTCACCGACCGTTTCGAGCTGTTCATCGGCGGCCGTGAAATCGCCAACGCCTACTCCGAGCTGAACGATGCCGAAGACCAGGCCGAGCGCTTCATGGCCCAGGTGGCCGACAAGGACGCTGGCGACGACGAGGCGATGCACTACGACGCCGACTTCGTACGCGCCCTGGAATACGGCATGCCGCCTACCGCCGGTGAAGGTATCGGCATCGACCGGTTGGTGATGTTGTTGACCAACTCGCCGTCGATCCGTGACGTGATCTTGTTCCCGCACATGCGGCCACAAGCGTAACCGTAGCGAAATCCGAAGCCGCCTTTTATAAGGCGGCTTTTTTATGTGGCGTTTATAAGCGTCAAGTAAACAGCGCCAGGTGATCGTTCCCACGCTCTGCGTGGGAACGCAGCCCGTGACGCTCCGCGTCACACTGTGGAGGAAGATCCGTCGTGAACCGCGTAATGGCTCAAAAGGGTGCCGCCGGCATTGCCGCTGCCGTGGCTGAAAGTGTTCAGTACCAGGGCCGCAAGGCCAGTCGCCGGGGCAGTGAGCAGCGCAGGCAGGACATTCTCGATGCAGCGATGCGCATCGTGGTACGCGAAGGCGTGCGTGCCGTGCGTCACCGTGCGGTGGCGGCGGAAGCCGGTGTGCCGTTGTCGGCCACCACCTATTACTTCAAGGACATCGACGACCTGCTCACCGACACCTTCGCCCAATATGTGGAGCGCAGCGCCGCGTTCATGGGCAAGTTGTGGGTGCGTAATGAAGGCCTGCTGCGCGAGATGGTGGCTTATGGCGACGGCAGCCCGCAGTCGCGCTCGCAACTGGCCGATGACATCGCGCGCCTGACCGCCGATTACGTGCAACGCCAATTGCTCAACCGCCGTGAGCACCTGATGGCCGAGCAGGCGTTTCGCCAGGAAGCGCTGCTGAACCCGCGCCTGGCCGAGCTGGTGCGTTCCCACCAGCAAATCCTGCTGCAGGGCACTTGCCAGTTTTTCCAGGTATTGGGTTCCCGCGAGCCGCAACAGGATGCCAAAGTGTTGACGGCGATTATCGGTCGGATGGAATATCAGGGCCTGCTGGGCGGCGCAGAGCCTCTGACCAGCGAAGAAATGCTTGAGATCCTCAAGCGTTACATGCATTTGGTGTTGGCTTCGGTCTGACACAGGGGATTGTCCAATGAAAGCCTGGCGCGTCGTCGTGATCGCCTTGTCGTTCCTGTTGCTCAGCGGTTGCCTGGTGACCTTCAAGGACCCGTTGCCCGCCAGCGAGGCGGCGCCTGATGGTCTGCTTGGCAAATGGGCCAGCAAAAATGCCTGGGGTGAGCCGCTCAACCTGCAAATCAGCCGCGTCGGTAAGCACCGCTACAAAGCCGTGAGCTACCCTAAGGCCAAGCCGGGCCAGCGGGATGAATACCTGTTCACGGTTTCCCGGCATGGCAGCCGCTGGTATCTGTCGGCGCCATTGCCGGCCAGGTTCGGCGGGCATTACATCCTCGCCGGGTTCGAATTGAATGATGAGCACGAGCTGGTGGTCTACAACCTCGACCTGGATCAGGTCCACCAGGCGGTCGGCCAGAAGGTCCTGAGTGGCAGCACCGTCGAAACCGTCGAGGGTGCCGGTGTGTTGATCGACAGTTCCATGGCCCGGGTATTTGCGTACCTGGATGATCCGGCCAATGCCGATGTGTTCGTCGAAGCCGTGCGCTACCAGCGTGCAGGCAAATAACGTTTAAAGAGGAAGTACCGGGTGGACGATTACCAGCAGACGATACGCGCCTTGTCCGATCGCATTGTGCTGGCGCAAACACCGATTCGCGTCCTCGACGCCGTGAAGTGGGACGAGAATATTCGCCAGGGATTCCTCAAGGCCAAGGGCAAGGAAATGCCGGCGGTGGACCGCGACTACTACCTGACCCGGCCGCTGTCGTTCGATTCCAGCGCGGTGAAGCTGGAGTTCCAGAACATCGAGCGTGACATCACCCGCCAGCTTGGCCAGTTCAACCCGGTCGGGCAGATCATGCGGCGCATGTGCAAGGAATACCGCATGGTGGTGCGCATGCTCGAAGCGCGGGGCACCGAGGATTTCGGCCTGATCTCCCAGGAGCTGTACGGCGCCGCTTCCGATGCGTTCCATGCCGGTGACCCGACCCTGGCCGACCTCGGCCTGATGATGTCGGACTACCTGAACAATATCGATGGCCGTGGCGACCTCAAGGACGAAGCCAAGACCCTGACCGCCAAGGACGCCGTCAACCTGCTGCAGAGCCGCCTGAACAAGGTATTCGGCGAGGCCGAGGAAACCATCCGGGTGTTCGAGTCCGACGGTATCGTGGCGGATGCGGCGGCAGGTGCCGACTACATCAAGATCCGCGCCGACGCGATGTTCAACGACCGCGACGTGCGCGCCCTGGAGGTCCATGAAGGCCTGGTGCACGTGGGCACCACCCTCAATGGGCAAAACCAGCCGATCTGCACCTTCCTGTCCAAGGGCCCGCCCTCGTCGACCGTGACCCAGGAAGGCCTGGCGATCCTGATGGAAATCATCACCTTCGCCTCCTACCCCAGCCGCCTGCGCAAGCTGACCAACCGCACTCGCGCCATTCATATGGTGGAGCAGGGAGCCGACTTCCTGCAGGTGTTCGAGTTCTTCCGTGAGCAGGGCTTTGAGATGGCGGAAAGCTACGGCAATGCGAGCCGGGTTTTCCGTGGGTCGACGCCTACGGGTCTGCCGTTTACCAAGGATTTGTCCTACCTCAAGGGCTTTATCATGGTTTACAACTACATTCAGTTGGCCGTGCGCAAAGGCAAGCTGGAGCAAGTGCCGTTGTTGTTCTGCGGCAAGACCACCCTGGAAGACATGCGTACCCTGCGCCAACTGGTGGACGAAGGCCTGGTGGTGCCACCCAAATACCTGCCGGATCAGTTCCGCGACATGAATGCGTTGGCGGCGTGGATGTGTTTCTCCAACTTCCTCAACCATTTGAGCCTGGACCGGATCGAGGCGGATTACTCCAATATCCTTTAACGATATCTCTGAAGGAACTCAGTCAAAATGTGGGAGCGGGCTTGCTCGCGAATGCGGTGTATCAGCAACAGATGTGGTTACTGAATCACCGCATTCGCGAGCAAGCCCGCTCCACCTTTGATCTCCATAGGTCTTCAGGATCGTTCCCAACCCATTCACGAGGCTTCAACGGATGAGAATCCTCGGCATTCTTTGCCTGCTACTGACCCTTAACGGCTGCAGCTCCTTATTGTTCTATCCGGAGCGCGGCATGCCGTTCACCCCGGAAAAGGCTCGCCTGCAATACCGTGACGTCACATTGACCACCGCCGATGGCCTGAAGCTCCACGCCTGGTGGCTGCCGGCCAAGGCCGGCGTGCCGCTCAAGGGCACGGTGCTGCACCTGCACGGCAATGGCGGCAATCTCGCCTGGCACCTCGGCGGCAGCTGGTGGCTGCCGGAGCAGGGCTATCAAGTGCTGTTGGTGGACTATCGCGGCTACGGGCTGTCCGAAGGCGAACCTTCGCTGCCGGCGGTTTACCAGGACATCGACGCCGCTTTCAAGTGGATCGACAACGCCCCCGAAACCCAGGGCCAGCCACTGATCGTGCTGGGCCAAAGCCTGGGCGGCGCGCTAGTGGTGCACTACCTGGCGGAACATCCCGAACGTCAGCCGCAGCTCAAGGCGCTGGTACTGGACGGTGTGCCGGCCAGTTATCGTGACGTAGGACAATTCGCCCTCAGCACCTCCTGGCTAACATGGCCGTTCCAGGTGCCGTTGTCGTGGCTGGTGCCGGACGGCGACAGTGCGATCAACGCCATGCCCCGGCTGACCGGCGTGCCGAAATTGTTATTCCATAGCCTGGATGACCCGATCGTGCCGCTCTCCAACGGCATTCGCCTGTATCAGGCTGCGCCGCCACCGCGGGTGCTGCAACTGACCCGGGGTGGCCACGTGCAAACCTTTGCCGACAAGACCTGGCAAACCGTGATGCTGCGCTACCTGGACGACCCCCAGCATTTCAACGGGCTGCGCCGCCTGGGGGAAATCCCCAATTACCCGGCGGCCCCGAATTCCAACGCAGAGAACCCGCAATGAGCGAAGAACGCAACATGATCCCCCTGATCCTCACCGGCATCGGCACCATCATCGGTACCGTTGGCTGCCTGTGGTACTACGGCTATTTGCACTTCGCCAAGCCCGAGGATGCGTTGCTGCTCAGCGACTTCACCATGCTCAAGACCGTGCCGGGCGAGGATTACAAAATCTCCCTGACCCCGGCCGCCCAGGTGGCGCAATGCGTTGATGGCGTACTGGTGCTGTTTGATACCGAACAGAAAGGGCTGACCGGCGTACTGGTCAACAGCAAGAAGCAGGCAGTGCGTTGCATGGGGCAGGAAACGCCGCAATTGGAGCAGTAGCGCGAGTCAAGTGGGAAAGGTCTGGAACCATTTTAAGTGGATTGCCACAGATTCCGTACTGGCCAGCAGCGCTGGATCGGTTATCTCGGATACTTAATTTGGAGTCACTTGAATGGACATTCCTCGCGTAAACAACTCGTCTTCCCCATTCACTGCCGGTGCGGGGGGAGGTGATTCGCGACTTCAGCAATTGGAACAAGATATTCAGAAGTTGAAGAACCAGATCGCCCAAGGAGGCGGTGGTGCACAGGGCGCGCAGGGCGAAGAAAGCCTTGAGGAAAGGCTCAAGAGGCTCGAGGCGGAGCTGGCCCAACTCAAAGGGCAGGCGGCTCCGGAGCAGGATAACTCGGCGCCAGTAAGCTACTGACCCGATGCTCTTGAAGCGCACTGGGACCTCTTGATTCCTGGCCTGCAAATAAAAGAATCCCGCCATTTGGCGGGATTTTTCATGCGGCCTCAAACGATCATTCAGCGACGGAGCGGGCGGCGTGGTGTGCGGGCTGGGCCCTCCGGTGCAGTCGTAGTTGATGATGGAAATATCTGGAACCGTATTGCGTAACGCACCACAGAAGCGATGTGATTTACACGAGTCGGGGCGAGAAGGTGGCGATAGATATTGCTGCAATAAGCAACATGGTGAACATGCTCAGGGGGCACGAGAAGCTGGAAATGCTCGACGCCGAGGATCATAAGCTCAAGCACTTGCTCGACAAGCTGTCGGAACATGGCTACGGCGGGAAGATAGAGCTACCAGCCGAGGATCCCAACCGACCTGTCCGGTTCGACGACCCGAAAAAAAACCCACAGTAACGTGGGTTTTTTTTCCAGCATCAATCGATCAGTTGGCCATCGAAGAACGTGGCTTGACCGGCTGGTTGTCGTTGGAGATGGTCACTTCAACGCGGCGGTTCATGGCGCGGCCCGAAACGCTGCCGTTATCGGCAACCGGGTATTCCTTGCCATAGCCCTGGGTCACGATGCGCGAGATATCCACACCCTGGTTGGCCAGTGCGCGCTGTACGGAAGCGGCGCGGCGCTCGGACAGGCTCTGGTTGTACGAGTCGGAACCGGTGCTGTCGGTGTAGCCTTCGACGATCACTTTACGGTCCGGGTTATCGCGCAGGAACTGCGCCAGCTTGGTGATGTTCACCAGGCCGCTGGACTTGAGGTCCGACTTGTTGGTGGCGAACAGCACGTCACCAAAGGTCACCAGCGTGCCGCGATCAGTCTGCTTGGCGTTCAAGCTGTCTTGCAGTTGCTTGATCTGAGCGTCACGGGCCTGCAGCAGGGCGCGGGCACGTTCGTCACCGGCGTTTTTCAGCTTGGCTTCGGACTCACGCAGGACGATGGTGTCCTTGGCCACTTCAACGCGCTGGTTGGTCAGGTAGGCCAGTTGGTCGACCTTCTTCTGGTCTTCCTTGTCGCGGTAGGCCTTGTCAGCCTTGTCCAGCCAGTCGCTGGCGTCTTTGGTTTCCAGCGCCGCTACCTTGGTGGCTTGCGGGTTGGCTTGCAGGGCCGAGAAGTTGGTCCGAGCATTTTCCAGGTTCTGGTTCGGCGGGGTGGAGCAAGCCGCCAGAGCAACGCTCATCGCCAGCAGGGCAGGGATCATCAATTGTTTACGCATAGTCGTGTCGTCCTTTCAATTCGGTTTCGGGTGCAATGCAATCAGGGGCGGCGGCTTATTGTTGCGGCTGGATCACAGCCGGGCGCATGCCTTCCTGACGCAGCTCCTGAACAGCTTTCTGGGAATCCTTCACAGCCTGTTCGGCCTTGGCAGCCTGGGCTTTACGCTCTGCTACGCGAGCGTCCCACTCGGACTGTTCGGCCAGGCGACGGGCTTCGTCGTAGTTCTTGTCGTGCATGGCGATTTCAGCTTGCTTCAGTTTGTCCTGGGCAGACTTCATCTCCACGGCTGCGAACTCGGTACCGCCGGCGCTGACAGCGCTGTTCACCGCAGATTGGGTCACAGCGTATTGCTCGGTCGGCGGGTTGCCGGCGCAGCCAGCCAGTACGAAGCTGGTGCCGATTGCCAGCGCGGCCAATTTAAGCCCGCGCAGGTGGTTAAACGAGGTTTTGGCAGTGCTGGTCTTCATCGTCTTCAACTCCATTAGGTAACTCCTGAAAAACATCAAATCCATCTCCGGCTTGCAGTGTCTGCGGGGCCCGGCGGTTAGCTCAGGACGCCTATTCAAACGGCTGTTCCAAGTGATGGCTTACTGGCTGTGACCGGAGGCTTTTTTGAATAGTTCAGCGAAGATGGCGATTTGCCTAAAAAAATATTTGACTGAACGGTCAGCGTTTAAAAGTTGGAACTTTTGCATGGCGCAGCGGTATCCAGGGCCTGTGGGAGGCCCTGAATACGGGAGGTTAAGGGTTTTGAGGCGCAGGTTTACTAGTGTTTCTGCTTGTCGGACTGAGCTGACAAATCGTGCAGGTAACGCCGTGACAGGCTGAGAAAACGTGGGGTTGGGCCGACATCCTCATACAGCGGATCGCCTTCCTCATCGGTGGCAATCACCTGCTTGCCCTTGATGTAGGGAAAGCTCGCTTCCAGCTCTTCGAGGGCTGCGCCAATCAACTCGCCGAGCAGTTCTTCGGTATGGCGTTTGGGGTACATCTCGGAGATCGCCGCCAGCCTGGCGGCGGCTTCCACGTCCAGATGGATGGCGTATTCGGTTTTGGTCAGGCGACCCTTGGCGTTTTCTTCCCAATGCTGGGCCAGTTCTCGGATTTTCATGGCAACCTCAATGGAGCCCACGGTACGCGGGCGATGATGAGTGACCAGCCGGCCAGCGCGGATAACGCTGCGGCTTACTGTTGAGACTAGCTGCAACTCACAAGGTTTAAAGTTCCTTGTAAGACGTCGCCGTGGGCGGCACTCTTGAAGATCAAAGCGTCCCGGATTTTCTGCTGGAGATTGGCTGATGAGCGATATCGATGCACGTTTGCGTGAGGATGTTCACCTGCTGGGTGAACTGTTGGGCAACACGATTCGAGAACAGTACGGCGATGAATTCCTCGACAAGATCGAGCAGATCCGTAAAGGCGCCAAGGCCGACCGCCGTGGCGCAGCCTCGGAGCAGGTCGCCGGCGAAGAGCTGAGTGCCAGCCTCAATCAACTCAAGGAAGACGAACTGCTGCCGGTGGCGCGGGCCTTCAACCAGTTTCTCAACCTGGCCAATATCGCCGAACAGTATCAGTTGATCCACCGCCGTGATGAATCAACCCCGGCGCCGTTCGAGTCGCGGGTGCTGCCGGAACTGCTGGCGCGCCTGCAGAGTGAAGGCCACAGCAGCGAATCCCTGGCGCGCCAGTTGGGTCGGTTGGAAATCGAACTGGTGCTCACCGCTCACCCCACCGAAGTCGCCCGCCGCACCCTGATCCAGAAATACGACGCCATCGCCGCACAACTGGCCCTGCAGGATCACCGCGACCTCACCACCGCCGAGCGCGAGCAGATCCGCAATCGCCTGCAACGCCTGATCGCCGAAGCTTGGCACACCGAAGAAATCCGCCGCACCCGGCCCACGCCGGTAGACGAAGCCAAGTGGGGCTTTGCGGTGATCGAGCATTCGTTGTGGCACGCCATCCCGAATTATTTGCGCAAGGCCGATCACGCCTTGCACGCGGCTACCGGCCTGCGCCTGCCTCTGGAGGCCGCGCCGATTCGCTTTGCTTCCTGGATGGGCGGCGACCGCGACGGCAACCCCAACGTCACCGCCCCGGTCACCCGCGAAGTGTTGCTGCTCGCGCGCTGGATGGCCGCTGACCTGTACCTGCGCGATATCGATCACCTGGCCTCCGAGCTGTCGATGCAACAAGCCAGCCCGGCATTGCAGGCCAAGGTGGGTGACAGCGTCGAACCTTACCGGGCATTGCTCAAGCAATTGCGTGAGCGGCTGCGCGCCACACGCCAATGGGCCCACACCTCGTTGACCAGCACCACGCCGGCGCCCGCCGATGTGCTGCAAAACAACCGCGACCTGCTCGAGCCTTTGCAATTGTGCTACGAGTCGCTGCACACCTGCGGCATGGGTGTGATTGCCGACGGCCCGCTGCTGGACTGCCTGCGTCGGGCTGTGACGTTTGGCTTGTTCCTGGTGCGCCTCGACGTGCGCCAGGACTCCACCCGCCACTGCGCGGCCATGACCGAAATCACCGACTACCTGGGCCTTGGCCGGTACGAGGATTGGGACGAAGAGGCGCGCATCAGCTTCCTGATGAAGGAACTGGTCAACCGTCGCCCCTTGTTGCCGGGTTACTTCAAACCCTCGGCAGACACCGCCGAAGTGCTGAACACCTGCAAGGAAATCGCCGCCGCACCGGCTGCATCCCTGGGTTCCTACGTCATCTCCATGGCCGGCGCCGCGTCGGATGTATTGGCCGTGCAACTGCTGCTCAAGGAGTCCGGCGTACAACGGCCGATGCGGGTAGTGCCGTTGTTCGAGACCCTGGCTGACCTGGACAACGCAGGCCCGGTGATCGAAAAACTGCTGCTGTTGCCGGGTTATCGCGCCCGTCTGCAAGGCCCGCAGGAAGTCATGATCGGCTACTCGGATTCTGCCAAGGACGCGGGCACTACCGCCGCCGCCTGGGCGCAATACCGGGCCCAGGAACAGTTGGTGGAAATCTGCCGCGAACAACAAGTCGAACTGCTGCTGTTCCACGGTCGCGGCGGCACCGTTGGCCGTGGCGGCGGCCCGGCTCACGCGGCGATTCTGTCGCAGCCACCGGGTTCGGTCGCGGGGCGTTTCCGCACTACCGAACAAGGCGAGATGATCCGCTTCAAGTTCGGCCTGCCGGACATCGCCGAGCAAAACCTCAACCTGTACCTGGCGGCGGTGCTGGAGGCGACCTTGCTGCCACCGCCACCACCGGAACCGGCCTGGCGTCACTTGATGGACGAATTGGCCGCCGACGGTGTCAGTGCTTACCGCGCCGTGGTGCGGGAAAATCCGCAATTCGTCGAGTATTTCCGCCAGTCCACGCCGGAGCAGGAGTTGGGTCGCTTGCCCCTGGGCAGTCGTCCGGCCAAGCGCCGGGCTGGTGGCATTGAAAGCCTGCGGGCGATCCCGTGGATCTTCGGCTGGACCCAGACACGCCTGATGCTGCCCGCCTGGCTCGGCTGGGAAGCGGCGTTGAACAATGCCCTGGAGCGTGGCGAAGGCGAGTTGCTGGGGCAGATGCGCGAGCAGTGGCCGTTCTTTCGTACCCGCATCGATATGCTGGAAATGGTGCTGGCCAAGGCCGACGCCGACATCGCCCGGCTGTATGACGAGCGATTGGTGCAGCCCGATCTGCTGCCATTGGGTGCGCACTTACGCGACCTATTGTCGCAGGCGTGCAGTGTGGTGCTTGGCCTGACTGGCCAGTCTCAGCTGCTGGCCCACAGCCCCGATACGCTGGAGTTCATCCGCCTGCGCAACACCTACCTGGACCCGTTGCACCTGCTGCAGGCCGAATTGCTGGCCCGATCGCGGCAACAGGAATCGGCACAGGACAGCCCTCTGGAACAGGCGCTGCTGGTGTCTGTGGCCGGTATTGCCGCTGGTTTGCGCAACACCGGCTGACATTTATGGCGTGTTCTCAATAGCTTGCAGATACCCCGCGCCGGTCGCCGTAAAATTGGCGACCGGCGTTTTGCTGTCAGGGTTGTACCTGCCTATAAAGCCAGCGCGGCGCGGGTTTCTCCTACTTTCGGCGGCTTGTGTGGTTTGGGCCTGCTGTGTATCTTGATCAGCCTTTGGCCGTTTGTGCGGCCTGGACCCAAAATTTCCGAGATTGGCCCCACGCGGCGAATCCGAGCGTCATCTCTATAAAAAATTGAGGAGCACATCGATGCGCGTCATTCTGCTGGGAGCTCCCGGGGCCGGTAAAGGTACTCAGGCAAAGTTCATCACTGAAAAATTCGGCATTCCACAAATCTCCACCGGCGACATGCTGCGCGCAGCCGTCAAGGCTGGCACCGAGCTGGGCCTGATCGCCAAGAGCGTGATGGACAGCGGAGGCCTGGTCTCCGATGACCTGATCATCAACCTGGTCAAGGAACGCATCAGCCAGGACGACTGCAAGAACGGTTTCCTGTTCGATGGCTTCCCGCGCACCATTCCCCAGGCTGAAGCCCTGGTGAAGGCCGGCGTCGAGCTGGACAACGTGGTGGAAATCGCCGTTGAAGACGAAGAGATCGTGCAGCGTATTGCCGGTCGTCGTGTTCACGAGGCCTCGGGCCGCGTCTACCACATCGTCTACAACCCGCCGAAAGTCGCGGGCAAGGACGATGTTACCGGCGAAGATCTGGTGCAGCGTAAGGACGACACCGAAGAGACCGTGCGTCATCGCCTGTCGGTCTACCATTCCCAGACCAAGCCGCTGGTGGACTTCTACCAGAAACTCTCGGCCGCCCAGGGCAAGCCGAAGTACAGCCACATCGAAGGTGTGGGTTCGGTTGAAGCCATCACTGGCAAAGTACTGGAAGCGCTGATCTGATCGTTCATCCGCTTGATTGACAACGGCCCGCTTGCGGGCCGTTGTTGTTTATACTGACGCACTTTTTTTCAACGTGGATGCATACACCGATGAGCACCTTGCTGGCCCTGGACACCGCGACTGAAGCTTGCTCCGTTGCCCTGCTGCACGATGGCAAGGTTACGAGCCACTACGAGGTGATCCCGCGCCTGCACGCGCAGAAGCTGTTGCCGATGATCAAGCAATTGCTGCTGGACGCGGGCACCACCTTGTCGGCAGTGGACGCCATCGCATTCGGGCGCGGCCCGGGCGCGTTCACCGGCGTGCGCATCGCTATCGGTGTGGTCCAGGGGTTGGCGTTTGCGCTGGAGCGTCCGGTGTTGCCGGTGTCCAACCTGGCGGTGCTGGCGCAGCGGGCATTTCGCGAACACGGCGCCAACCAGGTCGCGGCGGCCATCGATGCGCGCATGGACGAAGTGTATTGGGGCTGCTACCGCGAAACAGCTGGCGAGATGCGCCTGATCGGCGCTGAAGCCGTGCTGCCACCTGAAGCGGCGGCCTTGCCGGGCGATGCCAGCGGCGACTGGTTCGGTGCCGGCACCGGCTGGGGCTACGGCGAGCGCATTGGCGTGACGCTTGCCGGCCAGGATGCCGGGATGCTGCCCCACGCCGAAGACCTGCTGGCCCTGGCACGCTTTGCCTGGGAGCGAGGCGAGGCGATTCCGGCGGACCAGGCGGCGCCCGTGTACCTGCGGGATAAAGTGGCGCAGACCAAGGCTGAACGCGGGATTATTTGACGTCAAAAGTGCGGGCAATTTCAGACAAAAATAGCCAATCGTCAGAATTTGCCCGCGCTTTTAAACCTTTTACCAATTATGTGTTCTAGTTATCACCAGAGCATTTGCGCGCCATGGAAAGCGCCACTAAAATGCCATCACCGATACCGAGTTCGCATGTATGCGCATAGACGGCTTTTCATCACAGTCCTACCCCCTCAAGCGTAAGCCTCGCAAGGCGAACGTGACGGTAGACGACTCCGTCGAAGACTCGCCCGATTTTGTTGAAATCCAGTCTGACAACACTGCTGTTTCAACCCGTTCCCAGGGTTCCGGCGGTGCACGCACCAGCGGCGTTCCTGCCCGCCAGCAAGACATGATCTTCCCGCGCTCCATGAGCAAAAACGTCGCCAATGCCCTGGCCAGCTACCTGACCACTGCCGGCTTTGTCGAATGGGATATGGAAGTGCTGGGCCTCGATATCCATATCTGATGCTGTTGCCTTACTACCTCGGTTGTCCGTCCTGGAGTGAAAACGCCTGGCGCGAATACCTGTATCCCGCCGACGCCCGCTCCAGCGATTACCTTGCCCTGTATTCCCAGGTCTTCAACGCCGTCGAGGGCAACACCACGTTCTACGCCCGTCCTTCCGTCGCTACCGTGCAGCGCTGGGCTGAAATCATGCCCGAGCATTTTCGCTTCACGGCCAAGTTTCCGGGGGATATCAGCCACAGCGGCAACCTGATCGAGCAGTTGCCGGCGGCGGAAAGTTTCCTGGGGTTGATGAGCCCGTTGGGCGAGCGTATTTCGCCGTTGTGGCTGCAGCTGCCGGCCAGTTTTACCCCGCAGCGCCTGGGTGAGTTGGCCGGGTTTATCGACGGGCTGGAGCGACCGTTGGCGGTGGAGGTGCGTCACTCGGAATTCTTCGCCAAGGGCGACGCCGAGCGCAGTCTCAACCGCTTGCTGCGCGACCGCGGAGTCGAGCGCATCTGCCTGGACCCGCGTGCGTTGTTCAGTTGCACCTCCACCTCGGCAGCCGTGCTGCATGCCCAATCGAAAAAGCCCAAGGTGCCGCCTCGCCCGGCGGCGCTGACGCAGTTTCCGCAAGTGCGCTTTATCGGCCATCCGGAGTTGGAAGCCAATGATCCGTTCCTGATGCCCTGGATTGAAAAGGTTGCCGGCTGGATCGAAGAGGGTCGCACGCCCTATGTCTTTCTCCACACCTCTGACAATCGCCTGGCCGCCCAACTGGCTTTGCGCTTTCACGAAAAGCTGATGGTGCGTTTGCCCGGCTTGCCGGCCTTACCGCAGATTCATCGAGAACCCGAAGCGGAGCAACTGGGGTTACTCTAAGGCTCCTTTTCCCGACAGGAGTCAGTCATGGATGCCCAAACCCTTCGCGCCGAAACCTTCAAGGCCCTGCATGAGCGTGACCGCGCGTTCGTGATGCCCAATCCATGGGATGCCGGCTCCGCAAAAATGCTCGCCAGCCTGGGGTTTGAAGCCCTGGCCACCACCAGCGCCGGCTTTGCCTTCAGCCTCGGCCGCCCGGATGCCGAAGGTGCGTTGTCCCTGGAAGACACCTTGGGCAATGCCGGGGCGATCGTCCAGGCGACCTCGCTGCCCGTCGCCGCCGACCTGGAAAACTGCTTCAGTGACACCCCTGAAGGCTGCGCCGAGACTATCCTGCGGGCGGCAGCGACTGGGATTGTCGGTGGCTCCATCGAAGACGCCACCGGAATTGCCGTCGACCCGATCTATCCCTTTGACCTTTCCGTGGAGCGCGTCGAAGCCGCAGTCGCCGCTGCCCGCAGTTTGCCATTCCCCTTCACCCTGACCGCCCGCGCGGAAAACCTCCTGCATGGCCGGCTGGATTTGCCCGACACCATTCGCCGCCTGCAGGCCTACGCCGAAGCTGGCGCCGACGTGCTCTATGCACCGGCCCTGCGCAGTGCCGAGGAAGTATTGGCGGTGGTGAAGGCGGTTGCACCCAAGCCCGTGAATATCTTGATGTCAGGCGCCCTGAAACTCAGCGTGGCGCAGTTGAGCGAGATGGGCGTCAAGCGCATCAGCGTCGGCTCGGCCATGGCCCTGGCGGCTTATGGCGAGTTCTTCAGGGCGGCCCAGGAGGTTCATGAGTCGGGCACGTTTACCTTCACTGAGCGCTCGATGCCGTTCAACCAGGCCAATCAACTGTTCAAGGGCTGAGGCGTGCGTTTCTTCAAGGTGCTGGGCGTGCTGCTGGTGTTGGCAGGTGGTGTGTTGGTTGGCGTGTGGCGGGGCTGGGTGCCGCTGCCCGATGAGTGGAACCCGTGGGCGCCGCTGGACGTGCGGGCAAGCCCGAACCTGCTGACCCGATTCAAGCTTGGGCGTTTGCAGGATGATCCTGCCCTATGTGACCAAGTGCTGAAGACCTCCGGGCTGCGGGTCGCCCATCAGGCGGACAGCCCTGCCGACGCGGCTTGCCCGCTGCGCAATACATTGCGGGTCCAAGGCGCTGATGTCGGCTTGAGCAGCAGCTTTCTCGCCAGTTGCCCGCTGGCCGTGGCGTTCGCCCTGTTCGAGCGCCATAGCCTGCAACCAGCGGCCCAGGCGGTGTTTGGCCAGGCAGTGACGCGGGTCGATCACCTGGGCAGCTTTGCCTGTCGCAATATCTACAACCGCGCCAACGGACGACTCAGCCAGCATGCGTCGGCCAATGCTGTGGATATCGCCGGGTTTCGCCTGGCGGACGGGCGCACCATCAGTGTGCTCAAGGATTGGCCGGGTGACGGCGAGCGTGCGCGCTTCCTGCGGCAAGTGCGCAACGGCGCCTGCAAGGATTTCAATGTGGTGTTGAGCCCGGATTACAACGCCGCCCACCGTAATCACTTTCATCTGGACATGGGTCGGTGGTGGGTGTGTCGCTGAGGGTCAGGCGGCCAGGCGCAGGTTGTGCAGGATCAGCGGACGCGCCCAGCGGCTGTCGAAATCCAGGGCTTTCTGTTGCTCAACCAGCTCTTCTGCCGGGAACGGTGGCGGTGGTGGTGGCAGCAGGTCCAGTTCGAATTCGGCGATCGGCAAATGCAGCGGGCGTGGTTGCGGCGCGGGACCCGGTTCGGGCAGCGGTTGGCCGGCGGCCAGGACGATCGGGCGCACCCAGGCGCTTTCGAAGTTTTGCTGCTTTTGCTGGGCGACCACTTCTTCCGCCGGGTACGGTGGCGGGGCCGGTGGCAGCAGTTCCAGTTCGAATTCGGCGATGGGCAGGAACAGCGGCTCGGGCGGGGCGATCTCGGTGTCTGTCACATCACAGGCGCGCTGGGTGACGATCTGCGACAGCAGGTCACTGCCTTCGCTGGGTTCTACCGCCGGGTCCACAGGTTTCGCCACCGACTTGGCGAGCGCGCCCGGCGTGTCGCCGAGCTGTTCGGCCAACGCCTGGGCGAAGAAGTCCTGCCACACATGACTGACGCCGGCCAGCGCTTGGGTATTGCGCAGGCCGAAGTGGTTGTGGGTCGGCAGTACACCGGTGAATAGCGAAGGAATGTCTGACATTTCTCTCGATCGTCGCTCAGCTCTGGCAAAATGCCTGATCCTTTTTTTTATCGGCCGCTTTTTGCCGATCCTTAATATTTTTGAGCGTAGTCACCGATGAGCGAACAACCAGCGGCCAGCCGCATTCGGGTCGAGGCCTTGGCCGAAGGTTTTCAGGCGCGTGCGCAGCACTGGGCCGAGCAGCTGGGGTTGCCTTTGCAACTGGATGAGGCGGACTTTGCCTTGCAGGTGGGGGAGCAGGGGCTGCAGTTGCAACAGCTGGGGCCTGAGGCGCCGGGGCCGGTGCGGGTGGATTTTGTGGAGGGTGGGGCGGCGCACCGGCGTCTGTATGGCGGCGGCAGCGGGCAAATGATTGCCAAGGCGGTGGGTGTGGCGCAGGGCGTGCGGCCCAGGGTGCTGGATGCTACCGCTGGGTTGGGAAAGGATGCATTTGTGTTGGCCAGCCTGGGTTGCGAGATGAGCCTGATTGAACGCCAGCCGTTGATTGGGGCGTTGCTGGAAGATGGCTTGGCGCGAGGTGCAGAGGATTTTGAGGTGGCGCCGATTGTGGCGCGGATGAGGTTGCTCAAGGGCAACTCCATTGAGGTGATGCGCGATTGGGAGGGGGAGCCGCCTCAGGTGATTTATCTGGATCCGATGTTTCCGCATCGGGAGAAGACGGCGTTGGTGAAGAAGGAGATGAGGTTGTTTCGGCCGCTGGTGGGGGATGATCCGGATGCGCCGGCGTTGTTGGCGGCGGCGTTGGCTTTGGCCAGTCATCGGGTGGTGGTCAAGCGGCCGCGTAAGGCGCCTTGTATTGAGGGGGTTAAGCCGAGTCATGCGTTGGATGGGAAGTCCAGTCGGTATGACATTTATCCTAAGAAGGCGCTGAAGTCCTGAGGGTTGAGTACATATCCGTTATTTAGGTAACGGCTGCTTATGGTTTCGCTCTTACAGCGACTCACTTTGGAAAAGC
>NZ_JACAPT010000051.1:0-69194 GCF_013385565.1 Pseudomonas sp. E6002 | reverse complement strand
GATGGCCGCAAGTAGGCACGGTGGAGCGGGTAAATCGGCAGGGAAGCCGATTTAGCCGCGCCGGGCCATGGATGGCCCGTCGCGGCGACCCGCGGAACCGGGCCGGAGTGCGGGCATGCCGAGCCTAGGCGAGGCACCGAGTGGTGGGGCAAAGACCTTTTGGTTACTTTTGGGGCGTTTGCCAAAAGTGACCCGCTGTAAGAGCGGAACCATAGGCGGCCGTTACCTAAATAACGGATATACACCCCCCCCCAAAAAAAATCGCAGTTAAACCTTTCCCCCACCCCAAAGGTCTCTGAATTACCCCCCCAGAGCCCCAAGCATGGCCAAATCCCCCAACTTCGCCAAAGACTGGTTCACCGCCAAGGGCTGGAAACCGTTCGCCTTCCAAAAAGACGTATGGCACGCAGTCAAGGAAGGCCAGTCGGGACTGCTCCACGCCAGCACCGGCGCCGGGAAAACCTACGCCCTGTGGTTCGCCGCCCTCAACCGCTTCGCCATCACCGAAACCACGCCCCGCAAACGCAAAGCCCCCGCCGAACCGCTGGCCGTCCTGTGGATCACCCCAATGCGCGCCTTGGCCGCCGACACCGCCCGCGCCCTTGAGGCCCCGCTCGAGTCACTGAAAATCCCCTGGACCGTCGGCCTGCGCACCGGCGACACCAGCAGCAGCGAACGCGCCCGCCAAACCCGCCGTCTGCCCACCACCCTGATCACCACCCCGGAAAGCCTCACGCTGATGCTCGCCCGCGCCGACAGCCAGCCCAGCCTGTCGCACCTGCGCATGGTGGTAGTGGACGAATGGCACGAACTGATCGGCAACAAACGCGGCGTGCAATTGCAACTGGCCCTCGCCCGCCTGCGGCAATGGCACCCCGAGCTGATTGTGTGGGGCATTTCCGCAACCCTGGGTAATCAGGCCCACGCGTTGGAGGTGTTGATCCCACAAGGCGGCGGGATCAACGTCCAAGGCCAAACCACCAAACAGTTGCGAGTGGACACCCTGTTGCCACCGGTTATCGAGCGCTTTCCGTGGGCCGGCCATATCGGCCTGAAAATGCTCCCGCAAGTGGTGGCCGAAGTCGATGCCAGCAGCAGTTGCCTGGTGTTCACCAACACACGGGCACAATCGGAAATCTGGTACCAGGCCCTGCTCGACGCGCGCCCCGACTGGGCCGGAGTGATTGCCCTGCACCACGGCTCGCTGTCCCGGGAAACCCGGGACTGGGTGGAGCGAGCCCTGAAGGAGGGGCAACTGAAGGCCGTGGTGTGTACGTCGAGCCTGGACCTGGGGGTAGATTTCCTGCCGGTGGAACGGGTACTGCAGATTGGCTCCGCCAAGGGCGTAGCCCGGCTGATGCAGCGCGCAGGGCGCTCCGGCCACGCACCGGGCCGGCCTTCGCGTGTCACGCTGGTGCCAACCCACAGCCTGGAAATGGTGGAAGCCGCTGCCGCGCAGGACGCCATCGCTGAACGGCGCATAGAAGCGCGCCAGTCGCCTCACAAGCCGTTGGATGTGCTGGTGCAGCATCTGGTGAGCATGGCGCTGGGCGGCGGCTTTGTGCCGGATGAGCTGCTGGCGGAGGTGCGCACCGCGTGGGCCTATCGTGACCTGAGCGCAGCAGACTGGGCCTGGGCCCTGGGCTTCGTGCGCCATGGTGGCCTGTCGCTGACGGCCTACCCGGATTACCGCCGGGTCGAGCCGGACGAACACGGCATCTGGCGCGTCCCCGACGCACGCCTGGCGCGGCGCCATCGCATGAGCGTGGGTACGATCGTCAGCGACGCCAGCATCCAGCTGAAATTCTGGAGCAAAGGCGGCGGTGGCAAGACCCTGGGCAGTGTCGAGGAAGGCTTTATTGCACGACTTAAGCCAGGGGATGGTTTCCTGTTCGCCGGCCGCTTGCTGGAGTTGGTACGGGTGGAAAACATGACGGCTTATGTGAAGCGCAGCACCGCGAAAAAGGCTGCCGTGCCACGCTGGAACGGCGGGCGCATGCCTCTTTCCAACGAGCTGGCCCAGGCGGTGGTCGAGCGCTTTGATGCGGCTGCCCACGGTCACTATCTCGGCCCGGAGATGCAAGCGGTGCAACCCTTGCTGGAAACCCAGCTGCGCTGGTCCGGACTGCCGACCCGCGATCACTTGCTGGCCGAGGCCCTCAAGTCCCGGGAGGGCTGGCATCTGTTCCTGTATCCGTTTGCCGGGCGCCAGGTGCATCTGGGGCTGGCGAGCCTGCTGGCCTGGCGCGTCAGCCGGCAGCAGGCGGTGACGTTCTCGATTGCGGTCAATGACTATGGGCTGGAACTGCTGAGTGCCACCGAAGTGGATTGGCCTGAGTTATTGGGCGGCGAACTGCTGAGCGCGGATCATCTGCTGGATGACGTGGTAGCCAGCCTGAATGCCGGTGAACTGGCCCTGCGACGTTTTCGCGAGATCGCGCGGATCGCCGGGCTGGTGTTCGCAGGCTATCCGGGCGCGCCGAAAAGTACGCGTCAGGTCCAGGCTTCCAGCGGTTTGTTCTTTGAGGTATTCAAGCAATATGACCCGCAGAACCTGCTGCTGACCCAGGCCGGGGAAGAAGTCCTGCGGGATGAGCTGGATATTCGTCGCCTGGAAGAGACCTTGCGCCACCTGTCTGGGTTGAAGCTGGACCTGCATCACATCAAACGGCCTACGCCGTTGGCCTTTCCGCTGCTGGTGGAACGTTTTCGGGAAAGCCTGAGCTCGGAAAAACTCTCGGAGCGGATTGCGCGGATGGTCAAGGATCTGGAAAAAGTCGCCGATAACGGGAAGCCCTGATGCCCGCTCATTACCCGATACATCTGGCGGAAGAAGCGCTGTGGTTGCTGGCGGACAAGGCGGTGTACTGGCCTGCGAGAAAGTGCCTGCTGATCGCCGACGCGCATTTTGGCAAGGCGTCGGCCTATCGCAGCCTGGGCCAGCCAGTGCCACAGGGCACGACGACGGCCAACCTGCAGTGCCTGGACCGGTTGTTGGCGGCTTTCCCCGGCGTGCAGGTGATCTTTCTCGGCGACTTTCTCCACGGGCCCGGCTCTCACGCCAGCGGCACCCTGAACGCCCTGAGAGCCTGGCGTGAGCGTCATGCAGGCGTGGCGCTCACGCTGATTCGCGGTAACCACGACAAACGCGCTGGCGACCCGCCCGGCGATCTGAACATTGAGGTGGTGACCGAACCCTTGCTGATGGGCCCGTTTGCCTTGCAGCACGAGCCCGACGCCCATGCCAGCCACCATGTGCTGGCCGGGCACGTGCATCCGGTGTATCGCCTGCGGGGCAAGGGCCGGCAAAGCTTGCGCCTGCCGTGCTTCCTGATCGGCAACCAAGTCAGCCTACTACCGGCGTTCGGCGCTTTTACCGGGGGTTATTCAGTGACGCAGGAAGAAGGCAGCCGGATCTTCGTGATCGGAGACCAGGAAGTATGGCCAGTGCGTTGAGCAACTGACCATTGGCGACACGTGCAGGAAATCAGGCCACAGGGGCGGGAGGCGGTTCGTCAGGGAGAGTGGGTTCGCCAGGCTCTTCAGGCTGGTTGGGCCAGGGATCATCGGGACCTGGCTGGCCGGGAATGCCGCCTGCGGCGGGATCGGCCATCAAGGACCAGGCCATCACACCAATCTGGTTGGGTTCAAGCCGGGCGAGTTCGGCGCTGATTCGCGGATCGAGCTTCATAGGGGACTCCTCAAGCGTGGCCCGGCGCGTTGTGCACGCGTCGGGGCAGTACACCCAATAGAGTGCATGCCCGCTGACAAATTCCCTTAGCCTGTAAGACGATTCGATCAAGTGCGTGGGAGAGTGACGCCGCGCTGGCCCTGATACTTGCCGCCACGGTCCTTATAGGACACTTCGCACTCTTCGTCGGATTCGAAGAACAGCATCTGCGCCACGCCTTCGTTGGCGTAGATTTTTGCCGGCAAGGTGGTGGTGTTGGAGAACTCCAGGGTGACGTGCCCTTCCCATTCCGGCTCCAGCGGCGTCACGTTGACGATGATGCCGCAGCGCGCGTAGGTGCTTTTGCCCAGGCAGATAGTCAGGACATTACGCGGGATACGGAAGAATTCGACGGTGCGCGCCAGGGCAAAGGAGTTTGGCGGGATGATGCAGACGTCGCTCTTGACGTCGACGAAGCTTTTTTCGTCGAAGTTTTTCGGATCGACGGTTGCCGAGTTGATGTTGGTGAACACCTTGAACTCATCGGCGCAGCGTACGTCGTAGCCGTAGCTGGAAACCCCGAACGAGATCAGCCGCTCAGCGCCTTCGCCACGCATCTGGCGCTCCACGAAGGGCTCGATCATGCCGTGCTCTTGCGCCATGCGGCGAATCCACTTGTCCGATTTGATGCTCATGGCGGGTGTCCTGAATAGCGAGGTGAAAAAATTCTGTTGGGCATCTTACCGGGGCTGGCCCCGTGGTTCAAAGGGGCGGCTGTTTTTCTTGGCGCCGCGCAGCCCCTGCTGGGCGGGGCGCACCTTCAATCGTGGGGTGTTGGTGCGGTATCAGGGTGCCGCCAGTCACGAAAATAGAGAAACCTTCGGAAATACCATTGGCACGTTCCGGAAAAAGGGTTAAGGTGGCGCCACTGTGCTGCTTGTGTCACTGAGAATCTCTACACGATATGTTGAATTTCGATCCAACCATCTCCAAGAATTTTTCCTGCTCTTTGCACTCAGTCTCGGCCAGGGCTTTTCCTGAGTCGCAGTTAACTTTGTCCAAGGAGATACACCATGTCTAATCGCCAAACTGGTACCGTTAAGTGGTTCAACGATGAAAAAGGCTTCGGCTTCATCACTCCACAATCCGGTGACGACCTGTTCGTTCACTTCAAAGCTATCCAATCCGACGGCTTCAAAAGCCTGAAAGAAGGCCAACAGGTTTCTTTCATCGCTACCCGCGGTCAGAAAGGCATGCAAGCTGAAGAAGTTCAAGTTATCTAACTTGTACTGATTTAGTCGAAAAGCCCCGCCCTCAAAAGCGGGGCTTTTTTTGTGCTCGGGATTTGCCAATCACACGATGTAATTCCATGCACAAAAAAATGTGGGAGCGGGCTTGCTCGCGAAAGCGGTGAATCAGTCGCCAGATAGGCTGACTGAAACACCGTATTCGCGAGCAAGCCCGCCCCCACATTTCATCCTGCGCCGCTTATTGAAACAACGACTCACTCGACAAGCCATTCTTCTCGAGGATCTCGCGCAAGCGCTTGAGGCCCTCGACCTGGATCTGCCGCACCCGCTCACGGGTCAAGCCAATCTCCAGGCCAACATCTTCCAGGGTGCTGCTTTCGTGGCCGCGCAGCCCGAAGCGGCGAATCACCACCTCACGCTGTTTGTCCGTCAGCTCCGAAAGCCACTGGTCGATGCTTTGCGACAGATCGTCGTCCTGCAGCAACTCACATGGGTCCGTAGGACGATCATCGGTCAGGGTGTCCAGCAGGGTTTTATCCGAATCCGGACCCAGCGAGACATCGACAGAAGACACCCGCTCATTGAGACCGAGCATGCGCTTGACCTCTCCCACCGGTTTTTCCAGCAGGTTGGCGATTTCTTCAGGCGAAGGTTCATGATCGAGTTTCTGTGTCAGCTCACGCGCCGCCCGCAGGTAGACGTTGAGCTCCTTGACCACATGGATCGGCAACCGGATCGTACGGGTCTGATTCATGATCGCCCGTTCGATGGTCTGACGAATCCACCAGGTGGCGTAGGTCGAAAAGCGGAAGCCCCGCTCAGGGTCGAACTTTTCCACCGCCCGGATCAGGCCGAGATTGCCCTCTTCGATCAAGTCCAACAGGGACAGCCCACGATTGACGTAGCGCCGGGCGATTTTCACCACCAGTCGCAGGTTGCTTTCAATCATGCGCTTGCGCCCAGCCGGATCGCCCTTTTGCGACAAGCGCGCAAAATGGACTTCTTCTTCGGGAGTGAGCAGAGGGGAAAAGCCGATTTCATTGAGGTACAACTGAGTCGCGTCGAGCGCCCGTGTGTAATCAATGTACTTGTGTTGCTTTAACGCGGTGGAGTTCTTGGATTTGGTGCGAACTGAAGGTACAGCAGGTCCCTCATTCGACATCGATTCCGTATCGATGACAGTCTCCATAAGGAGAACCTCATCGTCGATGTCAAACTCCGGCGCTTCTTTACTGAGAGCCATTGTTATAGTCCTTTGGTGAGTTCGACCTCAAGCTCAAGCGACGCCTTTATCCTTGGCAACGCTGGAGCCTGTTCCTACTACGTGAGGAACAGGCTGTGCAACACATCAACGACGGGGAAGGAATTGCAGCGGATCAACAGGCTTCCCTTGGCGGCGAATCTCAAAGTGCAGTTTCACCCGGTCTGTACCAGTTGACCCCATTTCGGCAATTGTCTGTCCGACTTTGACCTGCTGCCCCTCCCGAACCAACAGCCTGCGGTTGTGACCGTAGGCACTGACGTAGGTATCGCTGTGTTTGATGATGACCAGCTCGCCGTAGCCCCGTAAACCACTCCCGGCGTACACCACTGTCCCATCAGACGCAGCTAAAACAGGCTGTCCCAAATCCCCGGCGATATCAATGCCTTTATTCAAACTACCGTTTGAAGAGAATTTTCCAATAAGGATGCCATTTGAGGGCCATCCCCAGCCGGTCGGTGCGGGCCCCGCCGGCGGCATCGGCGCAGGTGCCGGCTTGCTCGCAACGCTAGGCGCGGCGGTGCCTGCAGGCCGGGTGATGATGGTGGTCTTGCTCGAAGACGACGGCGAAGAAGCCGTGTTTGTGACAACCGCGGTCGGTGTTGAACCGGTTCGTCCATCGAAACGAATGGTCTGACCTGGATGTATCGTGTACGGCACAGGGATGTTGTTACGGGCGGCGAGCGCCTTGTAATCCCAGCCATAACGAAAGGCGATCGAGAACATCGTATCGCCCTTGCGCACGACGTATTGGCCAGTGGTAACGGTAGGTTTCTGCGGTACCGCATTATTGCGGTCGACCACCCGCGCGCCACCGGATGGCGTGCTTGAACAAGCCGCCAGCAAGGAACTCAAGACAAGGCCAATCACCAGTCGCTGAAAGCTTGTTTGACTCATACGCTGTGCAATGACCGTGAGACTCACCCGCCGCTCCCTTTGTGGTGGCTGACTATGAACGCCTGTATCAGGCTTGAAATATGACGCAAGTATAACTGGCCGTTGGGTTTTTACTGGAAACACGACTCTAAAGAAAATTTCATCATGTTTAACTCCGACGGCTGATGGTGTGGACTCAACAGACCCCGCTGTAAGACACATACCCGGCAATAGAATTCAGTACGCAGAAATAATTGATCAGGCCAGCGGACCGTTGAGCAGCGGGACAAAACGCACGGCGCCGAGCACATGCCGGGAAAAGCCCTCTTCCTCGCGAATGATCAACATTAATTGTTGCACTTCGCCGGAGCCCACCGGAATCACCAGGCGCCCGCCGGGAGCCAGTTGATCGAGCAAGGCCTGGGGCACGTCGGTCGCCACCGCGGTGACGATAATGCCGTTGTATGGCGCCAGTGCCGGCCAGCCTTCCCAGCCATCACCCCAACGGAACACCACGTTGCGCAGGTTCAACTCCACCAGGCGTTCCTTGGCCCGGTCTTGCAACACCTTGATGCGCTCCACGGAAAACACCCGCTCCACCAGCTGCGACAACACGGCCGTCTGGTAGCCGGAACCGGTGCCGATTTCCAGCACCTTGTCCAGCGGGCCCGCCGCCAGCAGCAACTCACTCATCCGCGCCACCATATAAGGCTGGGAGATGGTCTGGTTGTGGCCGATGGGCAAGGCTGTGTCTTCATAGGCGCGGTGCGCCAGGGCTTCATCGACAAACAGATGCCGCGGGGTACGCCGGATGACTTCCAGCACCTGGGCATTGGACAGCCCTTCTTCATACAGGCGCTGGATCAATCGCTCGCGGGTGCGCTGGGAGGTCATCCCGATGCCCCGGCGCAGCAGGTCGTCTTGTTCACGAGCCATCAGCGCAGCCCCTCCAGCCAGCCATCGAGGCTACTGAAGGCATCACTGAAGGTGCGATCGAGTTGCAACGGGGTAATCGAGACATAACCTTGCATCACCGCATGAAAGTCCGTGCCCTCGCCACCGTCCTCGGCATCGCCGGCAGCGGCAATCCAGTACCCTTCCCTGCCACGCGGGTCGACCACCTTCAGCGGCGCTGCCGCACGGGCACGGTGGCCGAGGCGGGTCAGCTGGATACCGCGAATGTGGTCCAGGGGCAGATTGGGAATGTTGACGTTAAGCACCGTGCGCGGCGGCAGGACCAGGGTGTCATGGGCCTCCACCAGCTTGCGGGCGAAATACGCCGCAGTCGCCAGGTTGTCCAATTGACGGGACGCAAACGAAAAAGCGAACGAGGTCCGACCGAGGAAGCGCCCTTCAAGGGCTGCCGCCACCGTACCGGAATACAGCACGTCGTCACCCAGGTTGGCGCCCAGGTTGATCCCGGAAACCACCAGGTCCGGCTCGCGGTCCAGCAGGCTGTTGATCGCCAGGTGCACGCAGTCGGTCGGCGTGCCATTCACGCTGATAAAGCCGTTGGGCAACGTCTGTGTATGCAACGGACGGTCGAGCGTCAGCGAGCTGCTGGCGCCGCTTTTGTCCTGGTCCGGGGCAACCACCACGCACTCGGCGTAATCCGCCAGCGCAGCATGAAGCGCGGCAAGGCCGGGTGCAGTGACCCCGTCGTCGTTAGATATCAGAATACGCATGGGCTGTCCGTCTGCCCCACCGGCACCAGATCTACAAGCTCGCGCACCAAGACAGTGGCGAAGCATCCAGCCGGCAGGACGAATTCCAATTGCAGAATGTCAGGTTCGGGATAATGCCACGTCAACCCGCCAATGGGCAGTCGAAGAATGCGACGTTCCTGGCTCATGCCGGCATTCACCAGCCAATCCCGCAGTTCGGCTTCACCGTCGGCAATCGCCTGTTCCAGCGCGAAGGTTGCTCCCGCCGCCGGCGAATCACCTTCGCCCCACTGCGGGCCGGTGGGATGCAGGTCGAGGATTGCCAGGCGCGGGTCGCTGCATTCAGCCTCCCCCGCCGGGAAAAAGCTGCGGCTGTCGGTAAACGCCAGCAAGTCACCGACCTGGGCGCGCTGCCAGGAACCGTCGGCCACCCGCGCCGCCAGCACTTTATTGAACAGGAAGCTGCGGGCCGTCGAGAGCAGGCGCGAACGCACATTGCGCTGCTCCGGCAAGGCCTTGCGCGCCGCCCAGTCACGGGCATCGACGACGTTGCCGCCGTTATGGCCGAAACGCTGGGCGCCGAAATAGTTGGGAATGCCTTGCCGGGCGATCAGTTGCAGGCGGGCGTCGATGGCCGCCGCATCCCCGGCAAACTGGGTCAGGCGCAAGGTAAAGCCGTTGGCCGAATGCGCGCCGCGCTGCAGCTTGCGCTTGTGACGGCCGGTCTTGAGGATCTTCAGGGTGTCGTTTTCAGCCGCGCTCAGGTCCGGGTCCGCCTTGCCCGGCAACTGCACGCTGAACCACTGGCGTGTCAGCGCCTGGCGGTCCTTGAGCCCGGCGTAGCTGACGGTACGCAACGGCACGCCCGCCGCCTTGGCAATCCGCCGCGCCGCCTCTTCGGTATTCAGGCCGCGCTTTTCCACCCACAACCACAGGTGTTCACCCTCGCCGGTCAGCGGGATATCCAGCACTTCATCCACCTGGAAGTCTTCAGCGGTGGCCTTCAGAACAGCGCTGCCCAAGGCCTCGCCATAGGCACGCGGGCCCAGCAGTTGCAGATCATTCATGCGCGCAGCAACAAGGCAACGGAGTGCACGGCAATGCCCTCTTCGCGACCGGTAAACCCGAGCTTTTCGGTGGTGGTGGCTTTTACGTTCACTTGATCCAACTCAACTTGAAGATCCGCGGCAATCAGCGCGCGCATCGTTTCGATATGCGGGGCCATCTTGGGCGCCTGGGCGACGATGGTGTTGTCGACGTTGCCGACCTTCCAGCCCTTGGCATGGATCAAGCCGACCACGTGACGCAACAGCACACGGCTGTCCGCGCCCTTGAAGGTCGGGTCGGTGTCCGGAAAGTGCTTGCCGATGTCGCCCAACGCGGCTGCGCCGAGCAAGGCATCGCTCAAGGCATGCAGCACCACGTCGCCGTCGGAATGAGCCAGCAACCCGTGGTGGTGCGCGATCCGCACGCCGCCCAGGGTGATGAAATCGCCTTCGGCGAAACGGTGCACATCATAGCCGTGGCCAATACGCATAAAAAAACGCCCCGATTTAATTCAGGGCGTGATTCTACCTACTTTTGCCTCACATTAACCGAGCAAAGCGCGCGCGTGATGGCGTAAGTGGTCTTCGATGAAGCTGGCGATAAAGAAGTAGCTGTGGTCGTAGCCCGGTTGCAGGCGCAGCTCCAGCGGATGGTTCGCCGCCCTGGCCGCTTGTTGCAACGCTTCAGGCTTGAGCTGCACCGCGAGGAAATCGTCGCGGTCGCCCTGGTCCACCAGCAATGGCAGCTTTACCGAGGCTTCGCTGATCAACACGCAGGCATCCCATTCGCGCCATTTCGAGCGCTCTTCGCCCAGGTAGCGGGAGAATGCCTTCTGGCCCCACGGGCAATCCATCGGGTTGTTGATCGGCGAGAACGCCGACACCGACTGATAACGCCCCGGGTTGCGCAAGGCACACACCAGCGCGCCGTGGCCGCCCATGGAGTGGCCGCTGATCCCGCGTTTGGCCGACGCCGGGAAATGCGCCTCGACCAATGCAGGCAACTCCTGCACCACGTAGTCATGCATCCGATAGTGCTGGGCCCAGGGCTCCTGGGTGGCGTTCAGGTAGAAACCGGCGCCCAGGCCAAAGTCCCAGGCGTTGTCCGGATCACCCGGCACACCGGGGCCGCGCGGGCTGGTGTCCGGCGCAACAATGATCAACCCCAGCTCGGCTGCCATGCGTTGCGCGCCGGCCTTCTGCATGAAGTTCTCATCGGTGCAGGTCAGGCCCGATAGCCAGTACAGCACCGGCAATTTGCCGCCCTGCTCCGCTTGCGGCGGCAGGTACACGGCGAAGGTCATGTCGCAACCCAGCACGTCGGAATGATGCTTGTAGCGTTTATGCCAGCCGCCGAAGCTTTTCTGGCACGACAGGTTTTCCAGACTCATGGCCGACCTCAGAAGTGAATGACGGTGCGGATGCTCTTGCCTTCATGCATCAGGTCAAACGCCTTGTTGATATCTTCCAAGCCCATAGTGTGGGTGATGAACGTATCCAGCGGGATTTCACCGGTCTGGGCCATTTCCACATAGCTTGGCAACTCGCTGCGACCGCGCACGCCGCCGAACGCCGAACCGCGCCAGACGCGGCCGGTGACCAGTTGGAACGGACGGGTCGCGATTTCCTGGCCGGCACCGGCCACACCGATGATCACCGACTCGCCCCACCCCTTGTGGCAGCACTCAAGGGCCGCACGCATCAGCTGGACATTGCCGATGCACTCGAAGGAAAAGTCGACGCCGCCATCGGTCAAATCGACGATCACGTCCTGGATCGGGCGGTCGTAGTCTTTCGGGTTGATGCAGTCGGTGGCACCCAGCTGCCTGGCGATTTCAAACTTGGCCGGGTTGATGTCGATGGCAATGATGCGGCCGGCCTTGGCTTTCACCGCGCCGATCACCGCCGACAGGCCGATGCCGCCAAGGCCGAAGATGGCCACGGTGTCGCCTGGCTTGACCTTGGCGGTGTTGATCACTGCACCGATACCGGTGGTGACGCCACAGCCCAGCAGGCAGACTTTTTCCAGCGGCGCTTCTTTGGGGATCTTCGCTACGGAGATTTCCGGCAGCACGGTGTATTCGGAGAAGGTCGAAGTGCCCATGTAGTGGAAAATCGGCTGGCCCTTGTAGGAAAAGCGCGAAGTACCGTCGGGCATCAGGCCTTTGCCCTGGGTGGCGCGAATCGCCTGGCAGAGGTTGGTCTTGCCCGACAGGCAGAATTTGCATTTGCCGCATTCCGGGGTGTACAGCGGGATCACGTGGTCGCCCACCGCCACCGAGGTCACGCCTTCGCCGATGGCTTCAACCACGGCGCCGCCTTCGTGGCCGAGGATCGACGGGAAAATGCCTTCCGGGTCCGCGCCCGACAGGGTGTAGGCATCGGTATGGCACACACCGGACGCCACCACCCGCAACAGCACCTCGCCCGCCTTGGGCATGGCCACATCCACTTCAACGATCTCGAGGGGTTTCTTGGCTTCGAAGGCTACGGCCGCGCGGGACTTGATCATCCGGTTTCTCCATCGGGTTAAAAACGTAAGGCCGGCAGTGTAAAACATGCTCATCTGATTAATAATCCAGACAAAAGCAAAACATTATTGCCGTACAGGGACAATCAGCATGCTGGAAAACCGCTGGGAGGGCATCGACGAGTTCGTCGCCGTGGCCGAATGCAGCCAATTCACCGCGGCCGCCGAGCGCCTGGGCGTGTCGTCGTCCCATATCAGCCGCCAGGTCGCGCGACTGGAAGAGCGCCTGCAAACACGCTTGCTGTATCGCAGCACGCGCAAGGTGACACTGACCGAAGCCGGCCAGACCTTCCTGCAACATTGCCAGCGATTGCAGGACGGTCGCGAAGAAGCCTTGCGCGCCGTGGGCGACCTGGCCAGCGAGCCCAAGGGAATGTTGCGCATGACCTGCGCAGTGGCTTACGGCGAGCGTTTTATCGTGCCGCTGGTGACGCGGTTCATGGCGCTTTATCCGCAATTGCGCGTGGACGTGGAATTGACCAACCGCCAGCTGGACCTGGTGCACGAAGGCCTGGACCTGGCGATTCGCCTCGGGCGCCTGGCGGATTCGCGCATGGTTGCCAGCCGCCTCGCGCCGCGGCGTATGTACCTGTGCGCGTCACCGTCCTACCTGGCCAGGTACGGGCGGCCACATAGCTTGTCGGAGTTAAGCCGGCATAACTGCCTGATCGGCAGCTCGGATATTTGGCAACTGGCCCAGGACGGGCGCGAATTTTCCCAGCGGGTACAGGGAAACTGGCGCTGCAACAGCGGGCAAGCGGTGCTGGATGCGGCCCTGCAAGGTGTCGGTCTTTGCCAGTTGCCGGACTATTACGTGCTGGAGCATTTGCACAGCGGCGCACTGGTGTCGTTACTCGAAGCCCATCAACCGCCCAACACCGCGGTTTGGGCGCTGTACCCGCAACAACGCCACCTTTCGCCCAAGGTGCGAAAACTGGTGGACTTTCTCAAGGAGGGCCTGGGCAACCATCCCGTCTACCTGAGATAGACTGCTACCGCCCATGCAGCGCCTGAGTGCCGGTAAATAGCCTTTTTTACTGCGTAACCAGGCACCCCCATGATAACCAACGGCCCGCAACTCCAGCGCATCAGTCATTTCGTTCGCAAGGTCCTGGCGGATTTTCCCGTACCTTCGCGAATCGCCGCCCAGTTGATCCGCGAGCGGGTACAGCCCCTCAGCCAGGTCGAGTTCGACCCGGACACCACCCTCCTCGCCACCCTCGAATACAACACCGACAACCCCAACGCGGCCTTCACCGCCGTGGTGATCCAGTCGATGTCGCTGACCGAGGCCATGGTCTGCAATGCGCCCCAGCCCCCGGGCGGCATGCTCAATACCACCGGGTTTTCCACCACTGCACCTTATTTCAATATTGTCAGCGAGCTGCCGCGCTTGATGGATAACCGGATTCCGGCAATGTTCAACGAAGAGTTCATCGTCTCGGGCTGGATCCCGCCAAGGCGTTATGAGGCGCTGTATCTGCAAAGCCAGCCCCAGGTTTACGACCCGAGCACGCAGCTGCAGATTTCACCAAAAACCTTCAGGCTCATCGTTAACTCAAGCCATTTCGAACAAACCTACGACGAGGCGATCGGCAAGTTCTGGAACAACCACCGGGAAAACTACAACACCCTGATGCGCATCGCGTTCACCAAAGCCTATCTGGAACAGTTCCATGAGTTCACCCTGACCGTGGCAGAGAGACAGCTGGCGGCACGGGCGGCGGGAATCGGCATCGACAAGAACCACGACAACCTCACCCTGGAGGATTTCCAGGAGCCCTATCGCCTCGACCCAAACCTGTCCCTGCGGCTATTGCGCGTTCACAACAGCGAATCCACCGACATCCTGACCATCACCGATAACCAAAGCCAGGTGACCCTGCTCTATATCCCGGGCAACTCCTCGCCCTTCCATGGGTTCAATAACCCGGCAGACATGCGCAGTTGGCTGGTGGAAACGGCAAGGGACGCCACTCAACGCAAGGCGCTGACCCAACACTTCGACGAGGACGCCATCGACTCCGGCCTGATCTACAGCGGCGTGGAGGAGGCACTGGTGGGGATGGCGGTGTTTCCGAAGCCGGCAACCTCCCCGGGTTTGTTCAACAGCCTGCGGGCCGATAACTACTGGGATCCCGAGCAGTACATCAATAACCCGATGTATCCGGCACTGGGCAGTAACCCGTTTGAGTTCATCGCCCGGCAGATCAGGGTACGCCTTGCAAAAGTAGCGGCGCGAAGCTTTATTTCGCCCCTGGATACGCTCAAGGCCGACACCCTGGATGCCCTGGAAAAAGCCTGCATCCTGGCGGTTCCCGTGGCACTGGCCATGGGCAACGCACTACTGGCGGAATTTTGCTTCCTGACCTCCGGCGCGACTGAAATGGTGGTGGGTGCCGACGACCTGCTGCGCGGCAAACCCCACGCGAAGGAGCGCATTGTATTCGGCGCCCTTAACGCGCTGCCGGTGGTCGCCCATGGCGTGTCCAAGGGGCTCAAGGGCCTCGAAAGCCTGCGCCCCACCCTGGGCCCGGCAGTACGCCAGGATGCGGGCCGGATCAGCGTCAGCGCCATCAACGAAACCTCCATGGCGGCCAACACCGAGACGCGCACCCTGAGCCCACGGATGACTCCCGGCGGCCTGCAGACCATCCGGATTCACGGCGACCTGTACCTGACCTACAAGACCCCCAATGAATCAGGCTTCTTCGAACTGTTCGTAATGGCTCCCAACGCGCCAAACACGCTGCAATCCACCGGCCTGTATGCCATCCAGAGCGCCGACCTGAAGTGGCGCACGGCCGGGCTGGCCGGCGGAGGCGCATTTCGCAATGCCTGGCAAAGGGTCTACACGCTGTTCGGCGGCCCGCAACACTCGACGTTCTACAGTGCCTACGAGATGCCACCCCCCGCACGCGAGACCGTTTCGGAGATGCTCACCGACACCAGTTCGTTTTCGGAAAACCTTGAACCCGTGGGCAGCGGTGCCCAGCCGGTGAAAGACACCCGCAAGTTGTTTTTCGAGAAAAGAACCAAGCTGTCTGAAGATGCCACGATATTCTTTGCCAACTTGTCGTTTTCACCGATGCGGCCGGTGCTTCCAAGGCTCAGCCTGAATGAATCGCAGCCGACCATCATTCAAAAACTGCTGCACGCCAGCGACGGCCTGGTGATCGGCGAAAGCCATGGAGCCCTGTCGAGCAAGGCGTTCCTGATCAACAACATGCCGCTGTTGGCCAGCGAGGGGGTCAAACGCCTCTATTTCGAGCATCTGCTGACAGATGTACACATGCCCTTGCTCAAGGCGTTCTACCGTACCCGAAGCGCGGTGATGCCCGAGGAACTCAAGGGCTTCCTCAACAACATCTACCCGCCGTTGCGCGACCGGCACTACTCGTTCGTCAACATCGTCACCGCAGCCCGTGACGCCGGGATCAAAATCCAGCCGATCGACTGCACTGTCAGCTACATGCTGCGCGACGTGCCCGACACCGCCGACAACTTGCGCCAGCGCATGATGAACTTCTACGCCACCGAGGTGATTCAATGGATCCAGACCACCAAGCCGCGCCCGGGAAAATGGGTCGCACTGGTGGGTGACAGCCATACCAATACCTACAAAGGGATTCCGGGGATCGCCGAACTCACCGGCAGCATCGGCCTGCGGATCGAGGATGCAGCGGCTGGCGGGCACCTCGGCGTCGAAGTGGACACGGGACGCACCGCCAGCCTGGGCATCGGCAAGGGTGAGGGAACGGTCAAGGCCAACCTGGTCCTGCGGGTGGACCGCGCCAGCTTGCAACGCCCGGCGCAACCGGCGCCCGCCCCCTCCCAGCCCCAGGCCAGGACGCCACAGACGCTGCTGACCAAGCCAGGCCAGTTCATGCTGACACCGGCAACCGTCACGACACCGGCACACCTTCACTACCGTTCACGGCGAGGCGACGTACGCCATTTCAGGATCGATCAACAGGGCAGCCGATACGCCATCAGCGCGCCCAGTTGGGCCGTGGACGGCAAACCGTTCGACAGCATTCAGGCGCTGGTGGATGAGTTCAAGACCCCGGCCGGGGTTGAACAGATGACGGTGTGAGCGTCAGGAAGACTGGAAAGTCCGACGCTGGCGCAGCCATTCAAGGTCTTCCGGGCGGGTGACCTTGAGGTTGTCGGAACGGCCTTCGATCAGGCGAGGCGCATGCCCGGCCCATTCCATGGCCGAGGCTTCGTCGGTGATGACCACGTCCGAGACCAGGCTGTCGGCCAAGGCCCGGTGCAGCGCGCCAAGGTGGAACATCTGCGGGGTGTAGGCCTGCCAGATCGGCGTGCGATCAACCGTTTCCAACACGCGCCCGTGCTTGTCGGCGCGCTTGAGGGTGTCCCGCGCCGGCACGGCCAGCAGCCCACCCACGCTGTCGTCGGCCAGTTCAAAGAGCAACTTGTCCAGGTCATCGCGGCTGAGGTTCGGCCGGGCGGCGTCATGCACCAGCACCCAATCGTCATCGCTCGCGCCCTGGCCGTGCAGGTAAAGCAAGGCATTGAGGACCGAACCCGAGCGCTCTTCGCCGCCGTCAACGCGCACAATGCGTGGGTCGGTGGCGCAAGCCAGGGTCGGCCAGTAAGGGTCATCCATCGCAACGCTGACCACCAGCCCCTTGAGGCCCGGATGATCGAGGAAACAGCCAAGGCTGTGTTCGAGAATAGTGCGCCCACCCAATTGCAAGTACTGCTTGGGACGGTCCGCGGCCATACGGGCACCCACGCCCGCGGCAGGAATCACGGCCCAGAAGGCCGGTGACGAAATGCTCATTGGGCCAACTGGTAGAGGGTTTCGCCCTCCTTGACCATGCCCAACTCATGGCGAGCCCGCTCTTCAACGGTCTCCATGCCTTTTTTCAATTCAAGTACTTCGGCATCGAGCACGCGATTGCGCTCCAGCAACACCTCGTTTTCGGCGTGCTGTGCGGCAATTTGCTGGGTCAGTTCGGTGACCTGCGCCAAGCTGCCATTCCCCACCCAAAGGCGGTACTGCAGGCCAGCCAGCAGCAAGAGCAAGACGAGGAACAACCAATTGGGACTGCGCATCGAATATCGGGTATCCAGTGAAAAAAGACAGCCATGCAAAACTTTTGCAGCAACTGATAGCACGAAGCCTGGAAAAACCAGGCTTGTGCTTGTTAGTCATGAGATTAGCGCCGAAATTCACGCTGCCGTAATTTTTCCGACGTAATCCGCTGACCTTTTACCATTTAACAATCAGCCGCGAAACTCGCTGCGACCGTTGTACTTGGCTTTGCCGCCCAGTTGCTCTTCGATACGCAGCAATTGGTTGTACTTGGAAACGCGATCGGAACGGCACAGGGAACCGGTCTTGATCTGCCCAGCCGAAGTGCCCACGGCCAGGTCGGCAATGGTCGAGTCTTCGGTTTCGCCGGAGCGGTGGGAGATCACGGCGGTGTAGCCCGCAGCCTTGGCCATCTGGATGGCTTCCAGGGTTTCGGTCAGGGTGCCGATCTGGTTGAACTTGATCAGGATCGAGTTGGCGATCTTTTTGTCGATGCCTTCCTTCAGGATCTTGGTGTTGGTCACGAACAGGTCGTCGCCCACCAGCTGGATCTTCTCGCCGATCTTGTCGGTCAACACTTTCCAGCCAGCCCAGTCGGACTCGTCCAGGCCGTCTTCGATCGAGATGATCGGGTAGCGCTCGGTCAGGCCCTTGAGGTAGTCAGCAAAACCTTCCGAGGTGAACACGTGGCCTTCGCCGGACAGGTTGTACTTGCCGTCTTCGTAGAATTCGCTGGCCGCGCAGTCCAGGGCCAGGGTCACGTCGGTGCCCAGCTTGTAGCCAGCGTTGGCCACGGCTTCGGAGATCACTTTCAGTGCGTCTTCGTTGGACGCCAGGTTCGGCGCGAAACCACCTTCGTCACCCACTGCAGTGCTCAGGCCACGGGCCTTCAGCACAGCCTTGAGGTGATGGAAAATCTCGGTGCCCATGCGCAGGCCTTCGGAGAAGGTCTTGGCGCCAACCGGCTGCACCATGAATTCCTGGATGTCGACGTTGTTATCAGCGTGCTCGCCACCGTTGATGATGTTCATCATCGGAACCGGCATCGAGTAGACACCCGGAGTGCCGTTCAGGTTGGCGATGTGGGCGTACAGCGGCAGGTCCTGGTCCTGTGCAGCGGCCTTGGCAGCGGCCAGGGACACGGCGAGGATGGCGTTGGCGCCCAGGCTGCCTTTGTTTTCGGTACCGTCGAGCTTGATCATCGCGTGATCGAGGGCTTTCTGGTCAAGTGGATCCTTGCCCAGCAGCAGGTCGCGGATCGGGCCATTGATGTTGGCCACCGCCTTGAGTACACCCTTGCCCAGGTAACGGCTCTTGTCGCCATCACGCAGTTCCAGTGCTTCGCGGGAACCTGTGGAAGCACCGGACGGCGCGCAGGCGCTGCCGATGATGCCGTTATCGAGAAGCACGTCGGCTTCGACGGTAGGGTTGCCACGGGAGTCGAGAACTTCACGACCTTTGATGTCGACGATTTTTGCCATTGTTGTAAACACTCCAAAGTTGACGAAAACGACGCAGCTGAAGGAAATCTTTTGACCGACCGCAAGGGTGGAACAACGGGCAGGCTTGCAGGCGACAAGGCTCAGGCCTGCGGGCCTGAGCGTAAAGCGAGGGAAAGTCTACCGGAGAAATGGCGCTTACGCGGTCTCTACCGTCGGAAAACTCTTGACCAGGTCGTCCAACTGCTTCAACTGGGCCAGGAATGGCTCCAGCTTGTCCAGGCGCAGGGCGCATGGGCCGTCGCACTTGGCGTTGTCCGGGTCCGGATGGGCTTCCAGGAACAAACCTGCCAGGGACTGGCTGATGCCGGCCTTGGCCAGGTCCAGTACCTGGGCACGGCGCCCGCCAGCGGAATCGGCGCGACCACCGGGCATTTGCAGCGCGTGGGTCACGTCGAAGAACACTGGGTATTCGAACTGTTTCATGATGCCGAAACCGAGCATGTCCACCACGAGGTTGTTGTAGCCGAAACTCGAACCACGCTCGCAGAGGATCAACTGGTCGTTACCCGCTTCCACGCACTTGTTCAGGATATGTTTCATTTCCTGAGGCGCGAGGAACTGGGCTTTCTTGATATTGATCACAGCGCCGGTCTTGGCCATCGCGACCACGAGGTCGGTCTGGCGCGACAGGAAGGCCGGCAACTGGATGATGTCGCACACCTCGGCGACCACGGCAGCCTGCTCAGGCTCGTGGACGTCGGTGATGATCGGCACGCCGAAGGCTTGCTTGATGTCCTGGAAGATCCGCATGCCTTCTTCAAGGCCCGGGCCGCGATAGGAGGTCACGGACGAACGGTTGGCCTTGTCGAAGCTGGCCTTGAATACGTAGGGGATACCGAGTTTCTCGGTCACCTTCACGTACTCTTCACAGACCTGCATCGCCATGTCGCGGCTTTCCAGCACGTTCATGCCGCCGAACAGCACCATGGGCTTGTCGTTGGCAATCTCGATGTCGCCTACGCGAATGATCTTCTGGGCCATCAGGTTTACGCCTTCTTCTGATGTTGCGTCAGTGCTGCTTTAACGAAGCCGCTGAACAACGGGTGACCGTCGCGCGGGGTCGAGGTGAACTCCGGGTGGAACTGGCAAGCCACGAACCATGGATGATCCGGTGCTTCAACCACTTCAACCAGCGCGCCATCACCGGAACGACCGGAGATTTTCAGGCCGGCTTCCATGATTTTCGGCAGCAGGTTGTTGTTCACTTCGTAGCGGTGACGGTGACGCTCGACAATCACGTCCTTGCCGTAGCAATCGTGAACCAGGGACCCCGGCTCCAGCAGGCAATCCTGCGCGCCGAGGCGCATGGTGCCGCCCAGGTCGGAGGCTTCGGTACGGGTTTCGACGGCGCCGGTGGCATCTTCCCACTCGGTGATCAGGCCCACGACCGGATGGCCGCTGGTGCGATCGAACTCGGTGGAGTTGGCGTCTTTCCAGCCCATCACATTACGAGCGAACTCGATGACCGCCACTTGCATGCCCAGGCAGATACCCAGGTACGGCACCTTGTTCTCACGAGCGTACTGGACGGCAGTGATCTTGCCTTCCACGCCACGCAGACCGAAGCCGCCCGGAACCAGGATGGCGTCAACGCCTTCCAGCAACGCGGTGCCCTGGTTCTCGATGTCTTCGGAGTCGATGTAGCGCAGGTTGACCTTGGTACGGTTGCTGATGCCCGCGTGGCTCATCGCTTCGATCAGCGACTTGTAGGCGTCCAGCAGTTCCATGTACTTGCCGACCATGGCGATGGTGACTTCATGCTCAGGGTTGAGCTTGGCGTCGACCACGGCTTCCCACTCGGACAGATCGGCGCCGCCACACTGCAGGCCGAAGCGCTCGACGACAAAATCATCCAGGCCCTGGGAATGCAGGATGCCCGGGATCTTGTAGATGGTGTCGGCGTCTTCCAGGGCGATTACCGCACGTTCTTCAACGTTGGTGAACTGGGCGATCTTGCGCCGGGACGCGATGTCGATCGCGTGGTCGGAGCGGCACACCAGCACGTCCGGCTGCAGGCCGATGGAACGCAGTTCCTTGACCGAGTGCTGGGTAGGCTTGGTTTTGGTTTCGCCGGCGGTGGCGATGTACGGCACCAGCGTCAGGTGCATCAGCATCGCGCGCTTGGCGCCGACTTCGAAACGCAACTGGCGGATGGCTTCGAGGAACGGCTGGGATTCGATGTCACCCACGGTGCCACCGATCTCGACCATCGCCACGTCGGCATCGCCTGCACCCTTGATGATGCGGCGCTTGATTTCGTCGGTGATGTGCGGGATCACCTGGATGGTTGCACCCAGGTAGTCACCACGGCGCTCCTTGCGCAGCACGTGCTCGTAGACACGGCCGGTGGTGAAGTTGTTGTTCTGGGTCATGGTCGTGCGGATGAACCGCTCGTAGTGGCCCAGGTCCAGGTCGGTCTCGGCGCCGTCGTGGGTGACGAACACTTCACCGTGCTGGAACGGGCTCATGGTGCCCGGGTCAACGTTGATGTACGGGTCCAGCTTGAGCATGGTGACCTTAAGTCCCCGCGCCTCCAGGATGGCCGCCAATGAAGCGGAGGCAATGCCTTTCCCCAATGAAGAAACAACACCGCCCGTGACGAATATGTAGCGCGTCATGAAAAACCCTAGAAGTCTGCGTTAAAGCGGTCCGAGCCGCCGGGGAAAGCGAAGGAAGGCCGAAGCCCCCGATCACCTGCATTAATCACAGTGCACCTTTCAAAAAAACCGCCGCGTTGTGACAGACCAGCAATGAAACACCGGTACGTTGATCGCTACACATTTTTTGGAATCGCCCAGCAAAGACTGCTTGGTAATCGGCAACTGCTGCGATTCAGGCGAATCCACAGAAGTTGTATCAAGAAGGGAGCGTAGTCTACCGGAAAGGCTCTATCAGCTCAAACCTTGATCGCAGGTTGGTGGCATCCAATGTAATTGCCAGCCGGTACCGCCACCCGCCGCAAGCCCCGGCAGGTTGGCCACAGCCAGCAATTGCTGGCCCTGATACAGCAGCGGCAATCTGCCACGGATGAAGCCTGGTACCGCACTTTCGTTAAGCAAGCGCTTCAGGTCGCGCCGGCCCCGGCCTGGCAATTCCATGATTTCACCGCCCTGGCGATAACGGATGCTCAGGGGGCCTTCGGGTGCACTGCCGCTGAAGCGCACTTGGCCGTTACCGGGTAACTGTAGTGGGTTTTGCGGGTGCGGCCAGCTCACCGATGCGTCAGAAAATTCCGACCAACTGGCAGGTAACCACCAGATAAGCCCACCACAACGGTGCAATTGACCGTCGGCCAGGCGCCACAGTGGCTGTGCATCGTGTTTGGCGTCGCGCAAGGTCGCCCAGCCGGTCCAGTGGTCGCTGTCGGGCAAGCGTGTCAGCGGTGTCAGCCAGTGCCTAAGTGCGTTGCGCTGGCGGGCCTCGGAGAGCGCGGCAAGCGGTTCAAGGGTCAGCGAAGGCAATGCCAGCCAGGGAAACACCGGGTGCTGGCTGGCGGCCAGCAGGTCCATCTGCGCCAGTTCGTCGAGCAAGCCGTGGGCTTCGCTCAGATGTTCGGCGCTGCGGGCCATGGTGCTGACGGCTTGGGGCCAACGTTCAGTCAGGTGTGGGAAAACATGGTGGCGCAGGTAATTGCGGGAGAAACGCGGATCAGCGTTCGACGGGTCTTCGATCCAGGTCAATTGATGTTCACGGGCGTAGGCTTCAAGCTCGGCGCGAGACACATCCAGCAAGGGTCGCACCAGATAGCCATCTGCCAAAGGGCGTTGCGCGGGCATTGCCGCCAGGCCACGCACGCCAGCCCCACGCAACAGCCGAAACAGTAAGGTTTCTGCCTGATCGTCACGGTGCTGGCCCGTGACCAGCAACTCCCCTGCCCCGGTGAGCTCGGCAAACGCCTGATACCGCGCGTCACGGGCCGCGCGCTCCAGGCTTGCACCTTGTTGCACTTGCACGCGGATCACCCGCAGAGGCACGCACAAGGCGTCGCACACGGACTGGCAATGGGCCGGCCACGCATCCGCCGCAGCTTGCAGCCCATGATGAACATGGATAGCGCTGAGTGGCGGGAGCTTGTCGATTTTGGCCAGCGTGGCCAGGAGGTGCAGCAGGACGGTGGAGTCGAGGCCGCCGGAGAAGGCGATATGCCAGGCCGGGGCGTTGCGCCAGGGGGCGAGGATTTGCAGGAGCTTGGCGGTTAAGGTGGGCTTCATAGCAAAGTACGCCATCAAACTGGAATGCGGTAACCAGCATACACAAGGCAAATGTGGGAGCGGGCTTGCTCGCGAATGCAGTGTGTCAGTCGCCAACTATCTTGACTGAATCACCGCCTTCGCGAGCAAGCCCGCTCCCACACAAGCCAGCTCCCACATTTAGTAACGCGTCGGCTTAGAGACCGTAGCTCATCAGGCGCTCGTAACGACGGGCCAGCAGTGCCTCGTTGTCGAACTTCTTGAGCATCGCCAGTTGCGAGCTGAGTTCGGCACGAATGGTCGCGGCAGCGGCAGCCGGGTCACGGTGGGCGCCGCCCAATGGCTCGGCGATCACTTTATCCACGATACCCAGGCCTTTCAGGCGATCGGCAGTTATGCCCATGGCTTCCGCGGCATCCGGTGCCTTCTCGGCGGTTTTCCACAGGATCGAGGCGCAACCTTCCGGCGAGATCACCGCGTAGGTGGAATATTGCAGCATGTTCAGCTGGTCGCAGACGCCAATCGCCAATGCGCCGCCGGAACCGCCTTCACCGATCACGGTAGCGATGATTGGCGTCTTCAGGCGCGCCATTACCCGCAGGTTCCAGGCAATAGCTTCGCTCTGGTTGCGCTCTTCAGCGTCGATACCCGGGTAGGCGCCCGGGGTGTCGATGAAGGTCAGGATCGGCATCTTGAAGCGCTCGGCCATTTCCATCAGGCGACAGGCCTTGCGGTAGCCTTCAGGGCGCGGCATGCCGAAGTTGCGGCGGACTTTCTCGCGCACTTCACGGCCTTTCTGGTGACCGATGACCATCACTGGCTGGTCGTCCAGGCGAGCGATACCGCCCACGATGGCGGCGTCGTCGGAGAAGTGACGGTCGCCGTGCAGCTCATCGAACTCGGTAAAAATATGGTCGATGTAGTCCAGAGTGTACGGACGGCGCGGGTGGCGGGCCAGGCGCGCGATCTGCCAGCTGGTCAGCTTGCCGAAGATGTCTTCGGTAAGCGTGCTGCTCTTGTCTTGCAGGCGAGCGATTTCATCGCCGATATTCAGCGAATTGTCATTGCCGACCAGGCGCAGCTCTTCGATCTTGGCTTGCAGGTCAGCGATCGGCTGTTCGAAATCAAGAAAATTCGGGTTCATAAGCGTCCGTCTTGGGTCGACGGCCAAGGAGTGCCTGGCCAGCCGGTTGTCTATTCGCGCCCTACCTTAAGGGAGAGGCGCGGTTAGGTCGAGATTAAATGTTCGGTCGAGATCAGGCGATCTTCGTACTGCCTGAGCGTCAACGGTATTGGAGGAAGACGTTGTCACGCCCGAACTGGTCACGCAATGCTTGAATCAAGCCATCGGCGGGGTCAATTCGCCACGTCTCGCCAAACTGCAACATCGCCTTGGCGTCGTTGCCGGTGTACTCCATGGTCACCGGGCAGGCGCCACGGTGGCGTTTAAGCAAGTCACCCAACCAGCGTAGCTGATCACCTTTGAGCGCATCGGTCTTGACCTTCAGGCGCAGGCTTTCGGCCAGGTTGGTGCGAGCATCTTCCATGCTCATCACGCGCTTGATCCGCAGGCGCAGGCCGCCGGAGAAGTCGTCGTTACTGACCTCCCCTTCCACCACCACCATCGCGTCGGTCTGCAACAGCGACTGGGCGGAATGGAAGGCATCGGCAAACAGCGAGGCTTCGATCCGGCCCGAGCGGTCGTCGAGGGTGATGAAACCCATCTTGTCGCCCTTTTTATTCTTCATCACCCGCAGCGCGATGATCATGCCTGCGACGGTCTGGGTATCCCGCGCCGGCTTCAGGTCGATGATGCGCTGGCGGGCGAAACGCCGGATTTCACCTTCATATTCGTCAATCGGGTGACCCGTGAGGTACAGGCCCAGGGTGTCTTTCTCACCCTTGAGGCGTTCCTTGAGGGTCAGCTCCTTGGCCTTGCGATGGTTGGCGTAGACGTCGGCATCTTCTTCGACGAACAGCCCGCCAAACAGGTCGGCGTGGCCGCTGTCGTGGGTGCGTGCGGTCTGCTCGGCGGCCTTGATCGCTTCTTCCATGGCGGTCAGCAATACCGCGCGGTTGCGGTCGATATTGGCCTGGTACGCCTTCGACTCATCATGGAAGTACGGGCCCAGGCGATCCAGGGCGCCGCTGCGGATCAAGCCATCCAGAGTACGTTTGTTGATGCGCTTGAGGTCGACCCGGGCGCAGAAATCGAACAGGTCCTTGAACGGCCCGTCCTGACGCGCTTCGGTAATCGCCTCCACCGGGCCTTCGCCCACGCCCTTGATCGCGCCGAGGCCATAGATGATGCGGCCTTCGTCGTTCACCGTGAACTTGAACTCGGAAGTGTTCACGTCCGGCGCGTCGAGGCGCAGCTTCATGGTGCGCACTTCCTCGATCAAGGTCACGACCTTGTCGGTGTTGTGCATATCCGCAGACAGTACCGCCGCCATGAACGGCGCCGGGTAGTGAGCCTTCAGCCACGCAGTCTGGTAAGACACCAGGCCATAGGCGGCAGAGTGGGATTTGTTGAAGCCGTAACCGGCGAACTTTTCCACCAGGTCGAAGATGTTACCGGCCAGGTCGGCATCGATGTTGTTGGTGGCGCAACCTTCAATGAAGCCACCGCGCTGCTTGGCCATTTCCTCGGGCTTTTTCTTACCCATGGCTCGACGCAGCATGTCCGCGCCGCCGAGGGTATAGCCGGCCATGACCTGGGCAATCTGCATCACCTGTTCTTGATACAGGATGATGCCGTAGGTCGGTGCCAGTACCGGCTTGAGACCTTCGTACTGGTAGTCGGAGTGCGGGTAAGCCAGCTCGGCACGCCCGTGCTTACGGTTGATGAAGTCATCCACCATGCCCGATTGCAGCGGGCCCGGACGGAACAGGGCCACCAGTGCGATCAAGTCTTCCAGGCAGTCGGGCTTGAGCTTTTTGATCAGCTCTTTCATGCCGCGGGATTCAAGCTGGAACACGGCCGTGGTTTCGGCTTTTTGCAGCAGGCTGTAGGTCGGCTTGTCATCCAGCGGGATAAACGCGATATCCAGCGGTGGCTCATTGACCTTGGCGCGGTCGCGGTTGATGGTCTTCAGCGCCCAGTCGATGATCGTCAGGGTACGCAGGCCGAGGAAGTCGAACTTCACCAGGCCGGCCGCCTCCACGTCGTCCTTGTCGAACTGGGTTACCAGGCCGTCGCCTTCTTCGTCGCAATAGATCGGCGAAAAGTCGGTCAGCTTGGTAGGCGCGATTACTACACCACCGGCGTGTTTACCGACGTTACGCACCACGCCTTCGAGCTTGCGCGCCATGTCCCAGATTTCAGCCGCTTCTTCATCGACCTTGATGAAGTCCCGCAGGATTTCTTCCTGCTCGTAGGCTTTTTCCAGGGTCATGCCGACTTCAAACGGAATCATCTTCGACAGGCGGTCAGCCAGGCCGTAGGACTTGCCCTGTACCCGGGCCACGTCGCGAATTACCGCTTTCGCCGCCATGGAACCGAAGGTGATGATCTGGCTTACTGCGTTGCGCCCGTATTTCTCGGCCACGTACTCAATAACCCGGTCGCGACCATCCATGCAGAAGTCGACGTCGAAGTCGGGCATCGATACCCGTTCCGGGTTAAGGAAACGTTCGAACAGCAGGTCGTATTCCAGCGGGTCGAGGTCGGTGATCTTCTGCACATAGGCCACCAGCGACCCAGCACCCGATCCACGGCCAGGCCCCACCGGCACGCCGTTGCTTTTGGCCCACTGGATAAAGTCCATTACGATCAGGAAGTAACCGGGGAACCCCATCTGGATAATGATATCCAGCTCGAAATTCAGGCGGTCGACGTAGACCTGGCGCTTGGCTTCATAATCTTCAGTGGTGTCCTTGGGCAGCAGGACGCTCAGGCGTTCCTCCAAACCGTCGAACGAGACCTTGCGGAAATACTCGTCGATGGTCATGCCATCGGGAATCGGGAAGTTGGGCAGGAAGTGCTTGCCCAGCTTCACTTCAATATTGCAGCGCTTGGCAATTTCGACGGAGTTTTCCAGGGCCTCGGGCAGGTCACTGAACAGCTCGGCCATTTCATCGGCGCTTTTGAGGTACTGCTCTTCGCTGTAGTTTTTCGAGCGGCGCGGATCGTCCAGCGCCCGGCCTTCGCCGATGCATACGCGGGTTTCGTGGGCCTCGAAGTCTTCCTTCTTGATAAAGCGCACATCGTTGGTCGCCACCAGCGGCGCGCCAAGCTTTTCAGCCAGGGCCACAGCGGCATGCAACTGCTCTTCATCGTTGGGGCGGTTGGTGCGCTGGATTTCCAGGTAGAAACGGTCGGGGAACACCTCCATCCACTCACGGGCGAGCACTTCAGCCTCATGAGGATTGCCGCCCAACAGCGCGATACCGATTTCACCCTCTTTGGCCGCCGAAAGCATGATCAGCCCTTCGCTGGCTTCGGCCACCCACTCGCGCTCGATGATGATCGAGCCATTGCGCTGGCCATCGATAAAGCCACGGGAAATCAGTTCGGTGAGGTTGCGATAACCCACGCCGTTCATCGCCAACAGGCTGATGCGGCTCAGTGGGTTATCCGGGTCCTTGTTCGACAGCCACAGGTCGGCACCGCAGATCGGCTTGATGCCGGCGCCCATGGCGGCCTTGTAGAACTTGACCAGGGAACACATGTTGTTCTGGTCGGTCACCGCCACGGCAGGCATGTTCATGCCCACCAGCGTTTTGACCAGGGGTTTGATCCGTACCAGGCCGTCGACCAGGGAGTATTCAGTGTGCAGGCGCAGGTGAACGAATGAAGCCGGCATAGTGATCCTGTACAAAACGTGGAGACAACAAGGCCCGGATTGTACCGGGCCTTGGCAAAAACATCAGCCTTGCTGCTAAACCTCGATCAGGCTTTCCCGAGCCTCGAAAGCCTGGCGAACCGGGGCAAACGAGCGGCGGTGGATCGGGGTCGGGCCCAGGCGAGCCAAAGCTTCCAGATGAACGGGCGTTGGATAGCCTTTGTGCCCGCCGATGCCGTAGCCGGGATAGATCAATTCGAAAGCCGCCATTTCACGGTCACGGCTGACCTTGGCCAGGATCGATGCAGCGGCAATCGCCGGCACTTTGCTATCACCCTTGACCACCGCTTCTGCGGGCATCGTCAGCTTCGGGCAGCGGTTGCCGTCGATCATCGCCATTTTTGGCGTGATATGCAGGCCTTCAATGGCGCGCTGCATGGCCAGCATGGTGGCGTGCAGGATGTTCAGTTTGTCGATCTCTTCGACTTCAGCGCGGGCGATGTGCCAACTCAGGGCTTTCTCGCAGATCTCGTCGTAGAGTTTTTCGCGACGGGCTTCGGTGAGTTTCTTCGAATCGTTGAGGCCAAGGATCGGACGGTTTGGATCGAGAATCACCGCGGCGGTGACGACTGCGCCGCACAGCGGGCCGCGTCCGACTTCGTCAACACCGGCAACCAGGTCAAGGGCATCGGCGACCAGGCTGAAATCCAGGCCCATTTGCGTCTTCATAGGGCTTCCTGCTTATGACCGATCAACGTCAGCACGGCATCCGCCGCCTGGTTCGACGCATCACGGCGCAAGGTGCGGTGAATTTCGTCGAAACCACGGGTCTGCTCTTCGCCACCGTCGATCAACGGGAAAAGGGTTTGCGCCAGGGCTTCAGGCGTCGCATCGTCCTGCAACAACTCGGGCACCAACAGACGCTGGGCCAGCAAATTCGGCAGGGAGATGTAGGGGCTTTTGACCATACGCTTGAGAATCCAGTAGGTCAGCGGCGCCAGGCGATAGGCCACAACCATCGGGCGCTTGTAGAGCAAGGCCTCCAGGGTCGCAGTGCCGGAGGCGATCAGCACCGCATCGCACGCCGCCAGTGCCAGGTGCGAGCCGCCGTCGAGCAGGGTCAACGGCAAGTTGCGCCCTACCAGCAATTCTTCAATTTGTGCACGGCGCTGAGGACTGGCGCATGGCAATACGAAGCGCACACCCGGCTTCAGCGCCTGCAGGCGTTCGGCTGCATCAAAAAACAGCGCGCCGAGACGACCGACTTCGCCGCCACGGCTCCCCGGCATCAAGGCCACCAGCGGACCTTCGGGCAAACCCAGTTCGGCACGCGCGGCAGCACGGTCGGCCTGCAGAGGAATGGTATCGGCCAGGGTGTGCCCGACAAACCGCACCGGCACGCCCTTCTCTTCGTAGAACCTGGCCTCGAAGGGCAGCAGGGTCAGCATCAGGTCGCAGCCTTCGCGAATCTTGAGCACGCGCTTTTGCCGCCACGCCCATACGGACGGGCTGACGTAATGCACGGTCTTGATCCCGGCCTGACGCAATTTGAGTTCGATATTGAGGGTGAAGTCCGGCGCGTCGATTCCGATAAAGACGTCGGGCTTTTCTTCGATCAGGGTCTGGATCAGCTTTTTGCGACGGGCCAGCAGCTCGCGCAAACGGCCCAGCACCTCCACCAGCCCCATGACCGACAAGCGTTCCATAGGGAAGTAGGACGTCAGGCCTTCAGCCTGCATCAACGGACCGCCGACACCGATGAATTCAACCGCCGGATGCTGGAGCTTGAGGGCCCGCATCAGGCCTGCACCGAGAATATCGCCGGAAGCTTCTCCGGCCACCAACGCTATACGCAGCCTGGCCATGATCAGCGGGTGATGCCGCGAGTCGACGACTGGATAGAGTCACGGAATATCGCGACTTCCGGAAACAATGCGGCTGGCTCCGTCAGTTCGATCAAGGCCTGGTCGACCGTCAGCCCCTGGCGGTAAACCACCTTGTAGGCGCGGCGCAGGGCGTGGATCGCGTCTTCGCTGAAGCCCCGACGGCGCATGCCTTCGAAGTTCATGCTTCGGGCCTCGGCCGGGTTGCCGAATACGGTGACGAACGCCGGAACGTCCTTGCCGATGGCGGTACCCATGCCGGAAAAGCTGTGGGCGCCGATATGGCAGTACTGATGCACCAGGGTAAAGCCGGACAGGATCGCCCAATCGTCAACGTGCACATGGCCGGCCAACGCAGTGTTGTTGACCAGGATGCAATGGTTGCCGATTACGCTGTCATGACCGATATGCGCATAAGCCATCACCAGGTTGTGGTCACCCAGGGTAGTCTCGGCACGGTCCTGGACGGTACCGCGGTGAATGGTCACGCCTTCACGGATGATGTTGTGATCACCGATTACCAGACGTGTTTCTTCACCCTTGTACTTCATGTCCGGGGTGTCTTCGCCTATCGATGAGAACTGATAGATACGATTGTGTTTGCCAATCCTCGTCGGGCCTTTGAGGATCACATGCGGCCCGATGACTGTCCCCTCGCCGATTTCCACACCTGCGCCGACGATCGACCAAGGGCCGACCTCAACGTCGGCGGCCAGTACGGCCGTCGGATCGATGATTGCGCGAGGGTCAATCAAACTCATAGTTTGCGTTCCGCACAGATGATTTCAGCCGAGCACACCGGCTTGCCGTCGACCGAGGCCTGGCATTCGAACTTCCAGATCTGGCGCTTGCAGCTGATGAACTTGGCTTCAAGGATCAACTGGTCACCCGGAGTTACCGGGTTGCGGAAGCGCAGTTTGTCAGAGCCCACGAAATAGTAGAGCGTGCCATCGGCAGGCTTCAGGTCGAGCATTTTGAAACCAAGGATACCGGCAGCCTGGGCCATCGCTTCGATGATCAATACGCCTGGCATGATGGGATGCGCAGGGAAGTGACCGTTGAAGAACGGTTCGTTGATGCTGACATTCTTGTAGGCACGAATGCGCTTTTCCTCAACATTGAGGTCCGTGACCCGGTCCACCAGCAGGAACGGGTAACGGTGAGGCAGGTATTCGCGAATCTCGTTGATGTCCATCATTTCGGGGGGAAGCCTGTAATAAAGATTGGGAGCGTGCGGACTAAGGCACGCCCCTCTAGCAAATCAAGGAGGCAGTCTAGCGGCTGTGCACACTTGATATGGAAATGGTATCAGCCATCTGATGAAGCATTACCGTCAGGGGTCACGTCCCCAACACGCTTTTCCAGATGTTTCAGGCGCCGAGCGATATCGTCGAGCTGCCTCAGACGCGCCGCGCTCTTGCGCCATTCGGCCGCAGGCTGCATGGCCGTACCGGATGAGTAGGACCCAGGCTCGGTAATCGAATGGGTCACCATGGTCATGCCGGTGATGAATACGTTGTCGCACACTTCGATATGGCCCACCAGGCCAACACCCCCGGCGAGCATGCAATGCTTGCCGATCCTGGTGCTGCCGGAGATCCCCACGCAGGCGGCCATGGCGGTGTGATCGCCAATCTGCACGTTGTGGGCGATCTGAATCTGGTTATCCAGTTTCACGCCGTTACCAATGACGGTATCGGCCAGGGCCCCGCGGTCAACGGCAGTGTTGACGCCAATTTCAACGTCATCGCCAATCAACACGCCGCCCACTTGGGCAATCTTGTGCCAGACACCCTTCGAGTTGGCGAAGCCGAAGCCCTCGCCGCCAATCACGGCACCGGACTGAATCACCACACGCTCACCGATACGCACGTCGTGGTACAGGGTCACACGCGGAGCCAGCCAGCCACCGGCACCAATCTCGCTGCGCGCGCCGATAAAACACTGGGCACCCAGCGTTACACCCGCCCCGATGCGTGCACCGCTTTCAATCACCACAAAAGCACCGATGCTCGCGGCAGGGTCAACCTGAGCGTCATCGGCGATCACCGCCGTCGGATGGATACCGGCGGGGGCCTTGGGTTTCGGATCGAACAGGTGCGACACCCGGGCATACGCCAGGTACGGATCGGCAACAACCAGCGCGTCCCCGGCAAAACCTTCGGCGTCAGCGGCCTTCAGCAGCACGGCTGCGGCGCGGCTTTCGCCCAGGTATTTACGGTATTGGGGGTTTGCCAGGAAGCTCAACTGAGCTGGGCCAGCCTCCTGCAAGGTGGCTAGCCCAGTGATTTCCTTCTCCGCGGAGCCACGCAAGGTGGCTCCCAGGAACTCGGCCAATTGGCCGAGCTTGATAGTCGCAGTCATGGCTTACTTCAGCTGATTCATGCGCTCGATCACCTGACGGGTGATGTCGTACTGAGGTTTAACGTCGATGACTGCACCGCGTTCGAATACCAGGTCAAAGGCACCTTTCTTGATGACTTCTTCCACGGCGCTGTCGAGTTTCGGCTTCAGCTGCTTGAGCATTTCGCGGTCGGCAACAGCCTTGGCTTCGTTCAGCTCCTTGGACTGGAACTGGTAGTCACGGGCCTTTTGCTTGAATTCAAGCTCCAGACGCTCGCGCTCGCCTTGCTGCATCTTGTCGCCACCGGCTACCAGACGATCCTGGATGCCCTTGGCGCTGCTTTCCAGCGTCTTGAGCTTGGTCAGTTGAGGACCGAATTTCTTCTCGGCATCTACGGCATATTTCTTGGCCGCATCGGATTCCAGCAGCGCCATCTGATAGTTCAGAACGGCAATTTTCATTTCGGCAAAGGCCGGGGTCGCTACCAGGACAGTCGCCAGGAGAACCAATTGAGTCAACTTACGCACGATGCACTCCTACAGAATCCGTTGTCGTTATCTTGGGTCAGACGCTTAGAACGTCTGGCCGAGGGAGAATTGGAAAATCTGGGTTTCAGCGTTATCCGGTTTCTTGACCGGCATGGCCAGAGCAAAGCTCAATGGGCCAAGCGCGGTAACCCAGGTCACACCGACACCGACAGAGCTTGCCAGGTTGCTGAAGCTCACGTCGTTGCACTGCGTGTTGGACTTCGAGCCATTCGGGTTGGTGACCTGTTCGCACTTGGAGTCGAACACGTTACCCACATCCCAGAAGACCGAAGTACGCAGGGAACGTTGATCTTTAACGAATGGCAGCGGGAACAGAATCTCAGCACCACCCTGGATCAGCACGTTACCACCGAATGGCAGCGGGTCGTTGTCCGAGTCAGCCACAGTCCCCTGGTTACCGGTCACACCCACGCCACGGCTTGGGGTACCACGAGGACCCAAGGTGCTGTCTTTGAAACCACGTACCGAGTTGAAACCACCCGCATAGTAGTTCTCATAGAACGGCAAGCCGCTGGTCGAACCATAACCATCGCCATAACCCAATTCGGTGTGCAGGCGCATGGTGTAGTTTTCGCTCAATGGCTGGAACAACTGGCCACGGTAGTCGAGTTTGAAGAACGACAGGTCGCTGCCCGGCGTGGTGGCTTCCAGAGTCAGGCTCTGGGAATGGCCACGGGTCGCCAGTACACCTTTGTTCAGGGTCGATTCCGACCAACCGGCCGAAGCCTTGAAGTTCAGGAACTGGTCGCCTTCTTTACGCACGAAGTTGAAGATCTCATCCACGGTGTACACACCGGTCTTGATCTTGTCCTGCTGCGCGGTCAGGCCGAAGGTCAAACGCGAGGTCTCACTGATCGGGTAACCAATGTTGGCACCAACACCGAAGCTGTCGATTGCATAGCTTGCAACGTCAACGTCGAGGTCTTTGTAGTCGGTTGTGCGATAGAAGGCGTTGTAGCCCAGGCTCACGCCGTCAGCAGTCCAGTAGGGGTCGACATAACCGAAGTTATAGCGGCTCTGGTATTCGCTTCGGGTCAGGCCGATGGAAACCTTGTTACCGGTACCGAGGAAGTTGTTCTGGGTGATCGAACCGCCGAGGATCAGGCCGGCACTCTGGGCGAAACCGACACTGGCGGTAATCGAACCGGAGGCTTGCTCTTCTACGGCGTAGTTCACGTCAACCTGGTCATCCACACCCGGTACAGCCGGGGTTTCAACGTTGACTTCCTTAAAGAAGCCCAGGCGCTCGAGGCGAACCTTGGACTGGTCGATCAGGTAAGTCGACGCCCAGCCACCTTCCATCTGACGCATTTCGCGGCGCAGCACTTCGTCGGCAGACTTGGTGTTGCCACGGAAGTTGATGCGGTTAACGTAGGCACGCTTGCCCGGGTCTACAACGAAGGTGATGTCCACGGTGTGGTCTTCGTCGTGCGGGGTCGGTACGCCGTTGACGTTGGCGAAGGTATAGCCTTCGTTACCCAGGCGACGGGTGATCAGCTCGGAGGTGGTGGTCATCAGCTTGCGCGAGAACACCTGGTCCTTCTGCACCAGCAACAGGGACTTGACCTGGTCTTCAGGCACTTTCAAGTCGCCGCTGAGCTTGACGTCACGAACCTTGTACTTCTCGCCTTCGTTGACGTTGACAGTGATATAGACGTGCTTCTTGTCCGGGGTGATGGACACCTGGGTCGAAGCGATATCCATGTTGATATAGCCGCGGTCCAGGTAGTAGGAACGCAGGCGCTCCAGGTCACCGGAGAGTTTTTCACGGGCATACTTGTCATCGTTCTTGAAGAACGACAGCCAGTTGGTGGTCTTGAGTTCGAATAGGTCGATCAGGTCGTCATCAGCAAACTTGGTGTTACCCACCACGTTGATGTGCTGGATGGCCGCCACGGTGCCTTCGTTGATGTTGACCTTCAGGCCGACGCGGTTACGCGGTTGCGGCACCACTTCGGTCTCGACGGTAGCCGAGTAACGACCCTGGGCAACGTACTGGCGTTGCAGTTCGTTACGCACGCCTTCGAGGGTGGCACGCTGGAAGATCTCGCCTTCGGCAAGGCCGGATTGCTTGAGGCCTTTCATCAAGTCTTCAGTGGAGATCGCCTTGTTGCCTTCGATCTCGATACTGGCGACAGAAGGTCGCTCGACGACAGTAATGACGAGGACGTTACCTTCGCGACCCAGTTGGATATCTTGAAAGAACCCGGTTTTGAACAGCGCACGAGTGGATTCCACCAGGCGACGGTCATCAGCCTGTTCCCCGACGTTCAACGGCAAGGCACCAAAGACGCTACCCGCGGAAACCCGCTGGAGGCCGTTGACGCGAATATCGGAGATGGTGAAGGACTCGGCGTGAACTTCGGCGATCATCAATACGGTGAGAACCGCAGTTAGCAGCAGACGTTTCATGAAGTCCTTTCTTATTCCAACTGGCAATAAACAAACTGCCGCAAAATGCGGCAGATTCGCAATTCAGCGAAGCGTTACAGTCGTCCCAGATCGTTGACCAGGGCTAATAACATCACCCCGACCACCAAACTGATACCGATCTGTATCCCCCAACCCTGCACCCGATCCGACAAGGGGCGACCACGCGCCCACTCGACCAGATAAAACAACAGATGCCCCCCATCCAATACTGGAATGGGCAACAAATTCAGAACCCCAAGGCTAATACTCAGATAAGCCAGGAAATTCAGGAAATCTACAACGCCCGACTGGGCAGAAGCGCCCGCCACTTTAGCAATGGTTATCGGTCCACTCAAGTTTTTTACCGAGAGCTCGCCGAACAACATTTTCTTGAGGGAATCGAGGGTCAGCACACTCATGGTCCAGGTGCGTCTCGCACCCTCGCCAATCGCCGCCAACGGCCCGAAGCTGACCTCTCGAACCATCGAAGGTGGCCAATCGACACCTTTAACGCCGGCCCCCAGGTAACCCCCGGCTGCCTTGGCTTCCCCACGAACCGCCAGGGTCACAGGGACGTCGATTTGAGCACCATCGCGCTCAACTTTCAGCACAATTTTGGTATCAGGGCGTACACGCACCAGGTCGACCACCTGCTGCCAGTCACCCAGCGCCTGGCCATCGAGGGCCAGCAGGCGATCGCCGGTTTTCAGACCCGCGGCCTGGGCTGGCCCCTTCGGATCCAGCTCTGCCAGCACCGGCGGCAAGGCCGGACGCCATGGGCGAATGCCCAGGGATTTGATCGGGTCAGGCTCATCGGAGCCTTTCAGCCAGTGATCCAGGGCCAGCTCGCGCGAGGTTTCGGTGGTGGAATCCTGATCGCGCACCACCAGTTTCACGATGCCGCTTTCACCCAGGCGACGCACCAACTGCAAATTGACGGCACCCCAGCCGGTGGTTGGCTCGCCATCAACTGCAACAATTTCTTGCCCGGCAGTCAGGCCGGCCTTCGCCGCCATGCTGTCGGCCTCGACGGCACCGATCACCGGACGCACCTGCTGGCTACCCAACATGGCCAGGACCCAGAAGAACACCATCGCCAACAGGAAATTTGCGATCGGGCCTGCCGCGACGATGGCGATGCGCTGACGAACGGTCTTGCGGTTGAAGGATTGATCCAACTGATCAGCCGGCACTTCGCCTTCGCGCTCGTCGAGCATCTTGACGTAGCCGCCCAATGGAATGGCCGCAATTACGAACTCGGTGCCACGACGGTCGTGCCAGCGCAGCAACGGCATGCCGAAGCCTACGGAAAAGCGCAGTACCTTGACGCCGCAACGACGCGCGACCCAGAAATGGCCGAACTCGTGGAAGGTAACCAGCACACCCAGAGCAACCAGGGTGCCGACAATCATGTAGAGCGCACTCATCTAATTTCTCCGCATTTCAATCCAGTGCCTGAAGGCTTGAACACACCCAGAGGCTAACGCGTATTGCGGCTCAACCACTGCTCGGTCAAGGCCCGGGCCTTTGCATCCGCTTCGAACACCGCGCCCAGATCATTCACCGGGACGACGGGCTCAAGGCTCAAAACGTCCTCGATGATACCCGCGATCTGCGGAAAGCGGATGCGCCGGTCCAGAAACGCCGCCACAGCCACTTCATTGGCCGCATTCAGCATAGCCGGGGCACTGTTACCCGCCTCCGCAGCTTGCCGCGCAAGACGCAGGCAAGGGAAGCGTTGCTCGTCGGGCGCTTCGAAGTCCAGACGGGCAATGGCAAACAGATCCAGCGGCGCAACACCCGAGTCAATCCGCTCAGGCCATGCCAGGGCATTGGCGATCGGCGTACGCATGTCCGGATTGCCCAGTTGGGCCAGTACCGAGCCATCCACATAGTCCACCAGGGAATGAATCACACTTTGCGGGTGGATCACCACCTCGACCTGGTCCGGCCGGGCATCGAACAACCAGCAGGCCTCAATCAGCTCCAGGCCCTTGTTCATCATGCTCGCTGAATCCACCGAGATCTTGCGCCCCATGGACCAGTTCGGGTGAGCGCACGCCTGATCGGGAGAAACATGCTCCAGATCGGCCAGCGGCGTCTGCCGGAACGGGCCACCGGAGGCTGTCAGCAGAATCCGGCGCACGCCGACCTGGCTCAACCCGCGGGCGAAATCACCCGGCATGCATTGGAAAATCGCGTTGTGCTCGCTGTCGAGCGGCAACAGCACGGCGCCGCTCTTGCGCACAGCCTGCATGAAGAGTGCCCCGGACATCACCAGGGCTTCTTTGTTGGCCAGCAGAATCTTCTTGCCCGCATCAACGGCCGCCAGGGTCGGGCGCAAGCCGGCAGCGCCGACAATCGCCGCAACCACGGTGTCGACCTCAGGGTCTGCCGAAACCTGGCACAACCCCTCCTCCCCCACCAATACCTGAGTCGCCAGGCCCGCAGCGCGCAAGTCATCCTGCAAACCACGTGCAACTGCCGCTTCGGGCACTACTGCGTATTGCGGCGCGTGCCGCACACACAGTGCCAGCAGTTCACTCAGGCGACTGAAACCGGTCAAGGCGAATACTTGATAACGCTCGGGATGACGGGCAATCACATCCAGGGTGCTTAGCCCCACCGAGCCGGTAGCGCCCAGCACGGTTACCTGTTGCAGGCGGCTCACGAGGCAGCCATCCACAGCAATACGGCAAAGATCGGGATCGCGGCAGTCAGGCTGTCGATACGGTCCAGCACGCCACCGTGACCCGGCAGCAGGTTACTGCTGTCCTTGATCCCGGCCTGGCGCTTGAACATGCTTTCGGTCAGGTCACCGACCACCGAGATGAACACCACCACGGCTGCGCCCACCAGGCCCAGTAGCATTTCCTTGACGGTCCAGCCACGCACCACACCGACCACCACGGTAATCACCAGGGTCAACGCCAGGCCGCCATACACGCCTTCCCAGCTTTTGCCCGGGCTGACCGCCGGCGCCAGCTTGCGCTTGCCGAAGGCACGCCCGGAGAAATAGGCGCCGATATCGGCACCCCACACCAGGACCATCACCGCCATGATCAGCCAGTTACCCAGTTGCATGTGCTTGATGTAGACCAGGCCTTGCCAGGCAGGCAACAGAATCAAAAGGCCAATCACCAGCTTGCAGGCGACACTGGACCAATGACTGCTGGTGCCCGGATAGGTCAGCACCAGATAGGTCGCCAACGCCCACCACAACACCGCCGCACCCAGCACCCAGGGCGCCACGTCCGGCAGGATGTACATCAGGAACATCAACAACGCCACGACAGCGGCATACACCACACGAGGCAACTGCGCGGCGAAACCCGCCAGGCGCGCCCATTCCCAGGCACCCAGGGTCACAACCAGGCCGATGAACAGCGCGAAGTTCGCACCTTCAAGCAGGAAAAACCCGCACAGGGCAATAGGCAGCAGGATCAGCGCCGTGATGATTCGTTGTTTAAGCATTAAACCCGGGCTCCAGCTTCGATCTGCTCGCTCGTTTTACCGAAGCGACGCTGACGGGAAGCGAAATCGGCCAGCGCATTGCGCATGGCATCGTGTTTGAAGTCCGGCCAGAACAGGTCGGAGAAGTACAGTTCGGTATAGGCCAACTGCCACAACAAGAAGTTGCTGATGCGATGGTCGCCACCGGTACGAATGCACAGGTCCGGCAACGGCAGGTCGCCGGTCACCAGGCAGGTTTGCAAGAGTTCGGGGGTAATGTCTTCCGGGCGCAGATGGCCGGCCTGCACTTCCCGCGCCAGACGCTGCGCGGCCTGGGCAATATCCCACTGGCCGCCGTAGTTGGCTGCGATCTGCAGCACAAAACGGTTGCTGCCGGCAGTGATCGCCTCGGCTTCGCGCATGGCCGCCTGCAGCTCCGGATGAAACCGCGAACGGTCACCGATGATACGCAGGCTGATGTTGTTCTCGTTCAGGCGCTTGGCCTCGCGGCGCAGGGCCTTGAAGAACAGGTCCATCAAGGCACTGACCTCCTCGGCCGGGCGCTGCCAGTTTTCACTGGAGAACGCGAACAAGGTCAATACTTCGACCTTGGCCTCGGCGCACACCTCAATCACGGCTCGTACAGCGTCGACACCCGCCTTATGCCCGGCAACGCCCGGCATAAAGCGCTTCTTCGCCCAGCGATTATTCCCGTCCATGATGATCGCGACATGGCGCGGCACCACGGAGGGCACAGTCTGCTTGGTCTTTTCCATGAAGGCGTCCTGACCCCTTATACGGCCATCAGGTCCTTTTCTTTATCTTCCGTGGCCTTGGTGATCTGGGCCTCGGCATCTTTAGTCAGCTTGTCGATATCAGCAACGGCACGGCGCTCTTCGTCTTCGCTGATTTCCTTGTCCTTGACCAGCTTCTTCAGGTCACCCAAGGCATCACGACGGATGTTGCGCACGGCAACACGTGCGTCTTCTGCTGCACTGCGCGCCTGCTTGGTGAAGCCCTTGCGGGTTTCTTCGGTCAGGGCAGGCATGGAGATCAGCAGCAATTCGCCCAGGTTGGTCGGATTGAGGTTCAAACCGGCGCTCTGGATGGCCTTGTCGACGGCGCCGAGCATGTTGCGCTCGAAAGCAACGACTTGCAGGGTGCGCGAATCTTTTACAGTGATGTTGGCCACTTGGGTGATCGAGGTATCAGTGCCGTAGTAAGGCACCATCACGCTGCCCAGGATGCTTGGGTGGGCCTTGCCGGTACGAATCTGGCCAAACGCATGGTTCAGGGATTCCAGGGACTTTTGCATGCGCTCTTGAGCGTCTTTTTTGATTTCGTTGATCATTGTTCGATTTCCTCGATCAGAGTCCCTTCCGCGCCGCCGTGTACGATGTTCAGCAGGGCGCCGGGCTTGTTCATGTTAAATACGCGCAGCGGCATCTTGTGGTCGCGGCACAAGCAAATTGCCGTCAGGTCCATCACGCCCAGCTTGCGATCCAGTACTTCATCATAAGTCAGATGATCGAACTTCTCGGCATGCGGGTCTTTGAATGGGTCTGCGGTGTAGACACCGTCAACCTTGGTGGCCTTGAGTACCACGTCCGCGTTGATCTCGATACCACGCAGGCAAGCTGCCGAATCGGTGGTAAAGAATGGGTTGCCGGTACCGGCCGCAAAAATCACGACTTCCTTGGCATCCAGGTGACGCATGGCCTTGCGACGATCATAGTGATCCGTTACGCCAACCATGGAAATAGCCGACATCACGATCGCGGTGATATTGGCGCGCTCCAGCGCATCACGCATGGCCAGGGCGTTCATCACAGTGGCCAGCATGCCCATGTGGTCGCCTGTCACCCGATCCATGCCGGCAGCGCTGAGTGCCGCGCCACGGAACAGGTTGCCGCCGCCGATCACCAGACCGACCTGGACACCGATACCGACCAGTTGGCCGACTTCCAGCGCCATGCGATCGAGTACTTTGGGATCGATCCCAAACTCTTCCGAGCCCATCAGGGCCTCGCCGCTAAGCTTGAGTAGAATGCGTTTATAGCGAGCCTGATGACCACTGCCCTGCTGAGCCATTGCGAATCTCTCCTGCGGCGTATTTTTTGAAAATTCTTGGCAAGCCGTTTACGGCCTGCGTTCACTCTAGCTTGACGCTGTCACAGCGCCATCGGAACACGGCTTTGTAAGCCAGTTCCAAAGGGAAACCAATAAAAATCGATCACCCCATTTGAAAAGAGGCTGCGCGCGTAAGCGGGCAGCCTCTTTTGGGCGACAGTTAAAAACTGTCTTACTTCTTGGTGGCAGCCAGCTGGGCAGCAACTTCTTCAGCGAAGTTGTCGACCGGCTTCTCGATGCCGTCGCCTACTTTGTAGTAGGTGAAGGAAACGATTTCAGCACCGGCTTTCTTGGCCAGTTCGCCAACCTTGATTTCAGGGTTCTTGACGAACGCCTGCTCAACCAGGGAAGCCTCAGCCAGGAACTTGCTGATACGGCCCTTGACCATGTTTTCAACGATGTTTTCAGGCTTGCCTTTGATTTTCTCTTCGTTCAGCTGCAGGAACACGGCTTTCTCGCGTTCGATGGCTTCAGCAGAAACTTCCGATGGCAGCAGGAATTCAGGGTTGCTGGCCGCTACGTGCATAGCGATGTCTTTGGCCAGTTCAACGTTGCCGCCTTTCAGGGCAACCACAACACCGATCTTGTTGCCGTGCAGGTAAGCACCCACAACGTCACCTTCAACGCGGGTCAGGCGACGAATGTTAACGTTCTCGCCCACTTTACCCACCAGAACCAGACGATCAGCTTCTTGAGCTTCGATCAGCGGAGCGGCGTCGGTCAGCTTGTCAGCGAATGCTTTTTCAACGCTGGCAGCGACGAAGTTCTTGAAGTCGTCTTGCAGGGCCAGGAAGTCGGTCTGCGAGTTAACTTCCAGGATAACGGCCGATTTGCCGTCTTCCTTGATTGCGATGGCGCCTTCAGCAGCGACGTTGCCTGCTTTCTTGGCAGCCTTGATGGCGCCCGAAGCACGCATGTCATCAATGGCTTTTTCGATGTCGCCGCCGGCCTTGGTCAAGGCCTTTTTGCAATCCATCATGCCTTCGCCGGTACGCTCACGCAGTTCTTTAACCAACGCTGCAGTAATCTCTGCCATTTTCAAAATCCTCTTGGATAGGTTTTCAACCATTCCACCCGATTGAACGGGCGATCAATTCTTCCCGAACCACCCTTGTAGGCCGCTGCACGTTACAAATGTTGTAGCTGCGCTGCCGACAAATGGTTTTCGAGGTGGCAAAAAGGGGGCCAAGCCCCCTTTTTGCTTACTGAGTCAACGCCAAGGCGTCAGTTACTCAGCTGCAGCTACCGGAGCTTCTTCAACGAACTGCTCGGTACCGCCAGCAACGTGGTTGCGACCACGGATTACAGCGTCAGCCATCGAACCCATGTACAGCTGGATAGCGCGGATTGCGTCATCGTTGCCTGGGATGATGTAGTCAACGCCTTCCGGGCTGCTGTTGGTATCGACTACGCCGATAACCGGGATGCCCAGCTTGTTGGCTTCGGTGATCGCGATGCGCTCGTGATCAACGTCGATAACGAACAGTGCGTCAGGCAGACCGCCCATGTCCTTGATACCACCCAGGGAACGATCGAGCTTTTCCAGGTCGCGAGTGCGCATCAGCGCCTCTTTCTTGGTCAGCTTGGCGAAAGTACCGTCTTCGGCTTGCACTTCAAGGTCACGCAGACGCTTGATGGAAGCACGGATGGTTTTGAAGTTGGTCAGCATGCCGCCCAACCAGCGGTGATCGACGTACGGCGAACCGCAACGTGCTGCTTCTTCAGCAACGATCTTGCCAGCGGAACGCTTGGTGCCGACGAACAGAATCTTGTTTTTGCCCTGGGCCAGGCGCTCTACGAAAGTCAGAGCTTCGTTGAACATTGGCAGGGTTTTTTCAAGGTTGATGATGTGGATCTTGTTACGCGCGCCGAAAATGTATTTACCCATTTTCGGGTTCCAGTAACGGGTCTGGTGACCGAAGTGCACACCGGCCTTCAGCATATCGCGCATGTTGACTTGGGACATGATAGTTCCTTAATAAGTCGGGTTTGGCCTCCACGTATCCCAATGACCAACCAGCGGCATTCGCCTCCGGCACCCAGGTCATCGTGTCGACACGTGTGTGGATTTAAGCTTTGCGGGGTATCCCCGGAAAGCGGCGCATTTTATACCACAGAGCTTGCAAAAACGAAACCCGCAATCACATTTGCCGTCAGTCGCTTTTGCCTAAGCCTTTGAATAGAGCCAGAATGCCCCCATCCTTATAGACAGAAGCGATCGCCAGACGCTCATGGTTTCACCCTTGCGTCTGCTAGAATCGCGTTTTTTGGGCTTGTGCGAATTCTGCAACCTTTTGTCGCACACCCGTAAACCGTATTGATTTCAGCGCGTCGCGCTAGAGAGAGCCTGTATGACCGTAACCCTCAAAACCGCCGAAGATATCGCTGGCATGCGTGTTGCCGGCAAACTGGCTGCCGACGTCCTGGAAATGATTGCCGAACACGTCAAGCCCGGCGTCACCACCGAAGCGCTGGACCGCATTTGCCACGACTATATCGTCGACGTGCAAAAGGCCATCCCTGCGCCGCTGAACTACAAGGGTTTCCCCAAGTCGATCTGCACCTCGATCAACCACGTGGTGTGCCACGGGATTCCCGGCGACAAGCCGCTGAAGGACGGCGACACCCTGAACATCGACGTCACCGTCATCAAGGACGGCTACCACGGCGACACCAGCCGCATGTTCCACGTCGGCACCGTGCCGGTCTGGGCCGAGCGCCTGTCGCAAGTCACCCAGGAATGCATGTACAAGGCCATTGAGATCGTCAAGCCTGGCTGCCGCCTGGGTGACATCGGTGAAATCATCCAGAAGCACGCTGAAAAGAACGGCTTCTCGGTGGTGCGCGAGTTCTGCGGCCACGGCATCGGCAAGGTGTTCCACGAAGAGCCACAGATCCTGCACTACGGCCGCGCCGGCACCGGCATGGAACTCAAGGCAGGCATGACCTTCACCATCGAGCCGATGATCAACCAGGGCAAGGCCGACACCAAGGTGCTGGGCGACGGCTGGACCGCCATCACCAAGGACCGCAAGCTCTCGGCGCAGTGGGAACACACCCTGCTGGTGACCGACACCGGCTACGAGATCTTCACCCTGCGTGCTGACGACACGATTCCCCGCGTTTCGGCGTAATGTTTGCACCGGTTTTCTAATAGCGACGCTGTGACCCATAGATAGAAAGGAAAACCGATCGATGCCCCAGGTGGATCCCGAACTCTTCGACCGTGGCCAGTTCCAGGCGGAACTGGCACTGAAGGCCAGCCCCATCGCCGCCTTCAAGAAGGCCATTCGTCAGGCCCGCGAGGTGCTCGACGGGCGCTTTCGTACCGGCCGCGATATCCGCCGGCTGATCGAGGACCGCGCCTGGTTCGTCGACAACATCCTGCAAAAGGCCTGGGAACAGTTCAGCTGGAGTGAAGACGCCGATATCGCCCTGGTGGCGGTCGGCGGCTACGGCCGTGGCGAACTGCACCCCTACTCCGACATCGACCTGCTGATCTTGCTGGACAGCGCCGATCACGAGATCTTTCGCGACTCCATCGAGCGTTTTCTGACGCTGTTGTGGGACATCGGCCTGGAAGTCGGCCAAAGCGTACGCTCGGTGGACGAGTGTGCCCAGGAAGCCCGCGCCGACCTGACGGTGATCACCAACCTGATGGAAAGCCGCACCATCGCCGGCCCCGAGCGCCTGCGCCAGCGCATGCTGGAAGTCACCAGCACCGCGCACATGTGGCCGAGCAAGGACTTCTTCCTGGCCAAGCGTGCCGAGCAGAAAGCCCGGCACCACAAGTACAACGACACCGAATACAACTTGGAACCCAACGTCAAAGGCTCCCCGGGCGGGCTGCGGGACATCCAGACGATTTTGTGGGTCGCCCGTCGCCAGTACGGCACCCTGAACCTGCGCGCCCTGGCCGGGGAAGGCTTCCTGGTGGAGAGCGAAAACGCCCTGCTGGCCTCCTCCCAGGAATTCCTCTGGAAAGTGCGCTACGCGCTGCACATGCTGGCCGGGCGCTCCGAAGACCGCCTGCTGTTCGACCACCAGCGCTCCATCGCCACCCTGCTGGGGTTTGAAGGCGAAGACGCGAAGACCAGCATCGAAAGTTTCATGCAGCAGTACTACCGCGTGGTGATGAGCATTGCCCAGCTCAGCGACCTGATCATCCAGCACTTCGAAGAAGTGATCCTGGCCCCGGAAGACGAAGCACCGCCGCAGCCGATCAACGCGCGCTTCCAGCTCCACGATGGCTATATCGAGGCACGCAACGACAACGTATTCAAACGCACGCCGTTCGCCATGCTGGAAATCTTCGTGTTGATGGCCCAGCAGCCGGAAATCAAGGGCGTACGCGCCGACACCATTCGCCTGCTGCGGGAAAACCGTCACCTGATCGACGACGACTTCCGTCACGACATCCGCAATACCAGCCTGTTTATCGAGCTGTTCAAGTGCAAGATCGGCATCCACCGCAACCTGCGTCGCATGAACCGCTACGGGATCCTGGGGCGCTACCTGCCGGAGTTCGGTTTTATCGTCGGGCAGATGCAGCACGACCTGTTCCACATCTACACGGTGGACGCCCACACCCTGAACCTGATCAAGCACCTGCGTAAGTTGCAGTACACCCAGGTATCAGAGAAATTCCCGCTGGCCAGCAAGCTCATGGCGCGTCTGCCCAAGCCGGAATTGATCTACCTCGCCGGCCTGTACCACGACATCGGCAAGGGCCGGCACGGTGATCACTCGGAAATAGGCGCAGTGGACGCCGAAGCGTTCTGCCAGCGTCACCAGTTGCCGCTGTGGGACAGCCGCCTGATTGTGTGGCTGGTGCAGAACCACCTGGTGATGTCCACCACCGCCCAGCGCAAGGACTTGTCCGACCCGCAGGTGATCCACGATTTTGCCCAGGCCGTCGGCGATGAAACCCGCCTCGACTACCTGTACGTGCTCACCGTGTCCGACATCAACGCCACCAACCCGACGCTGTGGAACTCCTGGCGCGCCAGCCTGTTGCGCCAGCTCTACACCGAGACCAAGCGCGCGCTGCGTCGCGGCCTGGAGAACCCGGTGGACCGCGAAGAACAGATCCGCCGCACCCAAAGCGCGGCCCTGGATATTCTGGTGCGTGGCGGCAATGACCCGGACGACGTCGAGCAACTCTGGTCGCAACTGGGAGACGACTACTTCCTGCGCCACACCGCCGGCGACGTGGCCTGGCACAGCGACGCGATCCTGCAGCAGCCGGCCGATGGCGGCCCACTGGTGCTGATCAAGGAAACCACCCAGCGCGAGTTCGAGGGTGGCACCCAGATCTTCATCTACGCGCCCGACCAGCACGACTTCTTCGCCGTGACCGTGGCGGCGATGGACCAGCTCAACCTGAACATTCACGACGCCCGGGTCATCACCTCCAGCAGCCAGTTCACCCTCGACACCTACATCGTGCTCGACACAGAAGGCGAGTCCATCGGCGACAACCCGGAGCGGGTGAAAAAGATCCGCAAAGGCCTGACCGACGCGCTGCGCAATCCTGACGACTACCCGACCATCATCCAGCGTCGGGTGCCGCGCCAGCTCAAGCACTTTGCTTTTGCCCCCGAGGTGACCATCCACAACGACGCCCAGCGCCCGGTGACGGTGCTGGAACTCAGCGCGCCGGACCGCCCGGGCCTGCTGGCACGGATCGGCACGATATTCCTGGAGTTCGACCTGTCGTTGCAGAACGCCAAGATTGCGACCCTGGGCGAGCGGGTGGAAGACGTGTTCTTCATTACCGATGCCGACAACCAGCCGCTTTCCGACCCTGAACTGTGCCGACGCTTGCAGGAAGCCATCGTCCAGCAGTTGAGCGTCAATCAGGAGACCGGCGTCGAGATGTCACGCTTGAGCATCTGACCGACCGCCCATTTTCAGCTTCCAATGAATTGAACGAGATTTATCGATGAACAACGCCCTGAACCAGCTGCAGCCCTACCCGTTCGAGAAATTGCGCGTCCTGCTGGGCAGCGTCACGCCGAACCCGGACAAACGCCCCATCGCCCTGTCCATCGGTGAGCCGAAGCACAAATCCCCGCAGTTTGTCGCCGAGGCGCTGGCCAACAACCTGGACCAGATGGCGGTGTACCCCACCACCCTGGGCATTCCCGCCCTGCGCGAAGCCATTGGCGCCTGGTGTGAACGCCGTTTCAGCGTGCCCACGGGCTGGCTGGACCCGGCGCGCAACATCCTGCCGGTGAACGGCACCCGTGAAGCGCTGTTCGCCTTCACCCAGACCGTGGTCAACCGTGGCGACGACGCGCTGGTGGTCAGCCCGAACCCGTTCTACCAGATCTACGAAGGGGCTGCGTTCCTCGCCGGGGCCAAGCCGCATTACCTGCCGTGCCTGGATGAAAACGGCTTCAACCCGGATTTCGACGCCGTATCGCCGGACATCTGGAAACGCTGCCAGATCCTGTTCCTGTGCTCGCCAGGCAACCCCACCGGTGCACTGATTCCCGTCGACACCCTGAAAAAGCTGATCGCCCTGGCTGACGAATACGACTTCGTGATCGCCGCCGACGAGTGCTACAGCGAGCTGTACTTCGACGAACAAACCCCGCCGCCAGGCCTGCTCAGCGCTTGCGTGGAACTGGGCCGCCAGGACTTCAAGCGTTGCGTGGTGTTCCACAGCCTGTCCAAGCGCTCCAACCTGCCGGGCCTGCGCTCGGGCTTTGTGGCCGGCGATGCCGAAATCCTCAAGGGCTTCCTGCTGTACCGCACCTACCACGGTTGCGCGATGCCGGTGCAAACCCAACTGGCGAGCATTGCTGCCTGGCAGGACGAAGCCCACGTGCAGGCCAACCGTGACCTGTACCGGGAGAAGTTCGATGCGGTGCTGGCGATCCTGAAGCCGGTGCTGGACGTGCAAAACCCGGACGGCGGCTTCTACCTGTGGCCGAATGTGAAGGGCGACGATGCGGCGTTCTGCCGGGACTTGTTCGTGGAAGAACACGTGACCGTGGTACCGGGCTCGTACCTGTCGCGGGAAGTGGACGGGGTCAACCCGGGCGCCGGGCGTGTACGCCTGGCGCTGGTCGCGCCGCTGGCGGAGTGCGTGGAAGCGGCGACGCGGATTCGCGACTTTATTACCCGCAATAAATAACTGCGCTGAATGTGGCGAGGGAGCTTGCTCCCGCTGGAGTGCGCAGCGCTCCCGCTTTTTTGGGGCCGCTACGCAGCCCAGCGGGAGCAAGCTCCCTCGCCACAAGTAAGCACCGCAGTGTTATTTGATATGACCCAGATTCGCCTCGCTCATATCCAGATCCGCCAACACCTCCCGTAGCACATCATCACCAATCTGATGGTGACGGCTCAGGCTATACAGTTCCAGACGCTGCGCCCGCAGGGCCTTGAGCCGCAACTTGCGCTCCAGTTGATCCATCTGCAACGCCAGCGCCTGGGCTTCGGCCGAATCGTTGAACACTTCCAGTTGATGACGATACTCCGACATCAACCGCGCCTTGAGCTCGGTGGCCAAGGCTGCCTGGGCGGCATCCTGGGGTGCAGCTTCAGCGGGTTCTTCGGCTTCCAGGGCATGGATAGCAGCCACGGCGGTCTTCTTCCAGGCCTCGCGCACTTCATTGTGGCGTTTCTCATCCGGGCTCTTCTCGATGCCGCGCAACAGCAGCGGCAAAGCGATGCAGGCCGCGACGAGCGAAAGCAGGATCACACCGGCGGCGATGAAGATCAGCAGGTCGCGCTCGGGAAAATCCTGCCCCGGCGCAAGCAGTAACGGTACCGACATCACACCCGCCAGGGTCACGGCACCGCGTACGCCACCGACGGTCAGCAACCAGCAGGACCGCGCGGTGGGCACCAGCGTCAGCTCACTTTTCCCACGAATCCGGCGCAATAAACCCGACAGTCGCCAGATGCTTTGCACCCAGATAAACCGCAACACCACCAGCACCAGGAAAATCGCGATCACGTCCAGGCAGCGATACAACAAGGTCGGCCACAGCGTCGGCTCATGGCTGACCACCGCCTTGATGATGTCAGGCAGTTGCAGGCCCAGCAGCAGGAAGATCAAGCCGTTGAACGCAAACTCCAGCAGCGACCAGACGCTGCGGTTGAGCAACCGGGTGCTGGTCTGGCGCGGCAGCAGGTCGAGCCAGCTTTGCATCATGCCCGCAGCCACCGCCGACAGGATGCCCGAGGCGCCAAGGCGTTCCGCCAGCACGTAGGCGGCGAATGGCAGCAACAACATGAACACCACGTGCGTCGCCGGGTCGTCCCAGCCCCGGGCGATCATCCAGGCACGCAGGCGGCCCACCAGCCAGCTCAACGCCACACCGACCGCCAGGCCACCCACGGCCACCAGCACAAAGGTGAGGCTCGCATCCGCCAGCGAGAACACGCCGGTCAGCGCCGCCGCCAGGGCGAACTTGAAGGTCACCAGGCCCGAGGCATCATTCATCAACGCCTCGCCCTGGAGCATGTGCATCAGTGGCGTCGGCAACCGATTCTGGGAAATGGCTGACACCGCCACGGCATCCGTCGGCGATAACACGGCCGCGAGGGCGAAGGCCACCGGCAGGGGAATACTCGGCAACAACCAGTGAATGAAGTAACCGGCACCCACCACCGTAAACAGCACCAACCCCACCGCCAGCGTCAGGATCGGCCCGCGCAGGCGCCACAATTCACGCTTGGGCATGCGCCAGCCATCAGAGAACAGCAGCGGCGGCAGAAACAGGAAAAGAAACAACTCAGGGTCCAGGGCGACATGCAGCCCCAGGGTCGGCCAGGCCAGCAACGCACCGGCGGCGATCTGCACCAGTGGCAACGGCAGTGGGATGATACGCCCGACAAGGCGCGAAACGCTGACCAGCATCAGCAGGATAAGTACGGTGTAGGCGGTTTGCATAACGCGGGATTCCCAGACAATCAACTTGCAACAACACACATCAGGCAACAACTCGCCGTTGAAGTGCCATATTAGCCGCCTATGCTGCGCGATGGCCTTTGCACAAAAGTCGCACACGAGCAAAACGTAAGTGTGACGAGCGGCGCCGAAAGCCGCTGGCCATGGCATAATCCGTGACCTTTAATCTGCGTGAGCCCAAAGGGGGGCAATTCCTTGACCGCTTCAAGCAAAACGTTGCACCTTTTCGGCATCAAAGCCTGCGACACCATGAAAAAGGCGCGCACCTGGCTCGATGAGCACGCTATCCAGTATGAGTTTCATGACTACAAGACGGCCGGTATCGACCGCGAACACTTGACCCAATGGTGCAATGAGCACGGTTGGCAGGTGGTTTTGAACCGTGCGGGCACCACCTTTCGCAAACTCGAAGACGAACGCAAAGCCGATCTCGACCAAGCGAAAGCCATTGAATTGATGCTCGCGCAACCCTCGATGATCAAGCGCCCGGTGCTTGATCTCGGTGACAAAACCCTGATTGGCTTCAAGCCAGATAGCTATTCGGCGGCCCTCAAGTAGGCCAGCCCACTCCATTTTTGTAGAGGTAACAGCATGTCCAATTCCCTGTTCAGCCTGGGCTTCGGCGTCGGCACTCAGAACCGCCAAGGTGCTTGGCTGGAAGTGTTTTACGCACAACCGCTGCTCAATCCATCGGCTGAAATCATCGCGGCCATCGCGCCGATCCTCGGTTACACCGAAGGCAACCAGGCGATCACTTTCACCGTCACCCAGGCCCTGCAACTGGCTGACGCGCTCAAGGGCGTCGACGCTGCCCAAGCCGCCCTGTTGAGCCGCCTGGCTGAAAGCCACACGCCGCTGGTCGCCACCCTGCTGGCCGAAGACGCCGCACTGACCTCCACGCCTGAGGCCTACCTCAAGCTGCACCTGCTGTCCCATCGCCTGGTCAAGCCTCACGGCCTGAGCCTGGCCGGTGTGTTCCCGCAGTTGCCGAACGTGGCCTGGACCAGCCAGGGCGCAATCGACATCAATGAGCTGGCCGAGCGTCAACTGGAAGCGCGCCTGCGTGGCGACCTGCTGGAAGTGTTCTCGGTGGACAAGTTCCCGAAGATGACCGACTACGTGGTGCCGAGCGGCGTGCGTATCGCTGATGCCGCGCGCATCCGCCTGGGCGCCTACGTAGGCGAAGGCACCACCGTGATGCACGAAGGTTTCGTCAACTTCAACGCCGGTACCGAAGGCCCGGGCATGATCGAAGGCCGCGTGTCGGCTGGCGTGTTCGTCGGCAAGGGTTCGGACCTGGGCGGCGGTTGCTCCACCATGGGCACCCTGTCGGGTGGCGGCAACATCGTGATCAAGGTCGGCGAAGGCTGCCTGATCGGCGCCAACGCCGGTATCGGTATCCCGTTGGGCGACCGCAACACCGTGGAGTCGGGCCTGTACGTGACCGCCGGCACCAAGGTTGCGCTGCTGGACGAGCAGAACCAGCTGGTCAAGGTGGTCAAGGCCCGCGAGCTGGCCGGCCAACCGGACCTGCTGTTCCGCCGCAACTCCGAGACCGGTGCCGTGGAGTGCAAAACCCACAAATCGGCCATCGAACTGAACGCAGCGCTGCACGCTCACAACTAAGCAGCGACTCGATGCCACTAACGGCCCGCGCCTGACCGGTGCGGGCCGTTTATACGAGTCTTGATCACCATGCTTGTGCCCTCTCCCTGGCGCGCCGATTTTCCGGCCATCGCCACCCTGCAACGGCAAGACCAGACCTATCTGGACAACGCCGCCACCACGCAAAAACCTCAAGCCCTGCTGGACGCCATCAGCCATTACTACGCCAATGGCGCAGCCAATGTGCACCGTGCCCAGCATTTGCCGGGCGCCCACGCGACCCAGGCTTTCGAGGACAGTCGCAGCAAGGTGGCACAGTGGCTGAACGTCGGTGACGAGGGGCAAATCATCTTCACCCACGGCGCGACATCGGCGCTGAACCTCCTGGCTTATGGCCTTGAGCACCTATTCAACCCGGGCGACGAGATTGTCATCAGCGCCCTGGAGCACCACGCCAACCTGCTGCCGTGGCAGCAACTGGCCAAGCGTCGCGAGCTGGCGCTGGTGGTACTGCCGCTTGACGATGACGGCTTGATCGACCTGCAAGCCGCCGCCCAACTGATCGGCCCGCGCACCCGCCTGCTGGCGGTGAGCCAACTGTCCAATGTGCTTGGCGCCTGGCAGCCGTTGCCGCAACTGCTGGCGCTGGCCAAGGCCCACGATGCACTGACGGTGGTCGATGGCGCCCAGGGCATCGTGCATGGTCGCCATGATATGCAGGCCCTGGGCTGCGACTTCTACGTGTTTTCCAGCCATAAACTCTATGGGCCGGACGGCGTCGGCGTGCTGTATGGCCGCACCGAAGCCCTGCATCACCTGCGCCACTGGCAGTTTGGGGGCGAGATGGTGCAGCAGGCTGATTATCAAAGCGCCAGTTTCCGCCCGGCGCCCCTCGGTTTCGAAGCCGGGACTCCGCCGATCGCCAGCGTGATCGGCCTGGGGGCAACCCTGGATTACCTGAGTTCCCTGGACCAGCAGGCGGTGACGGCTCACGAAGCCGCCCTGCACGACTACCTGTTGCGTGGCTTGCAAGCGCGCAATGGCGTGCGCTTGCTGGGGTCGCCGCACGTCGCCCTGGCCAGCTTCGTGGTGGAAGGCGTGCACAACGCCGACCTCGCCCACTTGCTGACCGAACAAGGGATTGCGGTGCGCGCCGGCCATCATTGTGCGATGCCGCTGCTCAAGCAGATGGGATTGTCGGGGGCGATTCGGGTGTCATTGGCGCTGTACAACGACTCCGATGACCTGGAGCGCTTTTTTGAAGCGCTGGATCAAGCCCTGGATATGTTGCGATGAGCTTGCCGACTGAGGCCGTTGTCGCGCTGGAAGCGTTCCAGGCAGTCGGCAGTTGGGAGCAACGAGCCCGCCTGCTGATGCAATGGGGCGAGCGGCTGCCCGCCTTGCCGGACGAAGACAAGGTAGACGTCAACCTGGTGCAGGGCTGTGAAAGCCTGGTGTGGCTGGTGGGGCGCTTGCAGGATGGGCATTGGCAGTTTGCCGCCAGCAGCGATGCACGGCTGATACGCGGGCTGGTGGCGTTGTTGCTGGCGCGGGTCAACGGTGTGTCTGCCGCCGAACTGCAAGCCGTCGACTTGCCCGGCTGGTTTGAGCAACTGGGCCTGTCGCGGCAGTTATCGCCGTCGCGCAGCAATGGGTTGAATGCGGTGCTGCAGCGCATGCGGGAGTTGAGCCTCACACAAAACTAAATGTGGGAGCGGGCTTGCTCGCGAAAGCGGTGTATCAGTCGACCTGTCTGGTGACTGACACTCCGCCTTCGCGAGCAAGCCCGCTCCCACATTTTGATCTTTTCAGGGTGCAGAGATCGGTGTTGCCTGAACTCTGTCAGCAGGCCGGCGCACCCCGGCCACTATCTTGTCCACCGCCTTGGTCGCGGCCACCATGCCGAAGGTCGCAGTCACCATCATCACCGCGCCAAACCCGCCGGCACAGTCCAGCTTCACGCCATCCCCGACAAAACTCTTCTGCAAACAGATGCTGCCGTCCGGCTTCGGGTAACGCAGCTGTTCGGTGGAGAACACGCAGGGCACGCTGTAGTGGCGGGTCACAGTGCGGGAGAAGCCATAGTCGCGACGCAACGTGGAGCGCACCTTCGACGCCAGCGGGTCATTGAACGTACGGTTCAAGTCACACACCTGAATCAACGTCGGATCAATCTGCCCGCCCGCGCCGCCGGTGGTGATGATCTGGATCTTGCGCCGCTTGCACCAGGCAATCAGTGCGGCCTTGGCGTTCACACTGTCGATGCAGTCGATCACGCAATCGATATTGGGCGTGATGTACTCGGCCATCGTCTCGCGAGTCACGAAGTCCGCCACCGCGTGCACGGTGCAATCCGGGTTGATGCCTTTCAGGCGCTCGGCCATGACCTCGACCTTGGCCTTGCCCACGGTGCTGTCCAGCGCATGCAGCTGGCGGTTGCTGTTGCTGACGCATACATCATCGAGGTCAAACAGCGAAATCTCGCCCACGCCACAGCGAGCGATGGCTTCCGCCGCCCACGAACCCACCCCGCCCACGCCGACGATGGCCACATGGGCCGCCTTCAGGCGCTCCAGGCCTTCAATGCCATACAAGCGGGCGACGCCGGCAAACCGTGGATCTTCTGTACTCATGACCATTACCCCAAAAACCGGCGCGCATTATAGGGCTACACAGCGACAAGTTTTAAACTACAAGCTACAAGTAAGAGAACTTACGACGAGTTGCACTGCCCAATGTCCGGTTTTTCCCGGCTTGCTGTACGGTCGGTGAAAGGCCAGTGTAGGATGCGCGCCGTTCGGCGCAGGCCGACACCTCTTTTCGTTCCACACCCTTTGGAACCCGAAATAGCCATGTCATCGCGTAAATTTGGACTCAACCTGGTGGTGGTGCTGGCAATTGCCGCGCTGTTCACCGGCTTCTGGGCGCTGATCAACCGCCCGGTCAATGCCCCTAACTGGCCCGAGCAGATCTCCGGTTTTTCGTACTCGCCGTTCCAGCAAGGCCAGTACCCACAGAAAGACCAGTATCCGACCGACGATCAAATGCGTCAGGACCTTGCGATCATGAGCAAGCTGACGGACAACATCCGTACCTACTCGGTCGACGGCACCCTGGGGGATATCCCCAAGCTGGCGGAAGAATTCGGCCTGCGGGTGACCCTGGGGATCTGGATCAGTCCGGACCTCGAGCGCAACGAGCGCGAGATCCAGCGCGCCATCGAAATCGCCAACAGCTCCCGCAGCGTAGTGCGGGTAGTGGTGGGCAACGAGGCGCTGTTCCGTGAGGAAATCACTCCGGAGGCGTTGATCGTGCTGCTGGATCGGGTACGGGCCGCCGTCAAGGTGCCCGTAACCACCTCAGAGCAATGGCACATCTGGGAACACAACCCGCAACTGGCCAAGCACGTCGACCTGATCGCCGCGCACATCCTGCCGTACTGGGAACATATCCCGGTGGACAAGGCCGGCCAGTTCGTCCTCGATCGCGCACGGGACCTGAAGAAGACCTTCCCGAAAAAGCCGCTGTTGCTGTCGGAGGTTGGCTGGCCGAGCAACGGACGGATGCGTGGCGGTGCTGACGCCTCCCCCGCCGACCAGGCGATTTACCTGCGCACGCTGGTTAACACGCTGAACCGCCAGGGCTACAACTACTTCGTGATCGAAGCGTTTGACCAGCCATGGAAAGCCAGCGACGAAGGCTCTGTAGGCGCCTATTGGGGCGTGTTCAACGCCGCACGCCAGCAGAAATTCAACTTTGATGGCCCGGTGGTCGCGATTCCGCAATGGCGAGTGCTGGCGATCGGCTCGGTGGTGCTTGCGCTGCTGTCCCTGACCCTGCTGATGATCGACGGCTCGGCCCTGCGCCAGCGCGGCCGTACGTTCCTGACCTTTATCGCGTTCCTGTGCGGGTCGGTATTGGTGTGGATCGGTTATGACTACAGCCAGCAATACAGCACCTGGTTCAGCTTGACGGTGGGCTTCCTGCTGGCACTCGGCGCCCTGGGCGTATTTATCGTGTTGCTGACCGAAGCCCATGAGCTGGCCGAAGCAGTCTGGACCCACAAACGCCGGCGTGAATTCCTGCCGGTTGAAGGGGATTCGGACTACCGCCCGAAAGTCTCGATCCACGTGCCGTGCTACAACGAGCCGCCGGAGATGGTCAAACAGACCCTCGACGCCCTGGCCGCCCTCGATTATCCGGACTACGAAGTCCTGATCATCGACAACAACACCAAGGACCCGGCCGTGTGGGAGCCGGTGCGCGACTACTGCGAAACCCTCGGCCCGCGCTTCAAGTTCTTCCACGTCTCGCCCCTGGCCGGTTTCAAGGGCGGCGCACTGAACTACCTGATCCCGCACACCGCTAAGGATGCCGAAGTGATCGCGGTGATCGACTCCGATTACTGCGTGTCGCCAAACTGGCTCAAGCACATGGTGCCGCACTTCGCCGACCCGAAAATCGCCGTGGTGCAGTCGCCACAGGATTATCGCGACCAGAACGAAAGCACCTTCAAGAAGCTCTGCTACGCGGAATACAAAGGCTTCTTCCATATCGGCATGGTCACCCGCAACGACCGTGACGCGATCATCCAGCACGGCACGATGACCATGACCCGTCGCTCGGTGCTGGAAGAGCTGGGCTGGGCCGACTGGTGCATCTGTGAGGATGCCGAGCTGGGCCTGCGGGTCTTCGAGAAGGGCCTGTCGGCGGCGTACTACCACGACAGCTACGGCAAGGGCCTGATGCCCGATACCTTTATCGACTTCAAGAAACAGCGTTTCCGCTGGGCCTACGGCGCGATCCAGATCATCAAGCGCCACACTGCGAGCCTCTTGCGCGGCAAGGACACCGAGCTGACCCGTGGCCAGCGCTACCACTTCCTCGCGGGGTGGTTGCCGTGGGTGGCCGACGGCATGAACATCTTCTTCACCGTGGGCGCCTTGTTGTGGTCGGCGGCGATGATTATCGTGCCGACGCGGGTTGACCCGCCGCTGCTGATTTTCGCGATCCCGCCACTGGCGTTGTTCGTGTTCAAGGTCGGCAAGATCATCTTCCTCTACCGTCGTGCGGTGGGTGTGAACCTGAAAGATGCGTTCTGCGCGGCACTGGCCGGGCTGGCGTTGTCGCACACCATCGCCAAGGCGGTGCTGTACGGGTTCTTCACCACCAGCATTCCGTTCTTCCGTACACCGAAGAACGCCGATAACCACGGTTTCTGGGTGGCGATCTCCGAAGCCCGGGAAGAGATGTTCATCATGCTGCTGTTGTGGGGTGCGGCACTGGGGATTTACCTGGTGCAGGGCCTGCCGAGCAATGACATGCGCTTCTGGGTGGTGATGTTGCTGGTGCAGTCGCTGCCGTATGTGGCGGCGCTGATCATGGCGTTCCTGTCGTCGCTGCCGAAACCGGCACCGAAGCAAGAGCCTGTGGCCGCTGCTTAAAATCCTGCGCAATGCACTAAACGGCGGCCTCTGGCCGCCGTTTTGCTATAAGATAACGGCCATTTTGTGAGACTTGGCTCAGGCCATTGCTTTGTGTGGGAGCGGGCTTGCTCGCGAATGCGCCGGGTCAGTTCATAGATTGTTGACTGACACTCCGTATTCGCGAGCAAGCCCGCTCCCACACAAGCCCCCTCCCACATAAGCCTTGCGCCCTGACATGCTTCTGGAGTTTTTACATGACGGCCCACGCCGACCTTTCGCCGACCCTCCAACTCGCTATCGACCTGATCCGCCGCCCGTCGGTGACGCCGGTCGACGCCGATTGCCAGAAGCTGATGATGCAGCGCCTGGGCGACGCCGGTTTTGCGCTTGAGCCGATGCGCATCGAGGATGTGGATAACTTCTGGGCCACCCACGGCAAACACGAAGGCCCGGTATTGTGCTTCGCCGGCCACACCGACGTGGTGCCGACCGGCCCGGTCAAGGCCTGGCAGAACGACCCGTTCGACGCGCTGATCGATGAAAACGGCATGCTCTGCGGCCGTGGCGCAGCCGACATGAAAGGCAGCCTGGCGGCGATGCTGGTCGCTTCCGAGCGATTTGTGACCGACTACCCGGACCACAAGGGTTCGGTCGCATTCCTGATCACCAGTGACGAAGAAGGCCCGGCGCACCACGGCACCAAGGCCGTGATCGAACGCCTGGCAGCCCGCAAGGAGCGCCTGGACTGGTGCATCGTCGGCGAACCGTCGAGCACCACCCTGGTGGGCGACGTGGTCAAGAACGGCCGTCGCGGCTCCCTCGGCGCCACCCTGACCGTGCGCGGCGTGCAAGGCCATGTGGCCTACCCGCACCTGGCGAAGAACCCGATCCACCTGGCGGCTCCGGCCCTGGCCGAACTGGCCGCCGAGCACTGGGACGATGGCAACACCTTCTTCCCGCCTACCAGCTTCCAGATTTCCAACCTCAACTCCGGCACCGGCGCCACCAACGTGATCCCGGGCGACCTGACGGCGGTGTTCAACTTCCGCTTCTCCACCGAGTCCACCGTCGAAGGCCTGCAGCAGCGGGTCGCGGCGATTCTCGACAAGCATGGCCTGGACTGGCATGTGGAGTGGGCGCTGTCGGGCCTGCCGTTCCTCACCGAACCGGGCGCGTTGCTCGATGCGGTCTCCGCCAGCATCAAGGCCGTCACCGGTCGCGAGACCCAGGCGTCCACCAGCGGCGGCACCTCCGATGGGCGCTTCATCGCGACCCTCGGCACTCAGGTGGTGGAGCTGGGCCCGGTCAACGCGACGATCCATCAGGTCAACGAGCGCATCCTCGCCAGCGACCTCGATGTGCTGACCGAAATCTACTACCAGACCCTGATCAAGTTGCTCGCCTGATGCTCGCTTGCCCCATTTGCAGCGCACCGCTCCATGAAGTGGACAACGGCGTAGCCTGCCCGGCCGGGCACCGTTTCGACCGGGCGCGCCAGGGTTACCTGAACCTGTTGCCGGTGCAGCACAAGAACAGCCGTGACCCGGGCGACAACCTGGCGATGGTGGAAGCGCGCCGCGACTTCCTCAACGCCGGGCATTACGCCCCGGTGGCCAGGCGCCTGGCCGAACTGGCCGCTGAACGCAAACCCCAGCGCTGGCTGGATATCGGCTGTGGCGAGGGTTACTACACCGCACAGATCGCCGACGCCCTGCTGCGCGCCGATGGTTATGCCCTGGATATTTCCAGGGAAGCGGTCAAGCGCGCCTGCAAGCGCAACCCCACGGTGACCTGGTTGATCGCCAGCATGGCCCGGGTGCCGTTGGCCGATGCCAGTTGCCAGTTCCTGGCCAGCGTGTTCAGCCCGCTGGACTGGCTGGAGGCCAAGCGCCTGCTCAGCCCGGGCGGTGGCTTGATGAAAGTCGGCCCCACCCGCGGCCACCTGATGGAACTGCGTGAGCGTTTGTACGACGAAGTGCGCGAGTACACCGACGACAAGCACCTGGCGCTGGTGCCGCAGGGCATGAGCCTGCAACACAGCGAAACCCTGGAGTTCAAGCTCAGCCTGGCCGATCCCAAGGATCGCGCCAACCTGCTGGCGATGACGCCCCACGGCTGGCGCGCGAGTGCCGAACGCCGGGCCCGGGTGATCGAAGCCGCCGAACCGCTGCTGGTCACTGTGTCGATGCGCTACGACTATTTCGTGCTTCAATAACCCATTATTTTTGTGGGCCTCGGGGCCCACACCGAATCCGCGAATGGATTTTCAAAATCCCGCAACGAGGAACATCCATGCGCCAACCTGATATCGAGATTTACCTCAAGGACGCCGACGTCGACCACAAGGCCATCGCCGCCTGGTTGGGCGCCGCCCTGGGCCCGTGCACCGACTGGGTCCAGCGCGGCCAGACCTACAAGTGCAAAGCCGGCAGCGTACCGGTCACCTGGCTGCCGAAAGCCGTAGGCAAATGGAACAGCCTGTACCTGGAAAGCGACCAGACCCCGTGGGAAGACGACATCGCCTGCGCCCGCGCAGCCTTTGCCGCGCTGAACGTCGAAGTGCGTTGCGCGCCGGGCAGCTGGGTTGAGGAAGAAGGTGAAGAAAGCGCGGATACCTGGATTCGTATCAGCGCAGACGGTGAAGAGCAGATCACCTGGAAAACAACCTGATCTAACGCTGTAAATCCAATCAAGAATGTGGGAGCGGGCTTGCTCGCGAATGCAGTGTGTCAGTCACCTGAGTATCAACTGTCACTCCGCTTTCGCGAGCAAGCCCGCTCCCACATGGGTTATCCGGTGTCGCTGAATTGTTTACAGGCCCACCACATCCTCAGCCTGCAAGCCCTTCTCGCCCGTCACCACTGCGTATTCCACCTGCTGGCCTTCGGCCAATGAACGATGCCCTTCACCGCGAATGGCGCGGTAGTGCACAAACACATCCTTGCCATCTTCCCGCTGGATAAAGCCATAGCCCTTGGCGTCGTTGAACCACTTCACATTGCCGGTTTCGCGCGTTGCCATCTGTTTTGCTCCCACATGCTTTTTATAAGTACGTTTATTGTTGAGTCGTCGCAGTTGAACTGCCGAGTATAAGACAGGCTCAAAAAGCTTCAACTCAAGATTACTTCGCCGCTTTTTTGCCGATTTTCGGCTAATACTGCACACTAGCGCCCCGAGCACCTGCCCGGTTTTTTTCCCCACTCAAAGCAGAAGCCGTATGACCCGTTCTCCCTTTCGCCGTCTGGTATTTGGCACCTTGCGCCGGCTGTTGTACCTCTGGGTTCGCTCAGAGACGATCAACCAGTCGTCCCTTACCTTGAACCTCGACCGCAGCCGTCCGGTGTTTTACGTCCTGCAATCTCCATCCCTCACCGAATTGGCGGTGGTTGATACCGAATGTACCAAGGCCGGCCTGCCGCGCCCGGTGCTGCCGGTGTCGGTCGGCCCGCTGATGGAGCCGGCAGCCTTCTTCTACCTGACGCCCGACCCCGACTGGCTGGGGCGCCAGGACAAGCGTGGCGCCCCACCCACCCTGACCCGCCTGGTGGATGTGCTCACCGAACACGCCGAAGAGAATGCACAGATCATTCCAGTCAGCGTGTTCTGGGGCCAGTCGCCCGACAGCGAGTCCAGCCCCTGGAAACTGCTGTTCGCCGACAGCTGGGCCGTCACCGGCCGCCTGCGCCGGCTGCTGAGCATCCTGATCCTGGGCCGCAAGACCCGGGTGCAATTCTCCGCGCCCATCAACCTGCGTGAGTTGATCGAGCACAATAAAGGCCACGAACGCACCGTGCGCATGGCCCAGCGCATCCTGCGGGTGCACTTTCGCAACCTGAAAACCGCAGTGATCGGCCCCGACCTGTCCCACCGGCGCAACCTGGTGAAGGGCCTGGTGAACATGCCACTGGTACGCCAGGCGATCCTCGACGAGGCCGAACGCGAGAAAATCACCCCCGAGAAAGCCAAGGCCCAGGCCCTGCGCTATGGCAACGAGATCGCCTCGGACTACACCTACACCGCCATCCGTTTCCTCGAAGTGGTGCTGAGCTGGTTCTGGAACAAGATCTACGACGGCATCAAGGTCAACAACATCGAAGGTGTGCAAAAGGTCGCCCAGGGCCACGAGGTGATCTATGTACCGTGCCATCGCAGCCATATCGACTACCTGCTGCTCTCCTACCTCCTGTTCAAGAATGGCTTGACCCCGCCGCACATCGCCGCCGGGATCAACCTGAACATGCCGGTGATCGGCAGCCTGTTGCGCCGTGGCGGGGCGTTTTTCATGCGCCGTACTTTCAAGGGCAACCCGCTGTACACCTCGGTGTTCAACGAATACCTGCACACCTTGTTCACCAAGGGTTTCCCGGTGGAATACTTCGTCGAAGGCGGACGCTCGCGCACCGGGCGCATGCTGCAACCGAAGACCGGGATGCTGGCGATCACCCTGCGCAGCTTCCTGCGTTCCTCGCGCATGCCCATCGTGTTCGTGCCGGTGTACATCGGCTATGAGCGGGTGCTGGAAGGCCGCACTTACCTGGGCGAACTGCGCGGTGCGAGCAAGAAGAAAGAGTCGATTTTCGATATTTTCAAAGTGGTCGGCGCCCTCAAGCAGCGCTTTGGCCAGGTCGCCGTGAACTTCGGCGAACCGATCAAGCTGGCTGAATTCCTCGACAGCGAGCAGCCCGACTGGCGCTCCCAGGAGCTGGGCCCGAACTACAAGCCGGCGTGGCTCAACGAAACCACCAATCGCCTCGGCGAACGGGTGGCGCAACACTTGAACGAAGCGGCGGCGATCAATCCGGTGAACCTGGTGGCCCTCGCGCTGCTGTCCACCACCCGCCTGGCCCTGGACGAACAGGCGATGGCGCGCCAGCTGGATCTGTACCTGGCACTGCTGCGCAAGGTGCCCTACTCGCCCCACACCACCTTGCCCGAGGGGGATGGCCTGGCGCTGATCAACCATGTAAAGGACATGAAACTGCTGTCGGAGCAGAGCGATGCCCTGGGCAAAATCCTTTATCTGGACGAGCAAAATGCCGTCCTGATGACCTACTACCGCAACAACGTGCTGCACATCTTTGCCCTGCCGGCGCTGCTGGCGAGTTTCTTCCAGAGCAGCTCGCGCATGAGCCGCGAACAAATCCTGCGCTATACCCGCGCGCTCTACCCGTACCTGCAATCGGAGCTGTTTATCCGCTGGTCCCTGGACGAACTGGATGCTGTGGTCGACCAGTGGCTGGACGCCTTCGTCGAACAAGGCCTGCTGCGTTTTGAAAACGACGTGTACCTGCGCCCGGCGCCCAGCTCACGGCAGTTTGTGCTGTTGACCCTGCTGTCCAAGAGCATCGCCCAGACCCTGCAACGCTTCTACATGGCGATCTCGCTGCTGCTCAACAGCGGCCAGAACAGCATCAGCGCCGAAGAGCTGGAAGACCTGTGCACGGTCATGGCCCAGCGCCTGTCGATCCTGCACGGCCTGAATGCCCCGGAGTTCTTCGACAAGAGCCTTTTCCGACATTTTATCCAGACCCTGCTGGAGCAAGATGTGCTGCGTCGCGACGAGGCCGGCAAACTGAGCTATCACCCGCTGCTGGGTGAGCTGGCCGAAGGCGCAGCCAAACGCGTATTGCCCGCGGAGATTCGCCTGTCGATTCGCCAGGTCGCACTGCATCGCAGCGAAGAGGCGCCAGACCAGCCTGTGGTACCCGAAGAAACACACTAGAGTGACCGAGGCGCCAGGGTGTTTCTGGCGCCGTTGACAAGGAGCTGCACCATGAAAAAAATCATCCTCCTGGGCCTGACCGCCCTGCTGGGAGCCTGCCAGACCATGAGCCCCGCGCCCAAAGCCAGCCTCGATGGCGAAGTCTTCTACCTGCAACGCATCGCCCTGCCGCCCGCCGCCACCTTGAGTGTGACCCTGCAGGATGTGTCCTTGATGGACGCCCCGGCCGTGACCCTGGCCGAGCAGAAAGGCCCGGTGAAAGGCCAGGTGCCGCTGCCCTTTCATCTGAGCTACGACCCGACCCAGGTCAAGCCTGGCCACAGTTACTCGGTAAGCGCTCGCATCGAACTGGAGGGCAAGCTACTGTTTATCACCACCGAACGGCACTCCGTGCAGTTGAACGGCCAGGACCCACAACCGCTGCGCCTGCGCGTGGATGCGGTTGCACACTGATTAAAATATCGAACATAAGGAAGCGCCCATGCTCCGTAACTCCCTTCGCCTCACTGCCCTGTGCGCCGGCTTGCTGCTCGGTGCCAACGCCATGGCCTTGTCCCTCGGCAGCCTGTCCCAGGGCGACGCCACCGGCGGCCTCAAGGATGCACTGACCCAAGGCGCACAGATTGCCGTGAAACAACTGGGTGTGCCCGGTGGTTTCAGCAACAACCCCGAAGTGAAGATCGGCCTGCCGGGCAAGTTGGGCAAAGTCGCTGACAAGTTGAAAATGTTCGGCATGGGTGACCAGGTCACGCAACTTGAAACCAGCATGAACAAGGCGGCCGAGTCTGCTGTCACCCAGGCCCAGCCGATCCTGGTAAACGCGGTGAAAAACATGAGCGTGACCGATGCCAAGGGCATCCTCACCGGCGGCCAGGACTCGGCCACCCAGTACCTGAACAAAAGCAGCCGTGACGAGATCCGGGCCAAGTTCCTGCCGATCGTCAAGGCCGCTACCGACAAGGTCGGCGTGGCCCAGCAGTACAACGCGCTCGCCGGCAAGGCCGCCACCTTTGGCGCCATTGATGCCAAGAGCGCCAATGTCGAAAGCTACGTGACCGAACAGGCGCTGGACGGGCTGTTCAAGATGATCGCCCAGCAGGAAGAAACCATTCGCAAGAACCCGGCGGCGGCTGCCACCAGCTTGGCCAAGAAGGTGTTCGGGGCGCTGTAGACCATACCCGGCAACTAAAAACGCCCTGAACTATTCAGGGCGTTTTTTTTAATAGCGGCACTTGCAAGGCAAATCACTACCCACGGCATTGCTGTTGCTGCTGTTGGTGGTGTTGTTTTCGGTTTTGATATTAATGTTGATCTCGGGCTGGCCATTGCCATTGGACCGACCGGAATTCGGCCCTATTCCAAATACAGCCCCCAACAGGTGCAGTGGTGAAACCAGTACTGGAAAAATCATACACACTCCTCGATATTTAGGGTCAAAAGCCCCCTCTGAGTGGCAAGGCAGCCCGAGTGGTTCCCGGGCTGCCTCGAGTCAGCGGCTATCGATGGATCGGAAAGAGTGCCGATGACCTCTGGTAGGGTTGGTGGGCCTCATGCACCGGCGCCTGGTGATACGGCTTGGGCCGCGCAGGCAGGACAGGCCCCGTTGGTCGGGAGTGATGGCCGTGGTTGAAACCGGGCCGTCCATGGCCGGGCTTGTGCGGTCGCGCCGTATCAGCTTCTTTATTGGAACCAGGCAACAGATTGCCCAGCAGTGACCCCAGGAAAGCACCTTTGAAAGCTGCCAGGGCAGACAAAATAAACATATGACACTCCATGAACTCATTGTTGTTCATCGGGACCGCAGGCTTGCGGCCCCGACAACGACGTCTGTCAATCAGACAATTCTGAGTGGAGCACCACGGGCAAACGTTCCGTCGCCCAGGGTCGCAGTTTGCGTCTATGTGTGAATGACCAGAGGCATTTCCTTACAGGACACCCCTGCCACTCGCAGCCTTACACCGCCTCCTTGCGGACCCGAAACCACGCCGCATACAGCGCGGGCAGGAACAACAGCGTCAATGCCGTCGCAACAATCAAGCCGCCCATGATCGCCACGGCCATCGGCCCGAAGAACACGCTGCGGGACAGCGGGATCATCGCCAGTACGGCCGCCAGCGCCGTCAGCACAATCGGCCGGAAGCGCCGCACGGTCGCCTCGATAATCGCCTGCCAGGGAGCCAGGCCGGCCTTGATGTCCTGCTCGATCTGGTCGACCAGAATCACCGAGTTACGCATGATCATTCCCGACAGCGCGATGGTCCCCAGCATCGCCACGAACCCAAAGGGCTGGCGGAACACCAGCAGGAACAGTGTCACCCCGATCAGGCCCAAGGGCGCCGTGAGAAACACCATCGCGGTGCGGGAAAAGCTGCGCAATTGCAGCATCAGCAAGGTCAGCACCACCACGATAAACAGCGGCACACCGGCCTTGACCGAGTTCTGCCCACGGGCGGAATCCTCGACCGTGCCGCCAACTTCCAGCAGGTAGCCGTCCGGCAGTTCAGCGCGCACGCCTTCGAGGGTCGGCAGGATCTGCTGCACCAGGGTGGCCGGTTGTTCCTTGCCGTAAATATCGGCGCGAACGGTCACGGTCGGCAGGCGATTACGGTGCCAGATGATGCCTTCCTCAAAGCCGTATTCCAGGGTCGCGATCTGCGACAGCGCAACGCTCTTGCCGTTGTCGGTCGGCACCGCCAGGCTTGGCAGCAGCGACAGCTCGGTGCGCTCATGCACCGTGCCGCGCAGCAGGATTTCGATCAACTCGTTGTCTTCGCGGTACTGGCTGACGCTGGAGCCCGTGAGGGAACTCTGGAGGAATTTCGACAGGTTGGCGGTGCTCACGCCGAGGGCACGGGCGCGGTCCTGGTCAACGTTGAGGTAGACGATCTTGCTCGGTTCTTCCCAGTCCAGGTGCACATTGACCACGTGGGTATTTTCGCGAACCTTGGCCGCCACTTTCCGCGCCAGGGCCCGGACTTCTTCGATGTGCTCGCCCGTTACCCGGAACTGCACGGGGTAGCCAACCGGCGGGCCGTTTTCAAGCCGCGTAACCCGCGAACGCAGGTCCGGGAATTGTTCGTTGAGGGTTTCGATCAGCCAGGTGCGCAAGCTTTCGCGCTCCTCGATGGTCTTGGCCAACACCACAAACTGGGCAAAGCTGGCGGCCGGCAGTTGCTGGTCCAGCGGCAGGTAGAAACGTGGCGAACCGGTACCGACATAGGCCACATAATTTTCAATACCTGCATGTTCCTTGAGCAAGGCTTCAAGGCGTTTGACCTGGTCAGCCGTATTGCTCAGGGACGCGCCTTCAGCCAGTTTCAGGTCGACCATCAGTTCCAGTCGCCCGGAAGCCGGGAAGAACTGCTGGGGCACAAAGCGGAACAGCGCCACCGAGCCGATAAACAGCAGCAAGGTCAGGACGATCACCGTCTTGCGCCGACGCACGCACCATTCCACCAGGCGTCTTACGCGCTGATAGAAGGGTGTGCCGTAGGGATCCGGCCCGTCGGTGCCATGCTTGGCCGCATGAATCTTCGCCAGGTCCGGCAGGAGTTTTTCCCCCAGGTACGGCACGAACATCACTGCGGCGACCCACGAGGCCAGCAGCGCAATGGTCACCACCTGGAAGATCGAGCGGGTGTATTCACCGGTGCTCGATTGCGCCGTGGCAATCGGCAGGAAACCCGCGGCCGTGATCAGGGTGCCGGTGAGCATCGGGAAGGCTGTGCTGGTCCAGGCGAAACTGGCGGCCTTGAGCCGGTCGTACCCCTGCTCCATTTTGATCGCCATCATTTCCACGGCGATGATCGCATCGTCCACCAGCAAGCCCAGCGCCAGCACCAGCGCGCCGAGGGAGATTTTGTGCAGGCCGATGCCGAGGTAATACATGGTGGCAAACGTCATGGCCAACACCAGCGGAATCGCCAGGGCGACCACCATGCCGGTGCGCACGCCCAGGGAGAAAAAGCTCACCAGCAACACAATCGCCAGGGCCTCGGCGAGCACCTGGACGAATTCGCCGACACTGGTTTTTACCGCTGCCGGCTGGTCCGACACCTTGCGCAGTTCCATACCGGCAGGAAGGTTCTTCTGCAGGCGTGCGAATTCGCCTTCCAGGGCCTTGCCCAGCACCAGGATGTCGCCACCATCACGCATGGCCACGGCCAGCCCGATGGCGTCGGCGCCCATGTAGCGCATGCGCGGTGCCGGTGGATCGTTGAAGCCACGATGAATCTCGGCCACGTCACCGATACGGAACGTACGATCACCGACGCGGATCGGGAAGTCGCGAATCTCCTTAACGGTCTTGAAGTTGCCGGACACCCTTAACTGCACGCGCTCGCTCGGGGTTTCAAAGAAGCCGGCGGTGGACACCGCGTTCTGTTCCTGCAACGCCTGCTGCACGGCCGCCAGCGGCAGGCCGAGGGTGGCGAGCTTGAGGTTGGACAGCTCGATCCAGATCTTCTCGTCCTGCAAGCCCAGCAGTTCGACCTTGCCGACATCCGGCACCCGTTGCAGCTGAATCTGGATGCGGTCGGCGTAGTCCTTGAGCACGGCGTAGTCAAAGCCATCGCCGGTCAGGGCGTAGATATTGCCGAAGGTGGTGCCGAATTCATCGTTGAAAAACGGGCCCTGGATATCCGGTGGCAGGGTCTGGCGAATATCGCTGATTTTCTTGCGCACCTGGTACCAGAGGTCCGGGATCTCTGCCGAGTGCATCGAGTCCCGGGCCATGAAGGTGACCTGGGATTCACCGGGCCGCGAGAAGGAGACGATGCGCTCGTAGTCGCCGGTCTCCATCAATTTCTTTTCAATACGCTCGGTGACCTGGCGCGACACTTCCTGGGCCGTAGCGCCTGGCCAGTTGGTCTTGATCACCATGGCCTTGAAGGTAAACGGCGGGTCTTCGCTTTGTCCCAGCTTGGTGTAGGACAAGGTGCCGACCACTGCCAGCAGGATCATCAGGAACAGTACGATCTGGCGATTACGCAACGCCCATTCGGAAAGATTGAAACCCATCGGGGACTACTCCTTGGCCGCCAGACTTACCACTCGATTGGCGCGATCCACCGGGCGCACTTGCTGGCCCTCATGGAGTACATGCACACCGGCGGCGATCACCCAATCAGTGGGGTTCAAGCCTTCCAGCACCGGCACGGTTTTCTCGCCAAAGGCGCCGATCCGCACCGGTGTGCGCTTGAGGGTATTGTCGGGCTGCACCACCCAGACGTAGGACGCGCCGTTCTCCGCGCTCAGGGCAGACAGCGGCACCGCCAGGGGAATCACCCCGTCAGCCTGGATGAAGACGCGAGCGCTCTGCCCCAGTTCCGCAGGCACTTTGCCGCCGGTAAACGCGACGCGGGCGGCGAAGGTTCGCGACTTTGGATCGGCAGCCGGCGACAGTTCGCGGATGCGGCCGTTGAAGCGTTGGTCGGGCTGGCTCCACAGTTCCACGGACACCGGCTGGCCAATCTTGAAACGCCCGAAGCTTTGCTCCGGCAGGCTGATCAACACCTCCCGCTCGCCATCGGTGGCCAGGGTGAATACGGTCTGGCCGGCCGACACCACCTGGCCGACTTCCACTGCACGCTTGGCGACCACGCCATCCTGGGGTGCGCGCAACACGGCGTAACCGGCCTGGTTATTGGCCACGTCGAATTCGGCCTTGATCTGCTTGAGGCGTGCTTCACCGGAGCGGTAGAGGTTTTCGGAGTTGTCGTACTGGGAGCGGCTGACCATCTGACGGTCCATCAGGGTCTTGTAGCGGTCACGCTCGGCGCGTACCAGGCTCAGGTTGGCGTCGGCAGCGGCGACCTGGGCGCGGGTGGCTTCCAGTTGCAGGCGTACGTCCTGAGGGTCGAGTTCGGCCAGGGCCTGGTTGGCCTTGACGCGCTCGCCCTCCTCCACCAGTCGTCGGCTGACTTTGCCGCCAATGCGAAAGGCCAGGTCGGGTTCATAGCGTGCACGCACCTCGCCCGGGTAGCTGTCGGAAGCCTGCGCCGAAGGCTCTGGCTGAACCACCATGGCCGGGCGGACGGTGGTTTGCGCCGCTTCTTCATGGCCACAGGCAGCCAACAGGAATAACAAGCTGGCAGGCAACGCGAGTGGCAGGAAATAGCTGCGCATGCTGAAGGACCTTTCGCTAATGGTGCTAGGAATAATTATACTGGCCAGTATGTTATTAATACCAAACTCACCAGTCCAGTAATAAAGTGAAAATGTCCGACAATCCTGTAAACACCAATAGCCCCGGGCGTCCCAAGGACATGGCAAAACGCCAGGCGATTCTTGATGCGGCGAAGATCCTGTTTTTGAGTAATGGGTATGCCAGTACCAGCATGGATGCCGTGGCAGTGGAGGCCGGGGTGTCGAAGCTGACGGTGTACAGCCATTTCACCGACAAGGAGACGCTGTTCTCGGCAGCGGTGGTTGCCAAGTGCGAAGAGCAGTTACCGGTGATGTATTTCGAGCTGCCCGAGGGTGTGCCGGTGGAGAAGGTGCTGCTCAATATCGCCCGCGGGTTTCATGTGCTGATCAATAGCGAGGAGTCGGTGAACCTGCATCGGTTGATGATGACTTCCGGGAGTCAGGATCCGAAGTTGTCGCAGATCTTTTTCGAGGCTGGGCCGATGCGTATGTTGCAGGGGATGGAGCGGCTGCTCGGTAAGATCGACCAGAGTGGCGCATTGCGTATTGCCAAGCCGTTCACCGCGGCGGAGCATTTTTTTTGCTTGCTCAAGGGGACGGCGAATTTTTGTTTGTTGTATGGGTGTGGGGGGCAACTGAGCGCTGAGGCGGCCGAGGAGCATGTGCAGGAAGTGGTTGGGTTGTTCATGCGGGCTTATCGGGCTTTTTGAACTGGGTACATATCCGTTTTTTGGGTCAGGGCCGCTTATGGTTCCGCTCT
>NZ_JACAPT010000050.1:0-59849 GCF_013385565.1 Pseudomonas sp. E6002 | reverse complement strand
CCGCTGTAAGAGCGGAACCATAAGCGGCCGTTACCGAAATAACGGATATGCCCCCCACCTCAAATCCACCCCAACCAACTCCAATACGTAGCCGCAAACACCAACATCAACCCATACCCAATCAACGTCACCAAAATCCCGACCTTGGCAAACTGCCGCGCGGTAAACGTGCCGGTCCCCAAACACACCATATTCTGCGGCGCATTGATGGGCAGGATAAACCCGTAGCTCATCACAAACCCCAGCAACATCGTCATCCCCAGCCGACTGAACTCCCCGGGCAACGTCTGCAACACCGCAATCAAAATCGGCAACAACGCCGAGGTCAACGCCGTGGCACTGGCAAACCCCAAATGAATCACGATCAAAAACACCCCCAGAATCGCAAACACCCCCAGCGGCCCCACCTGGTCCAACCCGGTATGCGCCACCACCTGCGACCCCAGCCACTGCCCCGCCTGGGTCGTCAGCAACGCCGTACCCAGGCTGATGCCAACCCCAAACACAATCACCGTGCCCCACGGAATCCGCGACTGCACATCCTTCCAGGTCATCACCCCGATCCCCGGCATCAGCAAGAACACCAGCCCGGCATACGTCGTTGAGGTCGTATCAAAGCTGTGCAACCGCCCCTCAGTCGCCCACGCCAGCAACAGCAACACCGACACCGTCAGCAAGCGCTTCTGCGGCCCCGTCATCGGCCCGATGTCCACCAGCGATTGCGCCACCGCCTCCTTGCCTCCGGGAATGCTGTCACTCTCCGGCGGCAGCAGCTTCAACACCAAAAACAACAACACCGCCGACATGATCAGCGCCCACGGCGCCCCAGCGATCAACCAGTCGATCCACGACACCCGCTGCCCCAGCATCTTGTCCATAAAGCCAACCGTCAGCAGGTTCTGCGCCGCCGCCGTCTGGATACCGACGTTCCAGATGCTCGTACCCTGGGCCACGACGATCATGATCCCGGCCGCAATATTCGAACGCTTGTCCACGCCAAACGCGGCAATCACCCCCATCATGATCGGCACCACACACGCACTGCGGGCCGTGGCGCTGGGCACCACCAGGCTCAAGAGGATGGTCACGGCAACTGCTCCGACGAGAATGCCCCGGGTGCTGGTACCCACGCGGGTCAGGGTGACCAACGCGATGCGCCGGTCCAGCCCGGTATGGGTCATGGCTGCGGCGATAAACAGCGCGCCGGCCACCAGCGCCAGCGCCGGGTTGGAAAACCCCGTCAACGCCATGCTGATGGCCGGGCTGGAACCGATCAGGTGCGTCGGGTCTTGCAGCGACGGCGCAGTGCCGAGCAAAAACGCCATCAACGAGGTGATCATGATCGCGCTGGCCTCGTAGGAGACCGCTTCGGTGATCCATACCACCACCGCAAACGCGAGGATCGCCAGCATCCGGTGCCCGGCCACCGGCAAGTCGGCCGGCAGCGGCAACAGCAGCACGCCGACCATCACCAGTACGCCGACCACCAGGCCCAGGGGCAACTTGAATGAAGCAGCTGTTGTTGCGGGGGCACTCATGGGGTTCTCCGTCGGCCGTGAAATCTGGCCCACAGCATGAGGCAAAGCGTCACGCCCGGTGTTGACGGGTATCAAGTGGCTAGGCCAATAACTGGGTCAACACCGCCCGCAACTTGCCGGGCTTGACCGGCTTATTCAGCAATGGCACGTCCAGGCGCTGCAATGCACGGCGGCATTGGTCGGTGCGGTCGGCGGTGATAATCACTGCCGGAATCCTGCAGCCAAAATGCTCGCGCAACTGGTGCACGACCTCACAGCCCACCACGCCATGGTCCAGGTGATAGTCCGCGAGAATCAGCTCCGGTGCCCTGCCCTGCAACGCAACCAGTGCGCCGGCCTGGTCGGTCGCAGTGACCACCTCGCAGCCCCACTGCCCAAGCAGCGCGCTCATGCTGTCGAGGATGCCGACTTCGTTATCCAGCACCAGCAGCCGCCTCCCCGGCAGCGGGTTGCCGGTGCTCGGTTGCGCGGCCACCACACTGATGGGCAGCGGCATGTCCTCGCTGATGGGGACTTCGATGCTGAACATCGAACCGCGCCCCGGCCACGAACGCACCGCCACCGGATAACCGAGGACCTCGGCGATACGCTCGACAATCGCCAACCCCAGTCCCACGCCCTTGCGGTCGGCGGCGCGGCCCACGTCCAGTTGATTGAACTCCAGGAAGATGGCGTCCAGACGGTCCGCCGCAATTCCGCGCCCGGTGTCCCACACCTCCAGGCGCAACCGCTCACCCCGGCGGCGGGCGCCCAACAGGATGGAGCCCGCGCTCGTGTAGCGGCAGGCGTTGCTGAGGAAATTGCGCAGGATCCGCGTCACCAGCCGCAGGTCGGTGTTGATTGCGTAATGGCCTGTACGCGCCCGCAGGTTCAGCCCGGACGCCGCGGCCACCGACTGGAATTCCGAGACCAGCGGTGCGAACAGTTCGTCGAGACGGTACAGGGCGATGTCCGGCTTGACCGCCGCTTGATCGAGTCGGGAAATGTCCAGCAAGTCGGTGAGCAAATCCTCGGCGCCTTCCAGGGCCTGATGGGTGCGCTCCACCAACACGTGTTCGACGCTGGGCAAGTTGCGCTCGCGCAGGGTGGAAATCAGCAAGCGTGCGGCATTGAGGGGTTGCAGCAGGTCATGACTGGCGGCGGCAAGGTATTTGTCCTTGCTGCGGTTGGCGGCCTGGGCGGCATCCCGGGCATCGCGCAAGTCCTGCTCGATCTTCTCGCGCTGGGCGATTTGCTGTTGCAGGTTGCGGTTGGCTTCCAGCAACTCGTCGGTACGCGCCGCGACCCGCTGTTCCAATTCGTCGTTGAGGCGGATGTAGCGATTGCGCTCGGCTTCCAGCTCGTCGAGGCGCGCGGTCAGTTCGGGGTAATGACTCTTGCGCGCCGAGTGGTTGCCCAGCCCCAGCAGCCCCGCGAGTGCCCGTTGCTGATCGTCAGAGAGCTTCGCCATAGACGACCTCGACGTCACGCTGGCTGGATTCACGCGGGTTGGTAAGGATGCACGGGTCGTGCATGGCGTGCTGCGACAGAAAGGGAATGTCCGCCACTCGAATCCCATGCAGGCCGAGGGTTTCATGGAAGCCGATCGCATGCTTCAACGCGATCAAATGGTCCACCAGCCGGCCGCAGATTTGCCGGTGGTTGAGGCCCCGGCAATCAATGCCGAAGGTCTCGGCAATCACCTTGAAACGCTCCGGTGCCGCGCTGTAGTTGAACGCCACCACATGTTCCACCAGCACCGCGTTGCACAGGCCATGGGGCAGGTCGAGAAAGCCGCCAAGGCTGTGGGACATGGCATGCACCGCGCCGAGGATCGCGTTGGAAAACGCCAGCCCGGCCTGCATGCTGCCCAGCATGATTTTCTCCCGCAGGGCGATGTCGCCGGGGTTGGCGATCATCTGCACCAGGTTGCCATTGATAAGACGCATGGCTTCCAGCGCGTGGGGGTCGGTCAGCGGGCCGTGGCCGGTGGACACGAAGGCCTCGATGGCATGCACCAGCGCGTCGATGCCGGTACAGGCCGAGAGAAACGGGTCCATGCTCGCCGTGGTTTCCGGGTCGATCAGTGAGACATCGGGCACCACCGCCTTGCTGACGATGGAGAACTTCATGCGCTCCTGTTGGTTGGAAATGATCACGAACTGCGAGACATCCGCCGAGGAACCCGCGGTGGTCGGGATCAGGATCAGCGGCGGGCTCGGCACGCGGATGGTGTCGACGCCTTCGAAGTCGAGGATGCTGCAGCCATGGGCGACCACGATGCCGATGGCCTTGCCGCAGTCCATCGGGCTGCCGCCACCGACGGCGACGATCACGTCGCAATGGTTTTCACGGTAGACCTCGGCGCCGAGCATCACCTCTTCAACCCGGGGGTTGGGCGAAACGGCGGTGTACAGGCAGTAGTCGATGCCGATCGCTTGCAGGCTGGCCTCGACATCGGCCACCCAGCCGACAGCAACCACGCCGGGATCACTCACCACCAACACCTTGCGCGCGCCAAAGGTCTTGGCGTAGTTGCCTACGTTGTGCCGGCAGCCGGCGCCAAAGATGATTTCAGGGGAAACGAATTTACGCAGGAGACTCAGGTTCGGGCTCATTGGTAAGCCTGTTTTTATTATTCTGGAAGATGCGCTCCACACTAACCCATCCGACACTGATTGCAATCAGACCAATGGGGGGCGCTGAAACCGCGACGTACGGCACGATCTACTACTTTGGTACTGATTCCCCTCTCTATCGTCGCATTCCCAAGGCATCGAGACTGGCATGTAATGGGCGCATGACCCTATGGATCGGACCTGCTTGAATAAGCAAAAATAATAAGGCGAACGTCCATGTACAAAATTCTGATAGCCGACGATCACCCACTGTTTCGCGAGGCGATCCACAACGTCATCAGCGACGGGTTCCCGGGCAGCGAAGTGATGGAAACCGGCGACCTGGACAGCGCCCTGGCCCTGAGCCAGGAGCACGACGACCTGGATCTGATCCTGCTGGACCTGAACATGCCGGGCATGCACGGCCTCAATGGCCTGATCAACCTGCGCAACGAGTCGCCGACGATTCCGGTGGTGATCGTGTCTGCCGAGCAGGACAAGCAGGTCGTGCTGCAAGCCATCACCTATGGCGCGGTGGGGTTTATCACCAAGTCCTCGCCCAGGCTGCAGATGACCGAGGCAATCCAACAGATTCTCAACGGCAATGTGTATTTGCCGCCGGAGATTATTCGCAGCCAGAAAATCGGCGGGCAACGTCGCATGAATGATTGCCTGGGGCTTGCGCCGGAGCTGCTGCAGGCCCTGACCCGCAAGCAATTGCTGGTGCTGGAGCGGATGACCAAGGGTGACTCGAACAAGCAGATCGCCTATAGCCTGGAGATTGCCGAGACCACGGTGAAGGCCCATGTCTCGGCAATCCTGCGCAAGTTGAACGTGCACAATCGGGTGCAGGCGATTCTCAGCGCCGGGGACATCGACTTTGGTGCCTACCTGCGGCGCTGATACCCGTAGGGGCGGGATGCTGACCGCATTTCAAGGCACCTGAATGAGGGCCCGAAACAGCATGCCCGCCGCCACCAGCACACACAGGGTGGCAAAACCCACCTGCAAGGTGCGCGCCTTGATCACCGAGCACAGGCGCCGCCCCGCCAACATGCCGACAATGCTCGAACCGATAAACACCCAGCCCATCGGCTCGATACTGACCCCGGCATGAAACGCGCCGATCACGCCGATCAACGAGATCAGGCTGATCACCATCAGCGAGGTGGCGACGATGCCGCGCATCTGCACATCGGTCAGTTGCTTGAACGCCGGTACGATCAGGAAGCCGCCGCCCACGCCGAGCAACCCCGAGACCGCACCGGTCACTGCGCCGAGTGCTGCCAGGGTGGCGGTGCATTTGGCGGTCCAGGAAAAGCGCCCGGTCTGCTGGTCGAGCATGCAGTTCTTCTGGCCCCACGACGCGGTGCCGTGGTCGCTCGGCCCGGCCTCAAGCTTCTCCCGTTGCAGCATGCGCCAGGCCACCAGCACCATCAGCGCACTGAACAGGCCCATCAGGACTTTCTCCGACATCTGGTGGGCGAAGAACACCCCCAGCGGCGAAAACAGCGCGCCGAGCAGCGCAATCAGCAGCGCCGCACGGTAGCGCACCAGGCCATGGCGCAAACCGTCGACAGCCCCCACGGCAGCGGCCGCGCCCACCGCGAACAACGACACGGGCGCGGCCTGGGTCATGGTCAACCCCAGCCCCAATACCAGGGCCGGGACACCAAGAATGCCGCCTCCGGCACCGGTCAAGCCCATGACCAACCCCATCAACACGCCCAGAAAACTTGCCAGCAGCATAGGGTTGCCTCAATCCACCTTGGCCAGACGGGTCAGCCACTCGCGGCCCTTGAGCATGCCGTTCCAGTAGAACCACGGCAGGAAACTCGCCTTGAGGAACCACGCCGAACGCCGCGCCACAGTCGGGTCGAGGGGAAAGGTCGGCAGCAACTTGCCGCCATAGCCGAACTCGGCCAGCACCACCTTACCCTTCTCCACGGTCAGCGGGCAGGAGCCATAGCCGTCGTACTTGAGGGGCAACGGTGCCTGTCTGCGCAGGGCCAGCAGGTTTTCCGCCACCACCACGATTTGCTTGCGCACCGCCGCGGCGGTCTTGGCGTTGGTGGTGGAACACACATCGCCCAGGCCGAAGATGTGCGGGTAGCGCAGGTGTTGCAGGCTCTGGGGATTCACTTCGCACCAGCCGGCGGCATCGGCCAGGGGGCTGTGGCGAATGAAGTCCGGCGAGACCTGTGGCGGGACGACGTGCAGCAGGTCGAAGGTTTTCTCTTCGACGCGCACATTGCCTTCGGCGTCCTTGATTTCGAACCAGGCCTTGCGCGCGGGGCCGTCGACCTTGACCAGGTTGGAGTTGAACGCCAGTTGGGCGGCGTACTTTTCAACGTACTTCATCAGCGGCGGGACGAAGGTGGCCACGCCAAACAAGGCGGCACCGGCCAGGTTGAATTCGACCTTGATGTTTTTCAGGTCACCCTGCTTGAGCCAGTGATCGCACGACAGGTACATGGCCTTTTGCGGGGCGCCGGCGCATTTGATCGGCATGGTCGGCTGGGTGAACAGCGCCTTGCCATTTTTGAGTTGCTGCACCAGCTGCCAGGTGTAGGCGGCGTGTTCATAGCTGTAGTTGGACGTCACGCCATGCTGGCCGAGGGTCTCTTGCAGGCCTTCGATCTTTTCCCAGGCCAGGCGCAGGCCCGGGCACACGATGAGGTTCTTCCAGCTGACGCGCTGGCCGCTGTCGAGCACCAGGGTTTGCTCGTCGGGCAGTAATTCGCTGACCGCGGCCTGGATCCAGGTGACGCCGTTGGGCAGCACGTCGGCCATGGGGCGCACGGTCCTGGTAACGTCATAAGCCCCACCGCCCACCAGGGTCCAGGCCGGCTGGTAGTAGTGGTGGTCGCTGGGCTCGATCAGGATGATGTTCAGGTGCGGGTCGCGCTTGAGCAGGCTGGCCAGCAGGCCGATGCCTGCCGAGCCGCCACCGATGACAACGATATCGCCACTGATGGTAGGTCCCCAGTGTTGGTCGTTCATGGTCTATGGCCTTTTTCAGTTAATGCACGCAAGGGTCGTTGCCGTATGGCACCACGCCCTAGCTGTTTGCCACCACGATGCCATCCTTTGCCTCGGGTCCTTTAATTCACTTAAGCTCACAAGGTTATGTGGAAACCTAACTGAATGTAAGTCGCCATTAGCTATCTGGGAAACCCGTCATGTCAGTGTTGATTCAATCCTTTCTGGACGAGGCGTCGTCGACCTACACCTACGTCGTCTATGAAACGGACGGTGGCCCATGCGCCATCGTTGATTCGGTGCTCAACTACGACCCGGCCTCCGGACGCACCGGCACCGGCCAGGCGGACAAGGTGATCGCGTTTGTGCGCGAGCATGGCTTGCAGGTGCAGTGGTTGCTGGAAACCCACGCCCATGCGGATCATCTGTCGGCTGCGCCTTATTTGCGTCGCCAGCTGGGGGGCAAGATCGCGATTGGCCAGTCCATCAGCAAGGTGCAGGGAGTGTTCAAGAACCTGTTCAACCTGGAGCCGGAGTTTCGGGTGGATGGGTCGCAGTTCGACCATCTGTTTGCGCCGGATGAGGTGTTTCACATCGGCAACCTGAAGGCCCAGGCGCTGCATGTGCCGGGGCACACGCCGGCGGATATGGCTTACCTGATTGATGACCAGTTGATTCTGGTGGGCGACACGCTGTTCATGCCGGACGTGGGCACGGCGCGCTGCGATTTCCCTGGTGGGGATGCGCGCCAGCTGTATGGGTCGATGCGCAAGTTGTTGGCCTTCGCGCCTGAAACCCGCCTTTATGTGTGCCATGACTATCCGCCCGAAGGACGCGCAGCCAAGTGCCTGACCACGGTGGCTGAACAGCGGGCGGGGAATATTCATGTGCATGACGGGGTGGATGAGGCGGCGTTTGTCGAGATGCGCACCACGCGGGATGCCGGGTTGGGCATGCCGACGCTGTTGTTGCCGGCGATTCAGGTGAATGTGCGGGCCGGGGTGATGCCGCCGGCGGAAGGAAATGGGGTGGTTTATTTGAAGATTCCCCTCAACCAGCTTTGAAATGCACTACAAAATGTGGGAGCGGGCTTGCTCGCGAATGCGGTGTATCAGTCTATATTTTCGGTGACTGACACTCCCCATTCGCGAGCAAGCCCGCTCCCACATTTGTTTTGTGTCGTTCGTTAGCCGAGGTTGATGCCGTTAGCCGGTAGCGGCAGCGCGGTTTTGTAGCGCACTTGCTTGAGGGCAAAGCTGGAGCGGATGTTGGCGACACCCGGGACTTTGGTCAGGAAGTCCATCATGAAACGCTCCAGGGACTGGATGGTCGGCACCAGCACCCGAATCAGATAATCGGGGTCGCCGGCCATCAGGTAGCACTCCATCACTTCGGGGCGATCCGAAATCGCCCCTTCGAATTGCTGCAATGCCAGTTCGTTCTGCTTTTCCAGGCTGACGTGGATGAACACATTGACGTGCAGCCCCAGCAGGTCGGCGTCCAGCAGCGTCACCTGGTCGCGAATCAGCCCCAGTTCTTCCATGGCCTTGACCCGGTTGAAACACGGCGTGGGCGACAGGTTGACCGAGCGGGCCAGGTCGGCGTTGGTGATGCGGGCGTTCTCCTGAAGGGCGTTCAGAATGCCGATATCGATACGGTCCAGTTTGCGCATGAGACAAAACCACCTGTTTATTATGTTTATGCAGTTTTTTTATCCCCAAATGATCTCCAACGCAACGAAACAGAGATAAATATTCTCCTGAGCCGAGCCTATGATTGTTGTAGGACAAGATTTCTTCTACCCGAAGAAGGACTGTCAGCTACCGCGCCCACTACAAGAAATTCACAAGATAGAGCGTAGAAAGCCATGACTCAGCAGTACGAACCACTGCGCCTGCACGTTCCCGAACCCTCGGGCCGCCCAGGCTGCAAGACCGACTTTACCTACCTGCGCCTGACTGACGCTGGCCTGGTGCGCAAACCCCCAATCGACGTAGAACCCGCCGACACCGCCGACCTGGCCAAGGGCCTGATTCGCGTGCTCGACGATCAGGGCCAGGCCCTCGGCCCATGGGCTGAAGGCGTGCCGGTGGAGATTCTGCGCAAGGGCATGCGCGCCATGCTCAAGACGCGGATCTTCGACAACCGCATGGTGGTCGCCCAGCGTCAGAAGAAGATGTCGTTCTACATGCAGAGCCTCGGCGAAGAAGCCATCGGCAGCGCCCAGGCCCTGGCCTTGAACATCGACGACATGTGCTTCCCCACCTACCGCCAGCAAAGCATCCTGATGGCCCGGGAAGTGCCGCTGGTAGACCTGATCTGCCAACTGCTGTCCAACGAGCGCGACCCGCTCAAGGGCCGCCAGTTGCCGATCATGTACTCGGTAAAAGATGCCGGCTTCTTCACGATTTCCGGCAACCTGGCCACCCAATTCGTACAAGGCGTGGGCTGGGGCATGGCCTCGGCCATCAAGGGCGATACCAAGATTGCCTCAGCCTGGATCGGCGACGGCGCCACCGCTGAATCCGACTTCCACACCGCCCTCACCTTCGCCCACGTGTACCGGGCACCCGTGATTCTTAACGTAGTGAACAACCAGTGGGCGATCTCCACCTTCCAGGCCATTGCCGGCGGTGAAGCCACGACCTTTGCCGGACGCGGCGTGGGTTGCGGCATCGCCTCCCTGCGGGTGGACGGCAACGACTTTGTCGCGGTGTACGCCGCCTCCGCCTGGGCCGCCGAACGTGCCCGCCGCAACCTGGGCCCGACCCTGATCGAATGGGTGACCTACCGTGCCGGCCCGCACTCCACCTCCGATGACCCGTCCAAATACCGTCCCGCCGACGACTGGAGCCACTTCCCGCTGGGCGACCCGATCGCCCGCCTCAAGCAGCACCTGATCAAGATTGGTCAGTGGTCCGAAGAGGAACACGCGGCGGTCAGTGCCGAACTTGAAGCCGAAGTGCTCAAGGCCCAGAAAGAAGCCGAACAGTACGGCACCCTGGCCGGTGGCCAGATTCCAAGCGCCGCGACCATGTTCGAAGACGTTTATAAAGAGATGCCGGAGCACTTGAAGCGCCAGCGTCAAGAGTTGGGGATCTGACATGAACGATCACAACAACAATATCGAGCTGGAAACCGCCATGACCACCACGACCATGACCATGATCCAGGCCTTGCGCTCGGCCATGGATGTGATGCTTGAGCGAGACGACAATGTGGTGGTGTTCGGCCAGGACGTCGGTTACTTCGGCGGCGTGTTCCGTTGCACCGAAGGCTTGCAGAACAAGTACGGCACCTCGCGGGTGTTCGACGCACCGATCTCCGAAAGCGGGATCGTCGGCGTGGCGGTCGGCATGGGCGCCTATGGCCTGCGGCCGGTGGCCGAGATTCAGTTCGCCGACTACGTGTACCCTGCCACCGACCAGATCATTTCCGAAGCCGCCCGCCTGCGTTATCGCTCGGCCGGCCAGTTCACTGCACCGCTGACCATGCGCATGCCCTGCGGCGGCGGCATCTACGGCGGCCAGACCCACAGCCAGAGTATTGAAGCGGTGTTCACCCAGGTCTGCGGCCTGCGCACGGTGATGCCGTCCAATCCGTACGACGCCAAGGGCCTGCTGATCGCCTCCATCGAAAACGATGACCCGGTGATCTTCCTCGAACCCAAGCGCCTGTATAACGGCCCGTTCGACGGCCACCACGACCGCCCGGTAACCCCGTGGTCGAAACACCCGCAAGCGCAGGTGCCGGACGGTTACTACACCGTGCCGCTGGATGTGGCCGCCATCGCCCGCCCGGGCAAGGACGTGACCATCCTCACCTACGGCACCACGGTGTATGTGTCGCAAGTCGCCGCCGAAGAAACCGGCATCGACGCCGAAGTCATCGACCTGCGCAGCCTGTGGCCGCTGGACCTGGAAACCATCGTCAATTCCGTGAAGAAAACCCGTCGCTGCGTGATCGTTCACGAAGCCACCCGTACCTGCGGGTTCGGCGCCGAGCTGGTGGCGCTGGTGCAGGAGCATTGCTTCCACTACCTGGAAGCGCCGATCGAGCGCGTCACCGGTTGGGATACCCCGTATCCCCACGCGCAAGAGTGGGCGTATTTCCCTGGCCCGACCCGTGTGGGCGCGGCTTTGCATCGGGTTATGGAGGTCTGAATGGGCACGCACGTTATCAAGATGCCGGACATTGGCGAAGGCATCGCAGAAGTTGAATTGTCGGTATGGCACGTCAAGGTCGGCGACCTGGTGGTAGAAGACCAGGTGCTGGCGGACGTGATGACCGACAAGGCCATGGTGGACATTCCGTCGCCGGTGCACGGCAAGGTGATTTCCCTCGGCGGCGAGCCGGGGGAAGTCATGGCGGTGGGCAGTGTTTTGATCAGTATCGAAGTGGAAGGCGCGGGCAATACCAGGGAGTCGGCGTTGTCGGCGGTGGTTGAAGAGGTCGCGCCGGCACCGGCTCCTGCACCGAAAGTCGAAGCCAGGGCCGCGCCGGTGGTTGAACCCAAGCCGGCAGCCAAACCTGCGGTGGCGGCTGCGCAAGCGCCCGTGGCCCGCGAGGCCGATGACCGCCCGCTGGCCTCCCCGGCCGTGCGCAAACATGCGCTGGATGCTGGCATCCAGCTACGACTGGTCCAGGGCTCCGGCCCGGCCGGCCGGATTCTGCATGAAGATCTGGACGCTTACTTGCTCCAGGGTCCGGCGAAAAATTCCGGGGCCTCCAACCCGAACGCCGAACGCAACGACGAGCAGCAAATCCCGGTGATCGGCATGCGCCGCAAGATCGCCCAGCGCATGCAGGACGCCACCCGGCGCGCCGCGCATTTCAGCTATGTGGAAGAGATCGACGTCACGGCCCTCGATGAGTTGCGCGTGCACCTCAACGAGAAACACGGCGCTACCCGCGGCAAGCTGACCCTGCTGCCGTTCCTGGTGCGGGCCATGGTCGTCGCATTGCGCGACTATCCGCAGATCAACGCGCGTTATGACGACGAAGCCCAGGTCATCACCCGCCTCGGTGCGGTGCATGTGGGTGTCGCCACCCAGAGCGATGTCGGCCTGATGGTGCCGGTGGTGCGTCACGCCGAAGCCCGCGACCTGTGGGGCACGGCGCAAGAAATCAATCGCTTGGCGAATGCGGCGCGCAATGGCAAGGCCAGTCGCGATGAGCTGTCGGGCTCGAGCATCACCCTGACCAGCCTCGGTGCGTTGGGCGGGATTGTCAGCACCCCGGTGCTGAACCTGCCGGAAGTGGCCATCGTCGGGGTCAACCGCATTGTCGAGCGGCCGATGGTGATCAAGGGCCAGATTGTGATCCGCAAGATGATGAACCTCTCCAGCTCCTTCGATCACCGGGTGGTCGATGGCATGGACGCGGCGCAATTCATCCAGGCCATCCGTGGCCTGCTCGAACAACCCGCCAGCCTGTTCCTGGAGTAACCCATGTCTCAAACATTGCACACCACGCTGCTGATCATCGGCGGCGGGCCTGGCGGTTACGTGGCAGCGATTCGCGCCGGCCAGCTGGGCATCCCGACCATCCTGGTGGAAGGCCAATCGCTGGGCGGCACCTGCCTGAACATCGGCTGCATTCCGTCCAAGGCGCTGATCCATGTCGCCGAACAGTTCCAGCAAACCGTGCACCACAGCCAGGGTTCGCCGTTGGGTATCGAAGTCGATGTGCCGACCCTGGACATCGGCAAAAGCGTTGAATGGAAAGACGGCATCGTTGACCGCCTGACCACCGGCGTAGCCGCGCTGCTGAAAAAACACAAGGTCCAGGTCATCCAGGGCTGGGCCAAGGTCGTGGACGGCAAGACCGTCGATGTCGGCGACCAGCGCATCCAGTGTGAACACCTGTTGCTGGCCACCGGCTCGAAAAGTGTCAACCTGCCGATGCTGCCGATTGGCGGGCCGATCATCTCCTCCACCGAAGCCCTGGCGCCGAAACGCATCCCGAAACGCTTGATCGTGGTGGGCGGCGGCTACATTGGCCTGGAATTGGGGATTGCCTATCGCAAGCTCGGTGCCGAGGTCAGCGTGGTTGAGGCCCAGGACCGGATTTTGCCGGCCTACGACGCCGAACTGACCCAACCGGTGGCCGAATCCCTGAAGCAACTGGGGGGGAAGGTGTTCCTCAAACACAGCGTCACCGGTTTTGAGCACAACACCCTGCAAGTGCGCGACCCCAGCGGCGAGACGCTGTCGCTGGAAACCGACCAGGTGTTGGTTGCCGTTGGTCGCAAACCCAACACCCAGGGCTGGAACCTCGAAGCCTTGAACCTGGACATGAACGGTTCGGCGATCAAGATCGACAGCCGCTGCCAGACCAGCATGCGCAATGTGTGGGCCATCGGCGACCTCAGCGGTGAACCGATGCTCGCCCACCGGGCCATGGCCCAGGGCGAAATGGTCGCCGAACTGATCAGCGGTAAATCCCGCGAATTCAACCCGGCCGCGATCCCGGCGGTGTGCTTCACCGACCCGGAACTGGTAGTGGTCGGCAAGACCCCGGACGAAGCCAGGGCGGCCGGGCTGGACTGCATCGTGTCGAGCTTCCCGTTCGCCGCCAATGGCCGGGCCATGACCCTGGAGTCGAAAACCGGCTTCGTGCGGGTAGTGGCGCGCCGCGACAATCACCTGATCGTCGGCTGGCAGGCGGTAGGCGTTGGCGTCTCGGAACTGTCCACGGCCTTCGGCCTGAGCCTGGAAATGGGTTCACGCCTGGAAGACGTGGCGGGCACCATCCACGCCCACCCGACCCTCGGCGAAGCGGTACAGGAAGCAGCCCTGCGGGCCCTGGGGCATGCATTGCACCTATAAAATGGCGAAGTTCAAATGTGGGAGCGGGCTTGCTCGCGAAAGCGGTGGATCAGCACCGAATGCATCGAATGACACGCCGCATTCGCGAGCAAGCCCGCTCCCACACAAGCCAAGAATGAAGTATTGTTGCGCCCATCCAGAAATAAACCATAAGCCTGCCTTCGACCAGGCGGTTGACAAAAGATAGAGGGTGTCATGGGTAACGAAAGCATCAATTGGGACAAGCTGGGTTTTGACTACATCAAGACCGACAAGCGTTTCCTCCAGACCTGGAAAGACGGCGAGTGGCAAAAAGGCACCCTGACCGACGACAACGTGCTGCACATCAGCGAGGGCTCCACCGCCCTGCACTACGGCCAGCAATGCTTTGAAGGCCTCAAGGCCTACCGCTGCAAGGACGGTTCGATCAACCTGTTCCGCCCCGACCAGAATGCCGCGCGCATGCAGCGCAGCTGTGGCCGCCTGCTGATGCCACAAGTGCCGACCGACGCCTTCATCGAAGCCTGCAAGGAAGTGGTCCGCGCCAACGAGCGGTTCATCCCGCCGTACGGCACCGGCGGCGCGCTGTACCTGCGCCCGTTCGTGATCGGCACCGGTGACAACATCGGCGTGCGCACCGCGCCGGAATTCATCTTCTCGATCTTCTGCATCCCGGTCGGCGCCTACTTCAAGGGCGGCCTGACCCCGCACAACTTCCTGATCTCCGGTTACGACCGTGCGGCTCCCAACGGCACCGGCGCAGCCAAGGTCGGTGGCAACTACGCCGCCAGCCTGATGCCCGGTTCCCTGGCGAAAAAAGCCAACTTCGCCGACTGCATCTACCTCGACCCGGCCACCCACTCGAAGATCGAAGAAGTCGGCTCGGCCAACTTCTTCGGGATCACCCACGACAACAAGTTCGTCACCCCGAACTCGCCGTCGGTGTTGCCAGGCATCACCCGCCTGTCGCTGATCGAGCTGGCAAAATCGCGCCTGGGCCTGGAAGTGGTTGAAGGCGACGTGCTGATCGACAAGCTGTCGGACTTCAAGGAAGCCGGCGCCTGCGGCACCGCCGCCGTGATCACCCCGATCGGCGGCATCGAGTACAAAGACAAGCTGCACGTGTTCTACAGCGAAAAAGAAGTCGGCCCGGTCACCCAGAAGCTCTACAAAGAGCTGACTGGCGTACAGTCCGGCGACGTCGAAGCGCCTGAGGGCTGGATCGTCAAGGTCTAAGCAACACTGCAAAACCAAACTGTGGGAGCGGGCTTGCTCGCGAATACGGAGTGTCAGTCGACAGATTTATTGACTGATCCACCGCATTCGCGAGCAAGCCCGCTCCCACATTTTGATTTCAGTGTTTGGAAAACCGACGTTCAGGCCTTATCCATCGGGATGTTTTCCAGGATCTTCTTGCCCATGCTGATCCGCGGCTCCGCGCCATAACCCAGCGCCTCATAAAACCCCATCACCGCGTCATTGCCACTGGTGATCTGCAGGTTGATCTTCATGCAACCCAGCGCCGTCAACGCCTGCTCCGCATGCCGCACCAACGAAGCGCCCAGGCCCTGGCGGCGATAGTCGTTGTGCACCGCCACTGAATACAACCAGCCACGATGCCCGTCGTAGCCGGCGAGGATGGTACCGATCACCGCCTTCTTGTCGGTGGCCACGAAGAACAACCCATCGTTGACCGCCAGCTTCTTGTCGATCGCCAGGCTCGGCAGGTTATGCGCCGCGTCATAACCAAACGCCGCCTGCCACAACGCCACTACCTGCGCCCGATGGGCCCGATCGCGATAGACGCCGATGGGATGGCGGGATGACAACGCCTTCTCCATCACCAGCGTGCGCTCATTGCCATGGTAGACATCGCGCACCGTGTGGAAACCGAGCTTGGTGTAGAACGGCTCTGCCGTCAGCGAAGACGGCACATGCAACAAGGTCACCCCGGCTTCCCGGGCACGCAGCTCGATTTCAATCATCAGCAAGCGCCCGATGCCCTGCCCTTGCAGCGCCGGATTGACGAAGACCGAGCGCACCACATTGGCGTCAAGTGCCGCCGTGGCAACGATCACCTCATCCTGAATGGCCACCAGCACCGTTCGACGCGCGAGCAACGCCACGACAGCCTCGGGAGTAAAGTTGCTCGCCACCCGCGCAATCACATCCGCCGGATAATCCCGGGCGTTGCTGTCATGCAGGGCCGCCAGGATGACCTGGCTGATGCCCTCGGCATCGGTGGTTTGGGCGAGACGAACTTCAGTGGGCATGGTTTCTCCATCCAGACAAAAAACCTCAGGCAACACAATACCAATGTGGGAGCGGGCTTGCTCGCGAAGGCGGTGTATCAGCCACCGAATTTATTAACTGACCCACCGCTTTCGCGAGCAAGCCCGCTCCCACATTTTGATCTCCACTCACCTCCACAGCCGATTCGGCTGCCCCACCCCACTTTTCAGCTTTCCCGGCTGAGCCACCCCCTCAGTTCAGCCGGGATTCTTCCTTCACACCGCACAAAATAGCCTCACTGCCCAACCCATGGACCCGTGCCCCCATGCAAACCACCAACACCGTCCTGATGATCCGCCCGGCGCACTTCGCCTTCAACCCGGACACCGCGATCAACAACCGCTTCCAGCGTGCGCCCCTCGACCCGTTGGCGGCACAGCAGAAAGCGCTGGAAGAGTTCGACGGCTACGTCGACACCCTGCGCCACCACGGCGTGGAAGTGCTGGTGGTACAAGACACCCCCGCTCCCCATACCCCGGATTCGATCTTCCCCAACAACTGGTGGAGCAGCCACGCCGACGGCAGCCTGGTGCTGTACCCGATGGAAGGCCGGAACCGACGACTGGAACGCGACAAAGGCGTGCTGCAAGTGCTGGAGCAACGCTTCGCGATCCACAACACCATCGACTTCAGCCACCTCGAACAACAGAACATGTTCCTCGAAGGCACCGGCAGCATGGTCCTCGACCGCCAGCACCGCATCAGCTACGCCTGCCATTCCGGACGGACCCATCAGGATGCCCTGCGCCAGTTCGCCGAACGCCTGGACTACCAGGTCTGCGTATTCCACGCCGTCGACCGTCACCACGCGCCGATCTACCACAGCAACGTAATGATGAGTGTCGGCCGCGACCTCTCCGTGGTGTGCCTGCAAGCCTTGCCCGATGACCGCGAGCGCCAGGCCCTTGAACGCTCCCTGCGCGACACCGGCAAAGACATCGTCGCCCTGGACTTCGACCAGTTGGAAGCCTTCGCCGGCAACATGCTCGAAGTCCACGACCGCGACGGCCAGCCGCTGCTGGTGATGTCGGCCAGCGCCTGGGGCTCGCTCAAGCCCGCCCAGCGTCAGCATGTGGAGCGTCACACCCGGCCGGTGGTGGTGAACATCGACAACATCGAACGCATCGGCGGCGGCAGTGCCCGCTGCATGTTGGCGGAAGTACATCTGCCCGCCCGCCCCTCATTTCAATAAGGAGTCTTCCCATGACCCGCTATATCGACGTCAACGACTTGAGCTACCTGGTTTCGCAAAAAGGCCTGCAAACCTGCATTACCGAGATGGCCGAGTACATCCGTGCCGACTACCTGCGCTGGCAGGACTTTGAAAAATGCGCACGCCTGGCCAACCATTCCCCCGAGGGCGTGATCGAGCTGATGCCGGTGTCCGACGCGTCGCTGTACGCCTTCAAATACGTGAATGGCCACCCGAAAAACACCCAGAGCGGCATGCTCACCGTCATGGCCTTCGGCGCCCTGGGTGATGTGGACACCGGCAGACCGGTGCTGCTGGCGGAAATGACCCTGACCACCGCGATCCGCACGGCCGCCACCTCGGCCCTGGTGGCGCGCTACCTGGCCCGGGACAACAGCCGCAGTATGGCGCTGATCGGCAACGGCTCCCAGAGTGAGTTCCAGGCCCTGGCCTTCCACGCGATGCTGGGCATCACTGAAATCCGCCTGTTCGACATCGACGCCAAGGCCACCGCCAAACTGGCGGCCAACCTCAAAGCCTTCCCGGCGATCAAAGTGGTCCTGGCAGGCAGCGTGGCCGAAGCCGTGAAAGGTGCCGACATTGTCACCACCGTCACCGCCGACAAGGCCTACGCCACCATCCTCACGGACGAGATGATCGAGCCGGGCATGCACCTGAATGCCGTCGGTGGCGACTGCCCCGGCAAGACCGAACTGGACCGACGAATCGTCGAACGGGCCCGCGTGATTGTCGAGTACGAGCCACAAAGCCGCATCGAAGGCGAAATCCAGCACATGCCGGAAGATTCGCCGGTCACCGAGCTGTGGCAAGTGATCAACGGCCAGGCGCCAGGCCGCGAAAACGCGCGCCAGGTCACCCTGTTCGACTCGGTAGGTTTTGCCATCGAAGACTACTCCGCCCTGCGTTACGTACTGGACGTGGCCAAGGCGCTGGACGTGGGCAGCGAACTGGAACTGGTGCCGGACCTTGCCGACCCCAAGGACCTGTTTGCCCGCCTGGCCCAAGCACCGGTGGCACAGCAGAAAAAGCGCGCCTGAGACCGCTCTGGCCTGCCGCTTTGCGTGAAAGGCAGGCCGGAAAAACCCGGTCAACAAGCCGATTCAGCGGGTGCCGCAGCCGTTTCCGCTGCGACCCGCGTTTTAACAGCACATTCCGCCCGCCGCGGCAGGGGTAAACGACACAAAAAACGCACCATCTTGAAGCATTCTCTCTGACAACAAACAGCCCAATGTGGCGAGGCACCCAATGGTGAGGCAGCCCAATGTGGCGAGGGAGCTTGCTCCCGCTGGAGTGCGTAGCGCTCCCGGGATTTTGGGGCCGCTGCGCAGCCCAGCGGGAGCAAGCTCCCTCGCCACAAAAAGCCTCTTCACCTTAGCGTCCCGTTTTCTACTGCCCTGACATCAATTACAAAATATAGGGAATACACATGACTCCGCTCCGATCACTTTTCGCTGCGCTGCTCCTGCCATTGGCCGCAACCGCTGCCCAGGCTCAGGAATGGAAAGAAATCCGCTTTGGGGTTTTCCCCGAATACCCACCGTTTGAATCCGTCGCCGCCGACGGCAGCCTGCAAGGTTTCGACATCGACCTGGGCAACGCCATCTGCGCCAAGCTGGAAGTCAAATGCGTGTGGGTCCACAACGAATTCGACGGCATGATCCCGGCCCTGCGCGCCCGCAAGTTCGACGCCATCATGTCCTCCATGGCCGTGACCCCGGCCCGCCAGAAAGTCATCGACTTCAGCGACCGGCTGTTCCTCAGCCCGACCTCGGTGATCACCCGCAAAAGCGCCGACTTCGGCGACACCCCCGAATCCCTGAAAGGCAAACAGGTTGGCGTGCTGCAAGGCTCGCTGCAGGAAGCCTACGCCCGTGCGCACCTGGCCAAGCTCGGCGCGCAGATCAAGGCGTACCAGTCCCAGGAACAGAACTACGCCGACCTGCAAAACGGTCGCCTCGACGCCACCCTCACCGACAAGCTCGAAGCCCAGCTCAACTTCCTGTCCAAGCCTGAAGGTGCCGACTTCAAGACCGGCCCGGCCTTCAAGGACCCGACCCTGCCGCTCGACATCGCCATGGGCCTGCGCAAGAACGACAAGGACCTGGTGGAGCTGATCAACAAAGGCATCGCCGCCGTCCAGGCCGATGGCACCTACACACAGATCCAGAAGAAATACTTCGGCGATCAGGATATCTACAACGAGTGACGCCTCCTGTGGGAGCGAGCTTGTGTGGGAGCGCGCTTGCTCGCGAAAGCGGTGGGTCAGTCACACATGTATTGACTGAAACTCTGTCTTCGCGAGCAAGCCCGCTCCCACACAAGCTCGCTCCCACAGTAAAACTCTGCGCCCCATCGAGATACTTCCCATGAATGAACTCCTCAACTTGCAAGGCTTCGGCCCGCTGCTGGCCCAGGGTGCCTGGATGACGGTCAAGCTGGCGTTCCTGGCGCTGCTGCTGAGCCTGTCCCTGGGACTGCTCGCCGCCGCCGCCAAGCTCTCCAGCGTCAAGCTGCTGCGGGTTCCGGCCACGCTCTACACCACGCTGATTCGCAGCGTGCCGGACCTGGTGCTGATCCTGCTGATTTTCTACAGCCTGCAATTGTGGCTGAACGACCTGAGTGAAATGCTCGGCTGGGCCTACTTCGAAATCGACCCGTTCACCGCCGGTGTCATCACCCTCGGTTTTATCTACGGTGCGTATTTCACCGAAAACTTTCGCGGGGCGATTCTCAGCGTGCCCGCCGGCCAACTCGAAGCCGCCACCGCCTACGGCCTGAGCCGCTGGCAGCGCTTTCGCCTGGTGCTGTTCCCGCAACTGATGCGCTTTGCCCTGCCGGGCCTGGGCAACAACTGGCTGGTGCTGCTCAAGTCCACCGCGCTGGTGTCGATCATCGGCCTGTCAGACCTGGTCAAGGCCGCACAAAACGCCGGCAAGACCACCAATGACCCGCTGTACTTCCTGATCCTCGCGGGCCTGGTGTACCTGGTGATCACCACCCTCTCCAACCGCTTCTTCAAACGCCTGGAACGGCGCTACAACGTGGGCATCAAGGGGATGGCGCGATGATCGAACTGATCCAGCAATACGGCCTGGCCTACCTGTTCACCGACGGTAACGGCTTTTCCGGGGTGGCGATGACCCTGTGGCTGTTCATTATCTCGGTGGTGCTGGGCTTCATCCTCTCGATCCCGCTGGCGATCGCGCGGGTCTCGGAACACTTCTGGATTCGCTGGCCAGTGGAGGTCTACACCTACCTGTTTCGCGGCACGCCGCTGTATATCCAGTTGCTGATTTGCTACACCGGCCTCTACGGCCTGGACGTGGTGCAGGACAACGCCCTGCTCAACCAGTTTTTTCGCAATGCACTGAACTGCACGCTGCTGGCGTTTGTACTGAACACGTGCGCCTACACCGTGGAAATCTTTGCCGGGGCGATTCGCAACATCCCCCACGGCGAGATCGAAGCCGCCAAGGCCTACGGCCTGCATGGCTGGCGCCTGAACCTGTTTGTGGTAGTGCCCGCCGCACTGCGTCGCGCACTGCCGGCCTACAGCAATGAAATGATCCTGATGCTGCACGCCACGTCCCTGGCGTTCACCGCCACCATTGCCGACATCCTCAAGGTGGCCCGCGACGCCAACGCCGAGACGTTCCTGACGTTCCAGGCCTTCGGCATCGCTGCCCTGTTGTACATGCTGCTGTCCTTTGCACTGGTGGGCCTGTTTCGACTGGCCGAACGTCGCTGGATGCGTTTTCTTGTTCCTACCCGAGGCTAACCCATGAATCAGTCCGCGCAGGCCCTGGCCGCTTATCCCACCGATGTACGCCCCGCTACCCAGCCGGTCGCCGTGGCCGAAAACGCCAACGTCAAACTCCAGGTCGAAGGCCTGCACAAACGCTATGGCGAGCATGAGGTGCTCAAGGGCGTTTCACTGAACGCGCGCAACGGCGACGTGATCAGCCTGATCGGCGCCAGCGGCTCCGGCAAGAGCACGATGCTGCGCTGCATCAACTTCCTCGAACAGCCGGACGCCGGGGTTATCACCCTCGATGGCATCAGCATCGAAATGCAGCAAGGCCGCGCCGGCACGCGCGCGCCGCACCAGGCGCAATTGCAGAACCTGCGCACCCGCCTGGCCATGGTGTTCCAGCACTTCAACCTGTGGAGCCACATGACCGTGCTGGAAAACATCACCATGGCGCCGCGCCGGGTGCTGGGGGTGAGCGCCGCCGAGGCGGAAAAACGCGCACGCCTGTACCTCGACAAGGTCGGCCTGCCGGGCCGGGTGGCGGACCAATACCCGGCATTCCTCTCCGGCGGCCAGCAACAGCGCGTGGCCATCGCCCGGGCCCTGGCGATGGAACCGGAGATCATTCTGTTCGACGAACCCACTTCGGCCCTCGACCCTGAACTTGTAGGAGAAGTGCTCAAAGTCATACAGACGTTGGCGGAGGAAGGTCGTACCATGCTCATGGTCACCCACGAAATGGGCTTTGCCCGCCAGGTGTCCAGCCAAGTGCTGTTCCTGCATCAGGGTCGCGTCGAGGAACAAGGCGGAGCCGAAATCCTCGACCAGCCGAACAGCGAACGCTTGCAGCAATTTCTTTCCAACCGATTGAAGTGAACACCACACACCATGGATACCAAGGCCACCGGACCGAACGCCTCACCTGTGCTGGACCGCATCGATGAAGCCATCATCGACGTGTTACGGCACCAGGGACGCATCACCTACGAAAAACTCTCGTCGCTGGTGCACCTGACGCCCAGGCCGTGCCTGGAACGGGTACGCAAGCTGGAACGACGCGGGGTCATCCGGGGTTATGGGGCGATCATCGACGTGCAGATGGTCTCGCCGGGGCTGTCACTGCTGGTGCTGGTGGCCCTCTCCAACCAGAGCGGGCGCTCGGCGCAGAAGGCGTTCGAGGCATGTGTCAAAGCCTGCCCGCAAGTGTTCGAGTGCCAGTTGATCAGCGGGCCGTTCGACTACAGCCTGCGCATGCGCTGCCGGGACATGGAGCACTACCGCGTGCTGACGGAAACCTGGCTGAACAATGATGAATTGCACATTGACAAGTTGGTGGCGCATCCCGAGCTGGCGGTCGTAAAAAACACCGCCACCGAACTGGCCTGAACCCGCCCCTACAGGCAATAGAGATCAAATGTGGGAGCGGGCTTGCTCGCGAATGCGGTGTATCAGTCGCTGGATGTGCTGCTGACACACCGCATTCGCGAGCAAGCCCGCTCCCACATTTAACCGTGCCCGCTTGAAATTCGCTTGCCTGGACGCGCCCCAATCAGCTTCGCCTGCCCATCCCGCTGCTTGCCCGTACGCGCCTCGCTGATCAACCCCGGAATCAACTTGCCCTCCGGCAGATTCTTCCAGAACCGGCTCGGCAAATGCCCTTCCATCACCTTCGGATTCAACCGCGCCGGGTTAAAGATATGGCTGTAGTACGTCAACCACATCGCACTGTGGGGATCCTCGACATTCTGCGCCAACGCCTGCCATTCCACCGGGCATTGCCGCTGGTGAATCAACTGCTCCCCGTCGTAATAAACCCCATCCAGGGGCGTGGCGATCATCCAGCGATGACGCCCCATGCGCCCGACAAAATGCTGGCTGGCCACCTTCAAGATGTCGTGGGCCGGCTCATGCCACGCCACGTACTCCGGCAACTGCGGCCCCGCCTCTGCCGGCAATGCGATAAACCGCACAAACGCATGCAGGTGATGGGCCTCGCGCTGCACCTGCTTGATCCGCCGCTGCAATTCGCTGCCCAGCTTGTCCCCCGACATCATCGCCGTGCGGTCCCCATGGCTGACGCGCCACAGCACCTCATACAACAGGCTCCAGCGCTGTTCACCGTGATAACACGCGGCAGACTCCAGCAGCTCCAGCAGCGCCTTGGGAATCCGCGCCTGGAACGGCCCGCACTCCGCCGGGTACTGCTCGTCGGTGGCAAACAGGTCCGCCACCTCGGCCACGCCCCAACTCACGTGGCTGGGGTCGATCTGATGGCTGAGCAACCAGCGCGCCTGCTCGCGCCAGGTGCTGAACAGGTTGTCGCATTCCAGGCTGATCATCCCCACAGCCCCATTTGCTGCGGCTGCGGGCGGTCGCGCAGTTGTTCGCGCAGCAGCACGCTGGTGCTTTCCGCTTGCTGCGGGTGGTAGTCGCTGGTGATGAAAAACGGCTTGGCCTTGGTCAGCACACACCGCATGCGCGCCAGGTCTTCGAAGCGGATCTTGCGCTGGCGACGCAGGTCCACCAGCCGCTGGGTGGTGCGCAGGCCAATTCCGGGAATGCGCGCAATAAGCGTCGGCTCGGCCCGGTTCAAGTCCAGCGGGAACACCTCGCGGTGCTCCAGCGCCCAGGCCAGCTTGGGGTCGATATCCAGGGCCAGGTCGCCCGGCCCTTCAAACAGTTCATTGGCGCTGAACCCGTAGCTGCGCAACAGGAAATCCGCCTGGTACAAGCGGTGCTCGCGCATCAGCGGCGGCGCGGCCAGGGGCACGCTTTTCGGGCTGTTGGGGATCGGGCTGAACGCCGAGTAATACACCCGGCGCAGTTTGAAATTGCCGTACAACGCCTCGGCGCTGTGGAGGATGGTGCTGTCGTCGGTGTCATCGGCGCCGACGATCATCTGCGTGCTCTGCCCGGCCGGCGCGAAACGCGGCGCGCGGGGTTCGTTGAGCACCGTCTGCTCACCGGTATAGATGGTTTGCATGGCCTGCTTGATCGAGACGATCTGCTTCTCGGGCGCCAGGGTTTGCAGGCTCTTGTCCGTTGGCAACTCGATATTCACGCTGAGGCGATCGGCATACCGCCCCGCCTCGGCAATCAGTGCCGGGTCGGCTTCGGGAATGGTCTTGAGGTGGATGTAGCCGCGAAAGTCATGCTCTTCGCGCAGGAGTTTGGCGACCCGCACCAGCTGCTCCATGGTGTAGTCGGCCGAACGGATGATGCCGGAGCTGAGAAACAGCCCGCTGACGCAGTTGCGCCGGTAAAAGTCGAGGGTCAGGGTCACCACCTCCTCCGGGCTGAAGCGTGCACGGGGCACGTCGCTGGAGCGGCGGTTGACGCAGTATTGGCAATCGTAGAGGCAGAAGTTGGTCAGCAGCACCTTGAGCAACGACACGCAGCGACCGTCGGGCGTGTAGCTGTGGCAGATGCCCATGCCATCGGTGGAGCCCAGCCCCGCCTTGCCTTCCGAGCTGCGCTGGGGCGCGCCGCTGCTGGCGCAGGACGCGTCGTACTTAGCGGCGTCGGCGAGGATGCTGAGTTTTTCGATCAACTGCATGGGGCTTCTACCGATACTGGTTTTTTGTACAGTATCAGCAGCCGCCCCCGCGGTTCAAGTGCAGCCTGTCAGCTGGCGGTGGCCAGCAACACGTCCTGCACCGAACGGCTCTTGCCGCGGCTGCGGTCGTGTTCGTACAGCGACGCAGCAATCTCGTCGGCACGGATCGGCAGGATCGACAGCAAGGTATCGCTCAGGCCATGGCTGGCCTGGCTGAAGCCCTGCATGTAGATGCCGGCCTTGCAGCGCTCGTCGGTGACGATGCGGTAGTCGCGGCTGACTTCAAAGTCGCCCATATAGTCGGCCAACGGTGCGAGCAACTGACGATGCATCTGGCGCTCGTAACCGGTGGCCAGTACGACGGCATCGTAATGGTTGAGGCTGGTTTCGCCGGTGGCGTTGTTGCGCAGCGCCAACTCCACACCCAGCGGCCCGGCCGTGGCTTTTTCCACGGTGGTCAGGGTACGGAACGCGTGACGGGCAATGCCGGAAACTTTCTGGCGGTAGAAAATCCCGTAGATGCGCTCGATCAGGTCCAGGTCCACCACCGAATAGTTGGTGTTGTGGTACTCGTTGACCAGGCGCTCGCGTTCGCTGCCGTTCTGCTGGAACACCAGGTCGGTGAACTCCGGCGAGAACACTTCGTTGACGAACGGGCTGTCATCCGCAGGCTTGAGGGCCGAGCCGCGCAGGATCATGTCGACCTGCACCGACGGGAAGCTGTCGTTGAGGTCGATAAACGCCTCGGCTGCGCTCTGGCCACCACCGATGATCGCGATGCGCATCGGCTTGCCGTCGACACACGGTTGCTGGGCCATGCGTTCCAGGTACTGGGAGTGATGGAACACCCGACCGTCATCCTTGAGCGCCTTGAACGACGCCGGAATACGCGGCGTACCACCGGCGCTGACCACCACCGAGCGGGTGGTGCGCACGTGCTGTTCACCCTGGGCGTCCCGGGAAATCACCCGCAGCGCCTCTACCTGCTGCTGATGCAGGATCGGCTCGATGGCCAGCACTTCCTCGCCGTAGCGGCTTTGCGCCTGGAACTGCCCGGAGACCCAGCGCAGGTAGTCGTTGTACTCCATGCGGCACGGATAGAAGGTACCCAGGTTGATGAAATCCACCAGGCGCCCGTGGGCCTTCAGGTAATTGACGAAGGAATAAGGGCTGGTGGGATTGCGCAGGGTCACCAGGTCCTTGAGGAAGGAAATCTGCAATTCACTCTGGGTGACCAGGGTGTTGCCGTGCCAGCGGTAGTCGGCCTGTTTGTCGAGGAACAGCACGTCCAGTTTGCCCTGGGCTTTCTCGCGTTCCTGCAGGGCGATGGCCAGCGCCAGGTTCGAAGGGCCGAACCCGATACCGATCAGGTCGTGAACGGCGGGCGATGCAATTGCCTGTGTCATTCCAGTGTCCTCTGGATAAGCCCCGTGGCAGTGGGGCGGGAAAGCCTCAGAGACCTGAAGGCACAGCAACAGGTCGTGTGTTGATAGGAGACGAGGACAATGAAATAAAATTTAGCTAACGCTGGAATCAGTGCGCATCCCACTCACGCATGCGCGCCCGGCAATGCTTCATGGCATTGACGATGTGTTTTTCCACCAGCGCGCGGGAAATACCCAGGCGCTCGGCGATTTGCAGGTGGGACAGGCCGTCGAGCTTGCGCAACAGGAAACTGTCACGGCAGAGCGCCGGCAGCTCGGCCAGCGCGCGCTCAAGCATTTCCAGGCGCTGGCCGTGGTCCAGGCAGTGATGGGGCGAAGACAGCGAAAAACGCTCCTCGCTGTCGAGTACTTCCAGGGGTTCATCCTGGCGCAGGGCGTTGCGCCGATGACCGTCGATCACCAGGTTCAGCGCCGTGCGATAGAGAAACGCCCGGGGCTGCTCGATCGGGACCTCGCTGGCACGCCCCAGCACCCGCACATAAGCGTCATGCACCACATCTTCGGCCACCTGACGGTTGCCCAGCTTGGCGTTGAGGAAACACACCAGCTCGCGATAGTAGTTTTCCAACATGACTCCCGACCGCCTGTAGGCGGCATTAGGTCCTTTGAATACGAAGATAACGGCCGATTCGATGATGGCAGTTTGAGGTGCGTGTAATTTATAGTAATTCTCATCTAGTTTTAAACAAGACTTGCAACGCCGGCCAATTATTTTGCCTGACACACCTGTAACGGCATATGTAACGGCCTAAATCCCCGGACAATTTCCTCGTCTACCTGTCAGCTTCCCGCTCCTGCGGGCCGATCTTTCCTGGCTGGAACTGTGCATGAAACGTCCTCGACCTGCCCGACGCGCCCTGCTTGTGGTCGCGTGCCTGATCCCCGTCATCGCTTTAGCTGCCTGGCAGGTCCTGCCGCCGGGCCGGGACAAGCTGGCGACCGTCACCGTGACCCGGGGCGATATCGAAAGCAGCGTCACCGCCCTGGGCACCCTGCAACCCCGGCGCTACGTCGACGTGGGCGCCCAGGCGTCCGGACAGATCCAGAAGATTCATGTCGAGGCCGGTGCCCAGGTCAAGGAAGGCCAATTGCTGGTAGAGATCGACCCCTCCACGCAAAAAGCCAAGCTCGACGCCAGCCGCTATGCCATCGAGAACCTGCAGGCCCAGTTGCAGGAGCAACGGGCCCAGCACGAACTGGCCCGCCAGAAGTACCAGCGCCAGCAACGCCTGGAAGCCGGTAACGCCACCCGGGAAGAAGACGTGCAAACTGCCAGGGCCGAACTGAGCGCCACCCAGGCGCGGGTCGACATGTTCCTGGCGCAGATTCGCCAGGCCAAGGCCAGCCTGCGCAGTGACGAGGCAGAGTTGGGCTACACGCGCATTTATGCGCCAATGAGCGGCACCGTGGTCGCGGTGGACGCCCGGGAAGGCCAGACACTCAACGCCCAGCAGCAAACCCCGCTGATCCTGCGGATCGCCAAGCTTTCGCCGATGACCGTATGGGCCGAAGTCTCGGAAGCCGACATCGGCCATGTCAAACCCGGCATGACGGCCTACTTCACCACCCTGAGCGGCGGCAGCCGACGCTGGACCAGCACCGTACGGCAGATTTTGCCGATCCCGCCCAAGCCGCTCAACGAAACCAGCCAGGGCGGTGGCAGCCCGAGCAGCGCCAGCAAAAGCGGCACCGGGCGAGTGGTGCTTTACACGGTGCTGCTGGACGTCGACAACACCGATAACGCCTTGATGGCGGAAATGACCACCCAGGTATTCTTCGTCGCCGGCCAGGCCAGGGACACCCTGACCGCGCCGGTCGCCGCCCTGCAAGGCAGCCTCGGCGGCGACAAACAGATCGCCCGCGTGGTGGCGAAAAACGGCAGCATCGAGCAACGCGAAATCCGCCTGGGCCTCAGCGACCGCCTGCGAGTCCAGGTGCTGGAAGGCCTGAACGAAGGCGATCACCTGCTGATCGGCCCGGCCGATGGCAGCGGAGGTTGAATGTCGACCCCACTGATCGAACTCAAGGGCATCCGCAAATCCTACGGCGGCGGCGACACGCCGCAGGTTGATGTGCTGCGCGGCATCGACCTGGCGATCCATGCCGGGGAATTCGTGGCGATTGTCGGCGCTTCCGGCTCCGGCAAATCCACGCTGATGAATATCCTCGGCTGCCTCGACTGCCCCACCGAGGGCGACTACCTGTTCGCCGGAGAGAACGTCGCCCAGCTCGACAGCGACGAACTCGCCTGGCTGCGCCGCGAGGCCTTCGGTTTCGTGTTCCAGGGCTATCACCTGATCCCATCCGGCTCGGCCCAGGAAAACGTCGAGATGCCGGCGATCTATGCCGGTATCAGCGCCGCCGAACGCCATGCCCGCGCCAAGGCCCTGCTCACGCGCCTGGGCCTGGCCGAGCGCACCGGCAACCGCCCGCACCAGCTTTCCGGCGGCCAGCAACAGCGGGTGTCGATTGCCCGGGCGTTGATGAACGGCGGGCATATCATCCTCGCCGACGAACCCACCGGCGCCCTCGACAGCCACAGCGGCGCCGAGGTCATGACCTTGCTGGACGAACTGGCCAGCCAGGGCCACGTGGTCATCCTGATCACCCACGACCGCGAAGTCGCGGCGCGGGCCAATCGCATCATCGAGATCCGCGACGGGCTGATCATCAGCGACTCTGCCGAGACCAGCGAGACGCCCCCCGTGGCCATCTCCGGCGCGTTGCAAGCTGTGGACCTGCGCCAGCGCCTGGCCGATGGCGCCGAGCACAACGGCGCCTGGAAAGCCGAGCTGCTGGATGCCGTGCAAGCCGCGTGGCGGGTGATGTGGATCAACCGTTTTCGCACGGCGCTGACGCTGCTGGGGATCATCATCGGCGTGGCGTCGGTGGTGGTGATGCTGGCGGTGGGCGAAGGCAGCAAGCGCCAGGTGATGGCGCAGATGGGCGCTTTCGGCTCCAATATCCTCTACGTCAGCGGGTCGGCGCCCAACCCGCGCACACCACCCGGCGTGATCACCCTCAACGACGTGGCCGCCCTGGCGGCCCTGCCTCAGGTCAAGCGCATCATGCCGGTGAACGGCGCAGAGGCCGGCGTTCGCTTTGGCAACGTCGACCATATGGCGTATGTCGGGGGCAATGACACCAATTTCCCGGCCATTTTCAACTGGCCAGTGGTCGAGGGGAGTTACTTCACCGAGGCCGACGAGCGCGCCGGAGCCACGGTGGCAGTGATCGGCAAACGGGTACGCGACAAGTTGTTCAAGGATGTGACCGACCCGATCGGGCAATACATCCTGATCGAAAACGTTCCATTCCAGGTGGTCGGTGTGCTCGCCGAAAAAGGCGCCAGCTCCGGCGACAAAGACAGCGACGACCGTATCGCCATCCCCTACTCTGCCGCCAGCGTGCGCTTGTTCGGCAGCTATAACCCCGAATACGTAGTGATTGCCGCCGCCGACGCGCGCAACGTGCACGACGCCGAACAGGCTATCAATCAGTTGTTGCTGCGCCTGCACAACGGCAAGCACGACTTTGAACTGACCAACAATGCCGCGATGATCCAGGCCGAGGCACGCACCCAGAATACCTTGTCACTGATGCTCGGCTCGATTGCCGCGATTTCGCTGCTGGTGGGAGGTATCGGGGTGATGAATATCATGCTGATGACCGTACGTGAACGCACCCGGGAAATCGGCATTCGCATGGCCACCGGGGCGCGGCAGCGGGACATCCTGCGCCAGTTCCTCACTGAAGCGGTGATGCTCTCTGTGGTCGGCGGCGTCACCGGCATCGGCCTGGCCCTGCTGGTGGGTGGCGTACTCATCCTCAGCAACGTGGCCGTCGCGTTCTCGATTCCGGCCGCCGTGGGGGCCTTCTTCTGCGCCCTGGTCACCGGCGTTATCTTCGGTTTCATGCCGGCCCGCAAAGCCGCTCGACTTGACCCGGTCAAGGCCCTTACCAGTGAATGATCGCCCTATGAAAGTGTCCCTGACCCTCCTCGCCGCCAGCCTGCTGCTGGCCGCCTGCAGCAGCCCCGCACCGCGTCCGGACGCAGGCATGCAAACACCGCCCGCCTGGCACAGTGCAAACGACGCAACGGCGCTGCGGGACAACCAGCAATGGTGGACAAGCTTCGACAGCCCCCAGCTCAACCAACTGATCGAACGGGCCCGCAGCGGCAGTTACGACCTGGCCAGCGCCATGGCCCGGGTGCGCCAGGCCCAGGCCAGCGCAGTGATAGCCGGCGCACCGTTGCTGCCTGAACTCACCGGCGCGTTCAATGCAAACCGCCAGAAGCTGCTGCGGGGCAAGGGCTACAGCCAGCTGGATGCCACCAGCAGCAACAAGGCCGTGGATTACTTCGATGCGCGCCTGAGCGCCACTTACGAAATTGATTTCTGGGGTGGCAAGCGCGCCGCCCGGGACAGCGCCGTGGAAGAGGTGCGCGCCATCGAGTTCGACCAGGCCACCGTGGAACTGACCCTGCTCAGCGGTGTTGCGACCAGCTATACCCAGTGGCTGTCATTGCGTGAGCAACTGCGCATCGCCCAACTCAACCTGGACAACGCCCAAAACGTGTTGAAGCTGGTGCAGACTCGCCACGATGCAGGCTCCGCCACCGCCCTGGAACTGGCCCAGCAAAAAAGCCTCGTGGCCGCACAACAACGCCAACTGCCGCTGGCACAGCAACAGGCCGACGAGGCCTTGATCAGCCTCGCGGCACTGCTGGGCACACCGGTGCAGGACCTGCACCTGGCCCCGCAACCCTTCGCCCAATTGAACTGGCCGGGCATCGCCGCCGGTGTTCCCAGCCAACTGCTCAGCCGCCGTCCCGACATCGCCAGTGCCGAGGCCCGGCTGGCAGCAGCCCAGGCAGACGTCACCGTGGCCCGGGCAGCCATGCTGCCCACCCTCACCCTCAGTGCCGACCTGGGTTCGGGCGCCAACAAGCTCGCCGACGTAGTGCGCAGCCCGTTCTACAACCTCACTTCCGGCCTGGTCGCACCGATCTTCAACAATGGCCGCCTGAGCGCCGAGCGGGACAAGGCCCGGGCGCGCCAGGATGAGCTGCTGCAGACGTACCGGGGAGCGATCATCAATGGCTTTGCCGATGTGGAAAAAGCCCTGAGCAGCATTCGCGGGCTGGATGCGCAGCGTCAGTGGCAGAGCGAGGAACTGAGGGAGGCGCAGACTGCCTTTGAGATTGCCCAGAGCCGATACGAGGCCGGAGCGGAGGATCTGCTGACGGTGCTGGAGACGCAGCGTACGTTATACGCGGCGCAGGATTTGAATGTGCAATTGCGCCGATCACGGCTGAACGCAAGCATTGCGCTGTATAAGGCGCTGGGGGGCGGCTGGCAGGTGCCAGCAAGCACAATCAACTGAATGAAAGCCGGGCTTGCCCGGCCCCCACCGTTGAGCGGCGCGCTTTAGAGCACCCGCTCCTTGACCTTCAAATGGCGCGCGTACCAGGGACGCTTCGGCACCTTGCGAAACAGCCCGGCCAGCCTGTCCTCATCCGCCCCGAAGGTAATCCGCAGCGCCAGCTTCATGGTCTCCGGGTCCATCTCCATCGACTTGCCCATCTGCAACCCCGGCGTGGTGCTGCAACCATGGGTGTCCGGCCCCAGCCACGGGTCATCCACCTCCACCCAGCGCCCCGGCGCAAACCAGGGCACGCCGTTGACTTCCAGCCGGCTCACTTCACCCGGATGAAAACGCTCATGGGCACGAAACCAATCCTCGATGCGGTCATCGATCCAACCATGAAAACGCCAGAACACCGGATTCACGTGAGAAGAAAACGGATCTCCAAGGAAGTCATTCTCTGCCACGTACCAACGCGCGGCAAAGTCAGCCGGGTCCCGTGCAAAAGGCACCGGCGCGCCGTTGGACGGGTCCCGCGGCACCGAGGCCCAGCGCATATGCAGCCAGTCGTGCAGGCCCAGCTCCACCTCCGAGCCGAACTGCCCCAAGGTGAGTTTCGCCAGGTAGCGCGGGTCGCGGTACTGCGACTCCCAGACCTCAAAGTTACTGTGGTAAGTCTCGGCCGCCTTGATATCGCTGACCCACTGGGTATACGCACTGTCATTCGCCGCCATCCAGGTAGGCGGCAACGCGAAACCGTCATGATTGTCGAAATAACGCACAAACCCCTGGCGATCACGCTCCAGCCCCGGCTGTGGCTGAGGGAAGTACGTCCACGATGGCAAGTCCTGCATCGAACGTGCGGCGCCCAGCATGTGCCGATGCATGAAAAAGAAGTCGATGCCCGAACCGTTGCGATCCTTGCGCGGCCCCCGTGCATCGCGCTCCCGGTCACGCGGACCAGGCTGCCAGCCGATCCCCCGCAAGGCATTACGCTTGTCTTCGGAGAGTTTGTGCCACTGGTCACGGGAAGCGTGCCAGAGCTGGTGAAACAGGCGATGTTCGGGAGCAATCAACCAGGCCAATAGAACCGGGTTGAGACCGATGCGCTCACGCGCCTCGGGAAACAGCCGCTTGGTGGCGACAAAATGATTGTCCCGTTCGAGCAGGGCCAATGGGCGGTCCAGGCTGAGGATCTGCCCACTCAGGGTGCCGCTGCCGGCGTTACCGAATTCGGCCCAGACTTCATCAAGGGTCATTGTGAACTCGTAGGCCGGAGCCCCATCCACGGCATCGCGGTCGATCAGGCGCCAGTACAGATGCGCCCCGTCGCCGGGAGTCAGGTCACCCAACACACGATAGCGCGGCTCGCCGTCGGCACGCAGTTGTTCGCCAGTGTCGAGGTAGCCCCGCAGGCCACGCCCACGCGGGGCAACGTCGAGGAGCAATTCCAGGCCCTCCAGGGGCAGGCCTTTCAGGCCGGCATCGCGGCCTGCCAACTGCACATGCCAAACGCCACGCAGGCTGTCCGCCAAATGCTGGCCGGCGGTGTCTGCCAGATCCACCGTGGCTTCGCCCGGGGTAATCGGAAACTCTTCACGCGTCAGCTCGCGATGGGCATAAAAGGCCGCAGGCACTGCAGCGCCAGTCAGTGCCAGGCCGGCGATGAACCCTCGTCGAGAAATCGTCATTGCTTTACCTGTGTCAGCCATCAAGCAGGCTTTATCCAAGCTAGAACGTTCGCTGACAGGGGAAATTTAGCACCGCGCCTCCCAGGCTTAAATTTTCCCGCCCATCGCTCGTTCATCCCAGATAGCAAAGGCCTCAACTGACTGAGATGGCAATGACAAAACCACGTTCGAAAAAGGCGTTGTACTTCGGCCTGCCGCTGGTCCTGGCCATTGGCGCCGGGGCCGGGTTCCTGGCTTGGGACCATTGGTTCAGGGGCAATGCCGGGTACCCGTTGGCGGTAATCAAGCAGGCCAATGAGATGCAGGACCGCCTGCTGTCGTTCGACAGTCACATCACCGTGCCGCTCAACTTTGGTACCACCGGCAACGAAGCCGACAAGGACGGCAGCGGCCAGTTCGACCTGGCCAAGGCCAACCGGGGGCGCCTGTCGGGTGCAGCCCTGACGATTTTCGGCTGGCCGGAAATGTGGAACGGCCCCAATGCGCCCCACAAGCCCACTGCGGGTTTTGTCGAAGAAGCCCGCCACCAGCAGGAGACTCGCTACAAGATCATCTCCGGCATGGTTCGCGACTTCCCCAACCAAGTGGGCATTGCCTACACCCCGGATGATTTCCGGCGTCTGCATGGCGAAGGCAAGTTTGCGATCTTTATCAGCATGCTCAACGCCTACCCGCTGGGTGATGACCTTAATCAGTTGAACCTGTGGACCGCGCGCGGCATGCGCATGTTCGGCTTCAGCTACATCGGCAACAACGCCTGGTCGGACTCGTCACGCCCACTGCCGTTTTTCAATGACTCACCCGATGCCCTCGACGGCCTCTCGGATATCGGCAAGCAAGCCGTGCATCGCCTCAACGACCTGGGGGTAATCATTGATGTCTCGCAGATGTCCACCAAGGCCCTGGAGCAAGTTGCGCAACTGAGCCGCACACCGATGGTGGCCTCCCACTCGGCGCCACGGGCGTCGGTGGACATACCGCGCAACCTCAGCGACAAGGAACTGCAACTGATCAAGAACAGCGGCGGTGTCGTTCAGGTGGTGGGCTTCCCAGCTTACCTGCGCCCCCTCAGCCAGCCCACCCAGGACAAACTCAACGCGTTGCGCGCGCGCTTCGACCTGCCGCCACTGCCCAACCTGGCCGTAGCCCTGATGCCCGGCGACCCGATCATCTCGGCCTGGCCAGAACAAAAGTTTGGCCAATACGCCAGTGCGCTGTACGCCATCCTCGAAGAAGAACCCAAGGCCACCCTCAAGGACTTGGGCGATGCCATCGATTACACCGTGCGCAAGGTTGGCATCGACCACGTCGGCATCGCCTCGGACTTCAACGACGGCGGCGGCCTCAAGGGCTGGGAGAACGTCGGCGAAGTGCGCAACGTGACTGCGGAACTGATCCAGCGCGGCTACTCCGAAGCCGATATCGCCAAGCTCTGGGGAGGCAACTTCCTGCGGGTCTGGGACCAGGTACAAAAAGCTGCCAAGCCATTGGCCAACCGCTGAACCACCCTCAATGAATGAAGTGAATTCATGACCGACCGCCGTACGTTTCTCAAGCAGGCCGGGCTTCTCGCCGCGAGCCTGCCGCTGGGCACTGCCATCATCCCCCAGGCACTGGCAGGCAATGCGGCACCACCTGGCGACCCTTGGGCAGGCTTTCGCCAACTGTTTACCCAGGACCCGGACTACCTGCACTTTTCGAATTTCCTGGTGGCCTCGCACCCCAAGCCGGTGCGTGAGGCCATCGAGCGCTACCGCGCGCAGATCGACCGCAACCCCGGCCTGGCCATGGATTGGGACCTGCAAGAGACATGGAAGCGTGAAGGCCAGGTGCGCGAATGGGCCGGCCGCTACCTGAATGCCAGGCCCGGCCAGATAGCCCTGACCGGCAGCACCTCCGAAGGCCTGGCGATGATTTACGGCGGGATCCAGGTACGCCCCGACCAGGAAATTCTCACCACTGTTCACGAACATTACGCCACCGCCTACAGCCTCGATTTCCGGGTACGCAAGGAAGGCACCCAGGTACGCAAGATCAAATTGTTCGAGAGCGCCCATTCGGTGTCCGTCGATGAAGTGCTCGGTTCTATCGAGCGCAATATCCGCCCCAATACCCGTGTGCTCGGCATGACCTGGGTGCAATCCGGCAGCGGCGTCAAGCTGCCGATCGGCGCGATCGGCAAGCTGGTGGATGAACACAACCGCAACCGTGACGACAAGGACCGCATCCTCTACGTGGTCGATGGTGTGCATGGGTTTGGCGTCGAGAACCTCGACTTCCCGGACATGCATTGCGACTTTTTCATTGCCGGCACCCACAAGTGGATGTTCGGCCCGCGGGGCACCGGGATCATTTGCGCCCGCTCGGAACAGAACACCGACGTGACACCGATGGTGCCGACCTTCTCCGAAGACACCAACTTCGCCACCACCATGACACCCGGCGGCTACCACGCCTTTGAACATCGCTGGGCTGCGGATGAAGCCTTCAAACTGCACTTGCAGTTGGGCAAGCCGCAGGTACAGGCACGCATTCATCAGCTCAACGACGAACTGAAGACCCAACTGCTGGCGCACTCGAAGATAGAGCTGGTGACACCCCGCAGCAGCGAGTTGTCGGCAGGCTTCACCTTCTTCCGGGTCAACGGCCAGGACAGCCGCGACGTGGCCGCCCACATGATGAAAAACCGGGTAGTGATCGACTCGGTATATCGGGACGCCGGCCCGGTGATTCGCACTTCCCCGGGCCTGCTCAACACATCGGCCGAGATCCAGCGCTTCATGACGTTGCTGAGCCAACGGTTGTGACGCCTCTTTTCCATTTCAGCGAGATGCTCCCATGAACCATCACCCGCACCTGAAACCGCTGGCCGCAGTGATTCTGACAACACTGTGCAGTGCCCTGCTACCGGGGCTGGCCCAGGCGGCCACGCCGACACCCGGTAAAGTGTTCAAGGACTGCAAGGACTGCCCGGAAATGGTCGTGTTGCCCGCCGGTACGTTCACCATGGGCACCCCGGAAGACGAAGTGGGCCGCGAGCCTGATGAAGGCCCGATGCACCCGGTCACCTTTGCCAGGCCCTTCGCCATGAGCCGCTTCCAGGTCACCGCCGGCGAGTGGGACAGCTATGTACGCCAGTCCGGGGTCAAGATCGCCAATGGTGATGAACGACCCGGCCGCGAGTGCGTCGCCAGCAAGCCACGCTACCCCCAGGGGCCGCGCCAACCTGCCGTGTGCATGGACTTCGAGGATGTGCAGAACTACGTCGCCTGGCTATCGAAGAAAACCGGCCATCACTACCAGATGGTCAGTGAAGCCCAACGTGAATACGCCGCCCGCGCCGGCTCCACCGGCCCGTTCCCCTTCCCGTTCGACGAGGGCAAGGGCTACAGCATTGCCCAGCATGCCAACACCTACGGCCCGGCGGATGGCTACAGCTACTCGTCCCCGGTGGGCAGCTACCCGCCCAACGCGTTCGGCATGTACGACATGCACGGCAACGTCTACGAGTGGACAGCCGATTGCTACAACGACGATTACGTCGGCGCCCCAAGCGACGGCAGCGCCTGGCTGACCGGTAAATGCCAGTTCAGACGCATCCGCGGCAACGACTGGGGTGAAGCCCCCGTGTTCTCCCGCTCCGGCAACCGCAATGCGTTGGTACCGGACAACCGCGGTGACTGGATCGGCTTTCGCGTCGTGCGGGATCTGTAAGGCAGCCAGCGCTCTAAATTAACCCTCCCCCCAGTCGTTTTACAGGTGTGTGTGACCCGTCATGCAACGCATTGCGGCGCACCACCGCCCTCTATGCCACCCAGGCCGAGCCCGCGACCGAAGCCGGGCCCGGCCGATCTTCAAGCAGGGAACCTCCATGAGCAAACCAACACGTGGGGTGATCAATGAATTGTTCACCCTGCTCAAACCCTTTCGGCTGATCGTTGTCGGCTCCATTCTGCTCGGCATGGTCGGCGGCCTCAGCGTCACGGTATTGCTGGCGACCATCAATACCGTGCTGCACGCCGACAACGGCCTGACCAACACCGTGGTCGGCGCCTTTGCCGGCCTCTGCCTGCTGGCACTGGTCAGTTCGATCTTTTCCGATATCGGCACCAATTATGTGGGGCAAAAGATCATCGCCCGGCTGCGCAAGGAGCTTGGGGAAAAAGTCCTGTCGGCGCCCATCGAACAGATTGAGCGCTACCGCAGCCACCGCCTGATCCCGGTGCTCACCCACGACGTCGACACCATCAGCGATTTCGCGTTCGCCTTCGCCCCGCTGGCCATTTCGCTGACCGTCACCCTTGGCTGCATGGGTTACCTGGCGATGCTGTCATGGCCGATGTTCTTGATCATGGTGGTCGCGATCATCATCGGCACGGTCGTCCAGTACATCGCCCGGGGCCGGGGGATCAAAGGCTTCATGGAGGCCCGCGACGCCGAAGACGAACTGCAGAAACACTACAATTCCATCGCCGAGGGCGCCAAGGAGTTGCGCATCCATCGTCCGCGCAGGCACCGCATGTTTGTGTCGGGGATAGAAAGCACCGCCGACAAAATCTGCGACACACAAATTCGTTCGGTGAATATTTTCGTCGTCGCCAAGACCCTCGGCTCCATGCTGTTTTTCGTGGTCATCGGGCTGGCACTCGCCCTGCAATCACTGTGGCCGAGTGCCGACAAATCAGTGATGAGCGGCTTTGTGCTGGTGCTGCTGTACATGAAAGGGCCGCTGGAGCATCTGATCGGCACCCTGCCAATCGTCAGCCGCGCGCAGATCGCATTCCGCCGTATCGCCGCGCTGTCGGAGCAGTTTTCCTCGCCCGAACCCCACCTGCTGCTCAGCGACCAAGGCAACCAGAGTACGCCGGTGCACAGCCTGGAATTGACGGACGTGTCCTACAGTTTCCCCGCCACCGAAGGCAGCGCACCGTTTCGCCTGGGCCCGGTCAACCTGAAGATCGAGCAAGGCGACATCATCTTCATTGTCGGCGAAAACGGTTGCGGCAAGACCACCCTGATCAAGCTGCTGCTAGGCCTGTACGCCCCGCAGCAGGGAGAAATCCGCCTCAACGGGCAGCCCGTGACGGCAGTGACACGTGACGACTATCGCCAGTTGTTCACCACGATCTTCGCTGACTACTACCTGTTCGACGACGTGGTGCAGGGCGATACCCATATTCCCGAAGATGCCAACCAATACCTGCAGCGCCTGGAAATCGGCCACAAGGTCAGCGTGCGTGACGGTTCGTTCACCACCACCGACCTGTCCACCGGCCAGCGCAAGCGCCTGGCGCTGGTCAATGCATGGCTGGAGGAACGCCCGGTGCTGGTGTTTGACGAATGGGCCGCAGACCAGGACCCGACCTTCCGGCGGATTTTCTACACCGAGCTGCTGCCGGATCTCAAGCGCCTGGGCAAAACCATCATCGTGATTTCCCACGACGATCGTTACTTCGACATTGCCGACCAACTGGTCCGCATGGAAGCCGGGAAAGTAGCCACCGAACTGCAACCGGCATGAATAAGTTAGATTCTCATTCTGGTTTTTTCGGCCTCGTGCGTCTAATTAAGAATCGCTAACAACTACGCAACCATTAAAACCAGTAAGAGTGAGCACAATGTCAGCAATTGCGGGGATTCCACGTTTTACCAAAGCCTTGTTCATGCGCCGTATGCTGCAGCCGGGCTTCAGCGCCACCGCGTTCAGCATGGCGCTGGCGTTGCCGTTCAGTGCGCATGTTCAGGCCCAGGAGATCAACTTCAATATCCCGGCACAATCGCTGGCAAGCGCCCTGCAGGCACTGGGCACCCAGTCGAACATGCAAGTGCTGTACAGCGCCGATGATGTAAAGGGCCAGCACAGCCAGCCGGTGAGCGGCCGGTTGTCGCCTGAACAGGCGTTGTCGCAGATGCTGGTGGGGACCGGCGCTGTGTTCACCGTTCAAGCCAACACCGTCACCGTACGTGCCCGGGCAACGGGTGATTCACTGGAGCTGGGTGCCACCACCATCAGTGGCCAGGCTGTTGAATCGGCCTACGGCCCCGTGGACGGCTACGTTGCCACCCGCAGCGCCACCGGCACCAAGACCGATACGCCCCTCCTGGAAATTCCGCAAACCGTCAACGTGGTCACCGCTAAACAGATCGAAACCCAGGGCGCACTCAACCTGACCCAGGCCTTGCGCTACACGCCAGGCCTGAACACCGGCGGCTTCACCGACCGCAATGCGATCGCCGACGAAATCACCAGCCGTGGCTTCGCCCCTACCCAGCTGTACCTGGACGGCGCTTACTTGCCCTATGCCGGCAGCCTCGGCGGCGCCCCGCAAATCGATCCGTATACCCTGGAGCGCATCGAAGTGCTCAAGGGCCCATCGTCGGTGCTCTTTGGCCAGAACCAGCCGGGCGGCCTGATCAACATGGTCTCCAAGCGACCGACCACCGAACAACGCAGCGAGGTCAAGATCGGTGCCGGCAGCTACAACCGGGTCAACGGCGCATTCGACACCAGCGGCCCGCTCGACGATCAGAAAGAGTTCAGCTATCGCATCGTCGGCGTCGCGAAGAAAGGCAACCAGCAGGTCGATCATACCCACAGCGAACGCATGCTGCTGGCACCCAGCCTGACCTGGGCCCCGAACGACGACACATCCCTGACCGTACTGGCGCAGATCCAGCGGGACCGAGGCCTGGAAGACTATCAGGCGTTGCCAATGATCGGCTCTCTCGAGCGCGGCCCCAACGGCAAACGCATCGACCGCAACTTCTTCTCCGGCGACTCGAAATACAACGACTACAAACGTGACCAGTTCATCCTGGGCTACGACTTGACCCACAGCTTCAGCGAAAACCTGAAAGGTCGCTCCACCGCCCGCTACACCGACGTACGCGACGACTACAAAGGCTTCTACCTGCGCAGCTTCGTCACCGATGCAGTCACCGGTGCGGTCGACCAGACCCGGGCCAACCGTGTCAAACTCGACTGGCGCCAGCACAACACCGCCTACACCATCGATAACAACCTGGAATACAAATTCAACACCGGCGCGCTGGAGCACACCACCCTGGTCGGCCTGGACTATCGCAACTTCAACCGCAAATACACCGGCTACAACGCCTACAACGTACTGCCGATCAACCTCTACGGCGAAAACAACAACTACGACACCAGCAGCGTGACCCCGGAAAAAACCACCAAGTGGGACAACACCGTGCGCCAGACCGGCGTCTACCTGCAGGACCAGATCAAACTGGACAAGTGGATCCTGACCATTGGTGGCCGTCAGGACTGGGCCGAAGTTGAAAACAAGGACCTGATTGCAAACTCCATCACCGAACAGCGTGACAACAAGTTCACCGGCCGTGTCGGCCTGACCTATGTCACCGACTTCGGGCTGGCGCCGTACGTCAGCTACTCCGAATCCTTCCTGCCGACCGTTGGCACTACCGCGCCCGAACGTGGCGGCAAGGCCTTCGCGCCGACCGAAGGCGAACAGTACGAAGTGGGTGTGAAGTACCAGCCGTTCGAGAAGACGCTGATCACGGCTTCCGTGTACCAGATCAAGCAGAAAAACGTGTTGAGCCAGGATAACGAGTACACCCAGTACTCGGTCCAGCAAGGCCAGGTTCGCTCCCGCGGTGTTGAACTGGAAGTCAAATCGACGATTGCCAACGTCGACGTACTGGCTGCTGCGTCCTACCTCGACGCGTTCTACATCAAGAACAACTACGGCAACACCGGTAACCGCACCGAGCAACAGGCTCCGGTTTCGGCATCGCTGTGGGTTGACTACCACTTCACCCAGGCGGTGCTCAATGGCCTGACCTTCGGTGCCGGCGCCCGCTACACCGGCCCCAAACCCGGTGATGCCGCCAACTCGTTCGAGGTCCCGGGCTTTGTGGTCTATGACACCACCGTCAGCTACGACCTGAGCAAGGTATCGCCAAGCCTGCGTGGCGTGGAGACCAGCCTGAACGTGCAGAACGTGTTCAACCGCGAGTACGTGTCCCACTGCAACTACTCGTTCGGCTGCTACTACGGCCAGGAACGCGTCGCCTCGGTTGACGTGACGTACAACTTCTAGCCGACACCCACAAAAAAACCGGGCCTGGCCCGGTTTTTTTGTGCCTGTTCTCAAGCTGCCAGCGCGGCTCGCAATGCCTGGGTCAATTGACCGTACACCTCGTCGATATCCGGCACCACGCTCTGCAGGCGCAGGAAATCGTGAATCAACCCGGTGTACTCGATCACTTCCACCGCCACCCCCTGCTCCTGCAACCGTCGGGCATAGGCACGCCCTTCATCCAGCAGCGGGTCATGACCGGCCAACGCAATCAGCGCCGGTGGCATGCCCGGGTACCCCGGCGCCAGTAACGGCGAGAAGCGCCAGTCAAGACGATCCGCCGCCTCCCGGGCGTAATGCCGGTAGAACCATTCCAGTGTCTCGGTCTCCAGCAGATAGCCCTCGCCGAACAGCTCGCTCGACGGGCTATGGGTGGAAGCGTCCGTCACCGGATAGCACAGCAGTTGCCAGCAGGGTTTAATTGCCAGCGTCGCGGGCTCGAGCACCGACTGCAACGCCAGCACCGTCGCCAGCGTGGCCCCCACACTGTCGCCACCGAAAGCCACGCGGGTGAGGTCCAGGCCTTCGGCTGCAGCGTTATCGGCCAGCCAGGCCATGGCATCGGCGCCATCGTTCAGCGGCGTCGGGAACCTGTGCTCCGGCGCCAGTCGATAACCCACTGAAACCACCGCACACGGAGTTCTGGCGCAGAATTCGCGGCACACCCCGTCATGGGATTCCAGGCTGCCGACCACGTAGCCACCGCCATGGAAGTACACCAGCACCGGCAGGCTCTGCGCCGAAACGTCAGCGGGACGGTACACACGCAACGCCAGCGTCGCGCCATCGCGTGCCGTGAATTCGATGGGGCTGCAGCGCACCTGCGCAGGCGCCTGCCAGCGCAGTTGCGCGGTGGTGCGCTCGAACGCCTCACGAGCCTGGGCGGGCGTTGACAGGTGAAACGGCCCAGGACCGTCCGCCTGGCTTTCTTGCGCCAGGTCGAGGAAGGCATTGAGTTCCGGATGCAAGGACATCGCAGGTTTCCTTATGAAAAAGCCACAGACGAAAGAGGAGCCACAAGGGCCCCTCTTTGTATAACGATGGATCGGCCTCAATCCTTAAGCCGCTTGTGCCACGCAATGCTCGATCAGCGCCTCCAGTTCGGCCTGGTACTCTCGCATCAACTGTTCGACGGTTTCGGCACGGTAGCGGCGCGTGCTGAAAATACAGCGCATCGCCAGGCGTCCGTCATACACCTGCCCCACCACTTCCAGCCAATTGCCCAGGGCCGCCTGCGGGCTGTAGCAACTGCCATAGCTCTCCTGAGCCGGCACCAGCATCGCCTTGTCATCGAAGCTCTGGTCGAACTGCCCCAGGTAGTTGAAGGTGACACGCGCCTGGGGTGCCAGGCGCAAGGTATCGGCCATCGACACACCGCTCATGTGACGCAGGATGCCGTAGCCCAGGCCCTTGTTCGGTACGGCCGCCAATTGCCGCTGCACCGCACGCACCGAGCTCCCGATATCAGCCCCGGCACCGGGTGCCAGGCGCACCGGGAACATGCTGGTGAACCAGCCCAGGCTGCGGCTCAGGTCGATGTCCTTGACCAGGTCTTCGCGGCCATGGCCTTCGAGCTGGATCAATACCGAAGGCTGCCCGCTCCAGCGGCACAACACCCGGCTCAGCGCGGCGAGCAACACATCGTTGATCTGCGTCTGGTAGACCGCAGGCACTTGCTTGAGCAACTGCTGGGTATGTTCCTGCGACAGGCCCATCAGCGCGACCGACTGGTACTGCACCTGGTTCTTGCCACGCGGGTTATCGCACGGTAGCTCACTGCCCGGCTGGTCGATCTGCTCAAGCCACCAGGCTTGCTCCTGCGCCGGATAATTCGCCGCGTACGCTTGCAGACCCTCGGCCCAGGCCCGGTAGCTGCTGGTACGAATCGGCAGGGCCGGCGCCTGGCCATTGCGGTAAGCCTCATAAGCGACCTGCAAATCCTGCAGCAGCAAACGCCAGGAAACGGTGTCGATCACCAAATGATGGATCACCATCAATACCCGCACCTGGCCATCGCCCAACGTCACATGAGCGGTACGCCACACCGGCCCGTCTTGCAGGTCCAGGCTGCGCTGTACCTGTTCGGCGTACAGCTCAAGCTCCGCTTCATCGGTCACGGTGTGTTGCCATAACAAGGGCTCAGTGGCCCATTGCGCCTGCATGTCCTCCAGCGGCTGGTAATGCTGGTAATAGCGTGCGCCCACCTCACGAAAGCGCAGGCGCAGGGCGTCGTGCTGCTTCAACATGCAGCGCAATGCCAGCTCCAGCGCCGGCAGATTCAGCGCCTGGCGTGCACGCAGCATCAATGCCTGGTTGTAATGGTGCGGCTCGCTCATACGCTGGTCGAACAGCCACTGCTGGATCGGAATCAGGTTGAACTGGCCCTCGGCGGCCACCTGCGAAACATCCTCGATCAGCGTGGCGACGGTGCTTGAACGCTGCTCGAAAATCGCCTCGATGGTCTGCCCGCGCATCAGGTCCCGCAGCTTGAGGTCCATCTTCAGTTCAGGGTGGTTGCGTACCCGCGAGACGACTTGCAGGCTGAGGATCGAGTCACCGCCCAACTCGAAGAAGTTGTCGGTGATGCCCACGCGCTCCACTTGCAACACATCAGCCCAGACCTGTGCCAGCAGTTGCTCGTCACGAGTACGGCCGGGAACATACTCGCCGCCCTTGAATTCAGGCTCCGGCAAGGCCTGGCGATCCAGCTTGCCGTTGGGCGTGACAGGCAGCGCCGCCATGCAGATGACCTGGGTGGGCACCATGTAATCCGGCAATTGCGCGCGCAAGTCCGCCTTGAGGCGATCACCGATGGCCATGCCATCGGGCGTCACCACATAACCGATCAGTTGCTTGCCCGACGCACTGTCACGGGCGATCACCAACGCGTCACTGACATCGTCCAGTTGCCGCAGGCTCGCCTCGATTTCCCCCAGTTCAATGCGAAAGCCCCGGACCTTGATCTGGTGGTCAATACGCCCGACGTAATCAAGCACACCATCAACACGCTGGCGTACCAGGTCGCCGCTGCGGTAGAGACGATCGCCCGGCGACCCGAACGGGTCCGGCACAAAGCGCTCGGCACTCAGGTCCGGACGACGGTAATAGCCGCGGGCAATGCCCTGGCCACTGATGTAGAGCTCACCGGCAATCCCCGGCGGCAGCGGGTTGAGGTCTTCGTCCAGCACGTACAGCGCGCGCTCGCCGACAGCACGCCCGATCGGCGCATAGGCGGCCTCGCACCGGGTGTCGACCGGGACCTTCCAGAGCATCGGCGTGACCACGGTTTCGGTGGGGCCATAGCCGTTGGTAAAGAACTGTGGACGCAGTGCCGCTTTCACTTGTTCGAAGGTCTGGTCCGGCACCGCATCGCCACCGAAGCAATACACCCGTACCGCGGGTGGTTCCTGTTGGCTATGGGCCGCGTACTCGGCCAACTGCTTGAGGTAGGCCGGCGGGAAACAGGCAATCGTGATGCCGTGTTGATGCAAGGCGTCGAAGGTCTGCTCCGGTGTCCACAGGCTGGCATCGCGGATCACCAGCGTGCCCCCGCTCAATAGCGTACTGAGCCAGCGCTCATGAGCGCCGTCGAAGGCAAACGACATGAAATGCAGCTCGCGGGTGCGCTCATCCATGTCATACAGCCCGGCAATGGCCTGGCAATGCATGCTCATCGGCCCATGCGCCACTGCCACGCCTTTCGGCCGACCGGTGGAGCCCGAGGTATAAATCAAGTAGGCCAGATTGGCGCCCAGCAAACTGCTGGCGGGCGGCGTGTCGCTGTAGCCGGCGCGGTCAAACGTGTCGATGGCCAGTTGCGCCAGGCCTTCCACCGCCGGGAGGCGCGCCTGCACCTGGCTATGGGTCAGCAACAGCGCCATCGCCGAGTCTTGCATCATGAACGCCAGGCGTTCGGGCGGATAGTCGATGTCCAACGGCACATAAGCCGCGCCGCTTTTCATCACCGCCAGTAACGCCACGATCATCTCGACGGAGCGCTCCAGGGCCACCCCGACCACCACTTCCGGCCCGGCCCCCAGCTCGATCAAGCGATGGGCCAGGCCATTGGCTCGACGTTCCAGCTCACCGTAGCTCAGCGAATCGCTCCCGCACACCAGTGCCGTCGCCTCGCCACGCGAATGGGCATGGCGTGCGATCAGTTCCGGCAAGAGCTGCGCGTGATAGCTGGCATTCGGCGCCGCACTCCACTGCTCAAAGGCTTGCCACTGCTCGGCCCCAAGGCGCTGAAGGTTGCCCAGTCGCGCCGTCGGCGCAACGATCATGGCCTCAAGGGTGTCTTCCATGCAGCGGCGAATCTGCTCTACCGCCTCGACACTGAAGGCATTGCGCAGGAACAGATATTCGATCGACAACTGTTCGCCGAGATTGACCGCCAGGTCCATCGCAAAGTTGGTCACGTCATGGTTACGCGACTCGCCGAAACTCAGGCCGGTGTCCTGTTGCTCACCCAGGCGCTCATCGATCGGGTAGTTTTCAAACACGATGATGCTGTCGAACAGCCCTTGCCCGCCCAGCCCCGACCAGCGCTGGATATCCGCCAGCGGCGCGTGTGCGTACTCACGGATGTCCATGTTGCAGGCCTGCAACGCTTGCAGCCACTGATCCAGCGGCTGCGCGGGTTCCAGGGTCTGGATCACCGGTAGCGTATTGATGAACAGCCCCAGGATGTTGTCGGCATTGGCCAACCCCGCAGGACGGCCAGCCACGGTGGCACCGAACACCACAGTGTTCTGCCCGGTAAAGCGTTGCAGCAACAACAGCCACGCGCCCTGGATCAGCGTGTTGGGGGTGATTTGCAAGGCGCGGCAAGCCTGTTGCAGGCGTGCGGTTTGCACCGCATCCCAACGTGAGTAAAGCGCTTGGTGCCCGGGCAAATCCTCGACATGCCGCGGGAACATCGCCTGGTTCAGCGAAGTGGCCTGCTCCAGCGTTGCAAGACGGCTTCTCCAGAAGCCCTCCAGCGCCCGTTGATCCTGGCGTTGCAGCCATTCGATGAACTCGCGGTAACGACCGTTGCGTGTCGGCACGTGGCCCTGGGCATAAAACTGCATTACCTCGCCAAACAGTCGCGAACTGCTCCAGCCGTCCATCAGGATGTGATGGCAGGTCCAGATCATCTGGTAGCGGTCGTCCTCAAGCCGCAGCAACAGCACACGCTGCAACGGCGCACGGGCCAGATCGAACCCTTGCAGGTAATCAGCCGTTGCGCGCGCGCTGATCGCCTGTTCGCTGATGTCCCGGCCGCGCCAGTCTTCGATCAGCAGCGGCAATTCGGCCTGGCGGTGGACAATTTGCACCGGGGCGCTCAAGCCATCCTGCCAGTGAAAGCTGGTCCGCAGAATGTCCTCACGCTCAATCACCGATTGCCAGGCTGCGGCGAAGCGTTCGGTATCCAGCCCGTGTACCGGCAGGCTGATCTGGTTGATGTACAAACCGCTGCTGTCGTCGGCCAGGGTGTGGAACAGCATGCCTTCTTGCATCGGTGACAACGCATAGACGTCTTGCACCTGCGCCACGGGCACCGGCAAGCCGTCAAGGTGCGCCTGGGTCAAACGGGCCAGCGGGAAGTCAGACGGCGTCAGGCCCTGATGCTCTTCGCCGCAGCAATGCTCTATCAGTGCCTGCAACGCGACGCCGTAGGCATCGGCCAATTGCTGGACGGTGGCCTCATCAAAAACGTCGCGGCTGAAGGTCCAGTCCAGGGACAACTGGCCGTTGTACACCCGGCCATCGATGGTCAGCCAGTTGCCCAGCGCCACGTCATCAGCGTGCCCAGCCCCGCTGCCCTCCTCGCTCGGCGCGAATAACGCCTGCTCATCAAAGCTCTGGTCGAACTGGCCGAGGTAGTTGAAGGTAATCCGGGCCTGCGCGAGTTTCGCCAGACGCGAGCGGACATCCTCTGCACCGAGGTAACGCAGCACGCCATAACCCAGGCCCTTGTTCGGCACCGCGCGCAGCTGTTCCTTGATGCCCTTGATGGTGTCTGCCGCGTGCACCGATGGGGTCAATACCACCGGGAACAGGCTGGTGAACCAGCCCAACGTGCGGCTCAGGTCGACGTCGCCGAACAGTTCCTCACGGCCATGGCCTTCCAGTTGCACCAGGCACGCAGGTTGCGCAGTCCACTGGCAAATCACCTGCGCCAGGGCACTGAGCAAAAGGTCGTTGACCTGGGTGCGATAGGCCGACGGTGCCTGCTTGAGCAGGCGCCGAGTCTGTTCTGTATCCAGACGCGTGTTGACCGAATGGCCATGCACCGAAGCCTGGCTGCCCTCAGGCCGCGCCCGTGGCAGTTCCGGCAACGCATGGGCCTGTTGCCCGGTCCAGTAACTCAACTCCCGAGCCAGCCCTTCGCTGTGGGCGTAGCCCTGCAACTGCTCGGCCCACGCCTTGAACGCGGTGGACTTGGGTGGCAACACCACAGGCTGGTTTACCGCCAGTTGCCGGTAGGCCGTTTGCAAGTCTTCCAGCAGCACGCGCCACGACACACCGTCCATCACCAGATGGTGAATCGCCAGATGCAGGCGCGAACTGCCGTCCTGCACTGCGATCAGGCTGCAACGCAACAGCGGGCCGTGTTGCAGGTCGAGGCTGCGTTGCGCCTGGTTGGCAATGGCGATGATCTCATCGGCGTTCTCTGCCTGGCGCTGCCAGAGGCCTACCGGTTGTGCGCCGACGGCCTCATGGCTGGCCTGCCAGGTACCATCGCCCGATTGCACGAAGCGCAAGCGCAAGGCGTCATGATGGGCCACCACGTGCTCAAGGGCCTGCTGCAGACATGCGCCGTCCAATGGCTCGCGCGGGGTCAGCATCAGCGACTGGTTCCAGTGGTCACGGTGCGCCATGTCATTGGCGAAGAACCAGTGCTGCATCGGAACCAGATGGCTGTCACCGCTGACCGGCCCCTGATCGATCGTTGCGGCTTGATCGGCGCTCGCAGCCCGGGCCAGCGCCTGGATGTTCTGGTGCAGGAACAGGTCCTTGGGGGCCAGGCCGATTCCCTGCTGACGTGCACGGCTGACCACTTGAATCGAATTGATCGAGTCACCGCCCAAGGCGAAGAAGTTATCGGCAGTGCCCACCCGGGCCACGCCGAGCACGGCTTGCCAGATCTCGACCAGGGCACTTTCGACTGCATTGGCGGGAGCCACGAAGTCCTGCTGTACCTCAGCCATGTCTGGCACCGGGAGAGCCTTGCGGTCGAGTTTGCCGTTGGGGCTCAGGGGCATTTTTTCCAGCGGCGTCAGGTGCGTCGGCACCATGTGTTCCGGCAGGGTCTGGCGCAGATGCGCAGTCAGCGCCTCGCGCAGTGCCGGCCAGTCGCTGGCGGCGCCAGGCTGGGTAACGACGTAGCCACTCAGGGCTTTGCCGTTGCGGCTGTCCTGCGCCACCACCACGGCTTCGCGCACGGCCCCGTGCTCCAGCAGACGGGCCTCGATTTCACCCAGCTCGATACGAAAGCCGCGGATTTTCACCTGATGGTCGATACGGCCAATGTAATCAATCACCCCGTCAACGCGGTAACGGGCCAAGTCGCCCGTGCGGTACAGCCGTTCACCCGCGACAAACGGGCTTGCCACGAATCGTTCGGCCGTCAGCTCCGGGCGACGGTGATACCCACGCGCCAGTCCCTGGCCGCTGAGGTACAGTTCGCCGTTGACGCCGCAGGGCACCGGGTTGAGCTCGGCGTCGAGAATGTAGGTCATCAAGTTCGCAATCGGCTCGCCGATGGGCACGGCGTCACGGCCCTCGTCACGACAGGTCCAGTGGGTGACATCAATTGCGGCTTCGGTAGGGCCGTAGAGATTGAACAGCCCCGCGCCCGGCAGCTTGGCGAAGACCTGCTGCTGCGCATCGATCGGCAACGCTTCGCCACTGCAAACGATACGGGTGAGGCTGGTGCAGCGGCTGACATTGGCATCCAGCACGAACGCTTGCAGCATCGACGGGACGAAATGCAGGGTAGTAATGCCTTCGCGCTCGATCAATTGGACCAGCTTCTGTGGATCGCGATGATCCCCTGGCGACGCCACGACCAAGCGGACGCCGGTCATAAGCGGCCAGAAAAACTCCCAGACGGACACATCGAAGCTGAACGGCGTTTTTTGCAGCACGCGGTCGTCGGCGTGCAACCCGTAGGCCTGTTGCATCCAGCACAACCGGTTGGTCAGGGCACCGTGGCTGTTGCCAGCCCCTTTGGGTTTGCCAGTGGATCCGGAGGTGTAAATCACATAGGCGAGGTTTTGCGCGACGGCCCGCGACTCGGGGTTGCCTTGCGCCTCACCGGCCAGCCAGGCATCGTCACCATCGAGTATCAGCGTGCGCACCCGTTCCGGCAGCGGCAAGGTTGCGACCAGCGCTTGCTGGGTCAGCAACCATTCGATGCCGCTGTCGTCGATCATGTAGGACAGGCGTTCCGGCGGGTATTCCGGGTCCAGCGGTACATAAGCGCCGCCGGCCTTCAGGATCGCCAACAGGCCCACCACCATTTCCAGGCTGCGGTGCAGTGCAATGCCCACCAGCACATCGGGGCCTACGCCACGCGCGATCAAGGCATGAGCCAATCGGTTGGCCCGCGCGTTGAGCTGGGCATAGGTCAGCGACTGCCCCTCGAACACCAACGCCACGGCATGCGGGGCCCGCTCCACCTGGGCTTCGATCAAGTGGTGCACCGGCTGGTTGTTCGGGTAATGGGCGAACGTGCGGTTCCAGTCCTCAACCATCATCCGGCGCTGCACCGCATCGAGCATCGGTAATTCGGCGATGCGCTGGGTGGGGTTGGCCACAATCGCGCGCAGCAGGTTCAGCCAGTGTTCGCCCAGGCGTGCGACGGTGGCTGGCTCAAACAAGTCAGAGGCATAGGACAGTGCGGCACTGATGCCTTCGCTGTACTCGAACGTATCCAGGGAGAGGTCGAACTGCACGCTGCCCGAATCCCAGGTCAATTGCTCCAGGCTCAACCCCGGCAGTTCAATCGCCTCGCGACGAGCATCACTGGCATGGTTGAACATGGCCTGGAACAATGGCGTATGGCTCAGGTTGCGTGCAGGTGCAAGCAGCTCCACCAGTTGCTCGAACGGCAGGTCCTGATGGGCCTGTGCTCCCAGTACCCGCTGCTTGACCTGATGAAGCAATTGGTCAAAGCGCAGGTGCCCCTCAATGTCGGCCCGGAGTACCTGGGTGTTGACGAAGAAACCCAGCATCCCTTCGGTTTCCAGGCGATTGCGGTTGGCAATCGGTACCCCGACACGAATATCCTGCTGCCCGCTGTAGCGGTGCAACAAGGTCTGGAAGCCGGCCAGCAGCAGCATGAACAGTGTGGTGTTTTGCTGCTGCGCCAGGCGCTTGAGACTCTCGGCCAGGGACGGCTCGAGGGTGATCGGCAGCCGGGCCCCACGATAGCTTTGCTGAACCGGACGTGGATGGTCGGTTGGCAGTTCAAGGACCGGTTGCTCGCCGCCCAACTGTTCTGTCCAGTAGCTGAGCTGCCGTTGCTGCTCACCCGCCGCCAGCCACTGACGCTGCCACTGTGCGTAATCGGCATACTGGATCGGCAGTGCCGCCAACGCCGCCGGTTGGCCTTGACTGAAGCCGCGGTATAACTGCATCAGCTCATCGATCATGACCCGCATCGACCAGGCATCCGACACGATGTGGTGCTGGGTCAGGATCAGCACGTGATCTTCAGCGCCCAGTTGCAACAGCTTGACCCGCAGCAACGGCCCACGCTGCAGATCAAAGAGTTGGCGGGTTTCAGTTTCAATCAAGCCGCGCAGGCCAGGGTCATCCAGCCCGGCAGCCGCCGACTCAAGCGCAATCGCCACCGGTGCCGGCGCGTCGACCCGTTGTACGGGACGCTCGTTCTCCAGCACAAACCGGGTACGCAAGCTCTCATGACGCGCCACCAGGGCGTCAAAACACTGTTGCAAGGACGCCAGATCAAGGTGTCCGCGCAAACGCAGGGCCGCGGGAATATGGTAGGCGCTGCTGGTGGGCTCCAATTGCCACAAAAACCATTGCCGTTGCTGGGCATATGACAGGGCAAGCGGCTGGTCGCGTGCAACGCGCGGGATGGCCTGTTCAGGAGTCAACGATGCCGGGGCCATCGCCTCGACAAATGCTTGCAGGGTGTTATGGGCGAACAGCAGGCGCAAAGGCACCTGGACTTGCAGTTGCTGGCGAATCCGCGAAACCATTTGGGTCGCCAGCAGCGAATGGCCGCCCAGCTCGAAAAAGTTGTCACTCAGGCCAACCCGCGGCACGTTGAGCACCTCGGCCCAGATCGCCGCCACCGCTTGCTGCACCGGTGTCTGCGCAGCCACGTAGGTTTTCTGCCATTGGCTGGCATCGGGCTTGGGCAGTTGCCTGCGGTCCAGCTTGCCATTGGGGGTCAGCGGGAACCTTGGCAACAGCACCATATGCGCCGGCACCATGTAGTCGGGCAAGTTGGCCTTGAGCCGGGCGTTCAGGCTGTCGCGCAGGCGACCCTGGCCGTCGGCATCCAGGCCCTGCCATTCGGCGGCGGGGACCACATACGCCACCAACGCCTGGCCGCCCGGGGCATCCTGGGCCAGTACCGCGGCTTCACGTACAGCGTCCTGCTCCAGCAGGCGCGCTTCGATTTCCCCGAGCTCGATGCGGAAACCGCGAATTTTCACCTGATGGTCGATCCGCCCCAGGTATTCGAGGATACCGTCCGGGCGCTGACGTGCGAGGTCGCCGGTGCGGTAAAGCCGCTCGCCGGTGCTGGAAAACGGATGGGGAACAAAACGTTCGGCGGTCAATCCCGGGCGCTGGAAGTAACCCCGCGCCAGGCCGTCCCCGCCGATCAGCAATTCGCCGGCAACACCATAGGGCACCGGCATCAGGTCTGCACCGACGATGTACAGCGATGTGTTGTCGATTGGCCCGCCCAGCCAAGGTTGCGCAGCCTGCGGACGCAGCCGGTGCAACGCCGACCAGACCGTGGTTTCCGTCGGGCCATAGAGATTCCAGACTTCACCGCCAAGGCCAAGCATGCGCACCGCCAGTTCCTGGGGCAACGCCTCGCCGCCGCACAGGCACGTGCACCCCTGGAGCACGTGGGCCTGTTCATTGTCGAGCAACATGCGCCAGGTCGAGGGAGTCGCCTGCACCACGTTGACCTGTTCGGCGTCGATCAGGGCCAGCACGGCGTACGGGTCCTGCGCCACCTCCTGGCCGGTCAGCACGATGCACGCGCCGACCATCAGCGGTACGTAGATTTCCAGGCCGAAAATATCAAACGAGAACGTGGTCAGTGACAACGCCCGATCCTGGGCGGTCATGCCCGGCACCCTGGCCATGCTTGCGACAAAGTTGGTCAGGGCGCCATGTCGCACCATCACCCCTTTCGGCTGGCCGGTGGAGCCGGACGTGTAGATGACATAAGCCAGGTGCTCCGGATCCAGCCGGGTTGGCAGATCGTCACCGGCATGGCCGTCAAGCCAATTGCCTGGTTGATCCAGCACCAGCGTAGTGACCGTGTCAGGCACCGGGATCTGGCTGAGCAGTGAATGTTGGGTCAGCAACAGGTCGATGCCACTGTCCTCAATCATGTAGGCGAGGCGATCCTGCGGGAACGCGGGATCGAGAGGCAGATAGGCGCCGCCGGCCTTGAGGATTGCCAACAACCCGATCAGCATGTGCGGGCTGCGTTCGACGGCAATGCCCACCAGCACACCCGCGCCCACCCCGTGACGTTGCAGCTCCACCGCCAACTGATTGGCCCGGGTATTGAGTTGCCCGTAGCTCAAGCGCTGGCCATTGATGACCAGCGCCTGCGTCTCCGGCGAGCGGGCCACCTGTGCCTCGAACAATCGATGAACATAACCCGCCTGCGGGGTGGCTACCGACGTGCGGACGCAATCGTCGAGCTGCGCTTGGCGCTGTTCAGCGTCAAGCAACGGCAGCTCACCGATGCTTTGTGCCGGGTTCGCGATGATTGCCTGCAGCAGGTTTTGCCAGTGCCCGGCCATCCGCGCAACCGTGTCTGCACCGAACAGATCCGTGGCATAGATCAGCGCCGCAGACAGCCCATCGGGGCGCTCCATGGTTTCCAGGGTCAAGTCGAACTGTGCACTATGGGTATCCCAGCGCAGCCCCTCGACCTTCAATTCACCGGCCGGCCCCTCGCCCGCCGGGCCTTGGGTCTGGTGGTTGAACATCACTTGAAACAGCGGGCTGTGGCTCAGGTTGCGTTGCGGCTGCAAGGCTTCCACCAGTTGCTCGAACGGCAGGTCCTGATGCGCCTGGGCATCCAGCGCAGTCTGCTTGACCTGTTGCAGCAAGGCACTGAAGGAGCCCTGGCTGTCGACCTCACTCTTGAGCACTTGGGTGTTGACGAAAAAGCCGATCAACCCCTCGGTCTCCACCCGGTTACGGTTCGCGGTCGGCACGCCAACCCGAATGTCGTTCTGCCCGCTGTAGCGATGCAGCAAGGCCTGGTAGGAGGCCAGCAGGATCATGAACAGACTGACCCCTTCGCGCTGGGCCATCTGCTTGAGGCCGCAGGCCAGCGCGGTGTCGATATCCAACTCCAGCCGGGCACCGCGATAGCTCATCACGGCCGGGCGCGCAACGTCAGTCGGGAGCTCAAGCACCGGCTGCTCGCCGCCCAGTTGCGCGGTCCAGTATTGCAACTGCCGCTCCCGCTCGCCGGCCTCCATCCAGTGCCGCTGCCAGATGGCGTAGTCGCTGTATTGAATCGGCAACGCTGGCAGTTCCAGGCTCAACCCTCGACTGAACGCGGCGTAACCCTTGACCAACTCCTCGACCATTACCTGCATCGACCAGCCATCGGAAACGATGTGGTGCAAGGTGACAATCAGCACATGGTCATCCGCGCCCAGTTGCAACAGGCACGTACGCAACAAGGGCCCCTGCTGCAAGTCGAACAGCCGGCGCGTCTCGTCTTCGATCAAATGCCGCAGTTGCGCCGCATCCGGCACCTGGGCCAGAGGCTGCACCTGCAGACTTACCGGTGCAGCCTCCTGCACTTGCTGCACCACTTGCTCGCCGTGCACCACGAAGGTGGTACGCAGGCTCTCATGGCGCGCGACCAGCGCACTGAAACTCTGTTGCAGCGCCGCAATGTCCAATGGACCGCGCAAGCGCAGGGCCGTAGGCATGTGATAAGCCGCGCTTTCCGGGTCCAGCTGCCACAAAAACCATTGACGCTCCTGGGCAAAGGACAATGACAACGTGTCGAACTCGGCACTGACAGGCGGAATCGGCAGGTTCGCCGGGGAAACGTCCTCTTCGAGCATTTTCTGCAGGTAAAGACGGCGTTTTTCCAGCGGCAGCGTTATGAAGCGCCTGGCAATACGTTGTGCGACAGCGGTGTCCATCAAACCTCCTCGAATTCATCAAGCAGCGCTTCAAGCTTGCTCAATTTTGACGTGCTCATTGACGTGCCGGTCTGCTCCAGTTGCGCGACAAACGCACCGAGGACCGGAAATTGGAATATCAATTGGGGCGTTAACTTCATGCCCAGTTCGAGCTGCAGGCGCGACACCACATTCACCACCAGCAGCGAATGCCCGCCCAGCTCGAAGAAATCATCCGCCAGACCGACCTGCTCAACGTTGAGCACGCCTTGCCAGATGGCCGCGACCTTGCATTCCAGATCGCTTTGCGGCGCCAGGTAAGCCGAATGCAGCGCGCGGTTATCCGGCGCGGGCAGTGCCTTGCGGTCGAGTTTGCCGTTGGGTGTAAGCGGCAGTTGATCGAGGAAGACCAGATGGGTGGGCACCATGAAGTCCGGCATCTGTTGTGCCAGCCGCGCCTTGAGCTGTTCACTCAAGCGCGCCTCGGCCGCCCTATCCAGGCTGCTGTCCTGGCTGACAAGCCAACCCACCAGGCTCGTGCCGGTCGCCGTTTCCCGAGCCAGCACTACCGCATCTCGTACTTCAGGTTGAGCGTGGAGGCGGGCTTCGATTTCACCCAGCTCAATGCGCAGGCCACGGATTTTCACCTGATGGTCAATCCGGCCGATGTATTCGATTACGCCATTTTCGGCGTGGCGCACCAGGTCGCCGGTGCGATACAGGCGTGCAGCGGCCGACTCGCCAAACGGATCGGGAACGAAGCGCTCGGCGGTCAGCCCTGGACGCTGGTGATAACCACGGGCCAGGGATTCACCACCGATGTACAACTCGCCAATCGCCCCCACGGCGCAAGGCTGCAAGGCGCCGTCCAGCACATAGGTGCATACGTTGTTGATCGGACGACCGATGGCGATGATTCGCCCGTCGTCTTCGACAGTGGCCGCCACGGCATGGCTGCTGGTATCAATCGTGGCCTCCGTGGGGCCATAAAGATTGCGCAGCTCGCCATCGAAGAGGCCCAGGACCTGGCGGGAAAGGTGCGCACTCAGCGCTTCGCCGCCGCACAGCAGCAGGCGCAAGGAGGCCAGGTGTTCACGGGTCGCCAGCGGCAACAGCGCCTGCAGCAACGATGGCGCCATTTGCAGCACACTGATCCCCCAACGCTCCACCTCGACCCACAAGGTGGTCAAGTCCAGGTTCAATTGCGGCGCGGCCAATACCAGTTGCGCGCCGCTCATCAGTGGCAACCAGAACTCCCACACCGAGGCGTCGAAACTGATGGCGGTCTTCTGCAGGACACGGTCACTGTGATCCAGCTTCAGGCAACCCTGCATCCATTCCATATGGTTGCTCAGGGCGCCATGGCGAATCGTCACGCCTTTGGGTTTCCCGGTGGAACCGGAGGTATAGATCACATAGGCGAGGTTCTGGCTGTCGACGGTTACCGAAGGCTCATGCTCGCCGTAGCCATCGAACCGCTCGGGCAGTGCGTCCAGCAGCAGGCAGTCCACGGCCACGTCAGCGAAGTACGGCTGTACGCTGGTTTCGGTCAACAGCAAGGCAATGCCGCTGTCCTCGACCATGTACATCAAGCGATCCTGGGGATAAGCGGGGTCCAGCGGTACATAGGCACCACCGGCCTTGAGGATCGCCAGTAGCCCGACGACCATCTGCACGCTGCGCGGCATGCACAGCCCCACCAACACGTCCGGGCCTACACCCCGCTCGATCAACGCATGAGCCAGGCGATTGGCGCGCAGGTTGAGCTGGGCATAGGTCAGCGACGCTTGATCGGCCAACAGGGCCGGCGCATCAGGCGTGCGTCGAGCCTGGGACTCGAACCATTGATGAACGTGGCGTGGGTCGGTGGCCGGCACTGCCGTGGCATTCCAGTCGCGCAACAGCACGGTGCGCGTCGCCGCGCCAACCAGGTCGATATCGCCCAGGCTACGGTCGGCGGCCAGGCTCACCATCTGTGCGAGCACGTGCTCCACCTGCTCAGCCAGGCGCTGGATTGTATGTGTATGGAACGCAGCATGGGCATAAGTGAAGTGCAGGCTCAGGGTCTCATTGAGATTAACGGCCAGGGTCAACGGGAAATTAGTCTGTTCCTGATTACCCACCGTGCCGAAGCTCAGGCCTGACGGTGCCTGCGCTTGCAGGGCCTCGGCCAGCGGGTAGTTTTCGAACACCAGCAGCGTGTCGAACAGGCCTTCACCGCCCTGCCCGGCCCAGCGCTGAATCTCGAACAGCGGCGTGTGTTCATGCTCGCGCAACGCAACGTTGCGGGCCTGAAGCTGTTGCAGCAGGCTGGTGACCGATTGTTCCGGCCGGGGGCTGGCAATCACCGGCAAGGTATTGATGAACAGGCCTATCTGCTGTTCGACGCCTTTGAGTTCGCCGGGGCGTCCGGACACCGTGGCGCCGAAGGCCACCGTGTCATGCCCGGTGTAATGTTGCAGGAGCAGCAACCAGGCCGCCTGGACCACGGTATTGAGGGTGACCTTTTGCTGGCGGGCGAATTCGCCCAGGCGCTGGGTCTGCTGTTGGGACAGTGAGTGATACAGGCTGGCATGGCTGGTTTCGACAGCCGGCTGCGGCGCGGCGAAACGGTTTTCGGCGAGGCGCGTCGGCGCGTCGAGCGCGTGCAGTTGCGCACGCCAGAACGTTTCACTGGCCTTGGCATCACGCCCTTGCAGCCAGGCGATGTAGTCACGATAGCGGCCCGCCGGGCGCGGCAGCACCTGGCCATCGTAACGTTGCAACACCTCGCCCAGCAGCTGCGAGTTGCTCCAGCCGTCCATCAGAATGTGGTGATGGGTATAAATCAGGTGATAACGCTGTTCAGCGGTCTTGACCAGCACCAGCCGCAGCAGCGGCGCGAGGGCGAGGTCGAAACCCTGGTCGCGCTCGCTGGACGCCAACTCGACGAGGGCCTGCGGGGCATCCGTGCGTGTGCTCCAATCCAGCGCGGTGAAGGGTACGCGCACCTGTTTATGCACCACCTGCACCGGTTGCTCGCTGCCTTCCCAGATGAAACTGCTGCGCAAAATGTCATGGGCGTCGACCGCCGCCTGCCAGGCATCTTCGAAACGCTGTGGGTCGAGACCGTCGATGTCCAGGCACATCTGATTGATGTACTGACCGCTGCCGTGTTCGTACAAGCTGTGGAACAGCATGCCCTGCTGCATCGGCGCCAGCGGGTAGATGTCATCCACCGAACGGGCGGCGAGGCCCAGGTTATCGAGCTGCGGTTGGGTAAAGCTGGCCAGCGGGAAGTCGGAAGGCGTCATGCCATGGTTTGCAGGATCGCAGCAATGACCGATCAACAGAGCCAGTTCCACGGCATAATCGTCGGCCAGTTGCTGGATGGTGGCCTGCTCGAACTGTTGGTGGCTGAACGTCCAGCCCAGGCTCAGTGCGCCATCAAATACCCGCCCGTTGAGGCTCAGCCAATTGCCCAGGGGCGCCATCGCGCTTTGCTCTTCACCGGCGCTTTCGCTGGCCGGGCTGAACAACGCGCCCTGTTCCTTATCGAAGCTGGCGTCGAACTGCCCCAGGTAGTTGAAGGTAATGCGCGGCACCGGCAGCGCTTGCAAGGCTGACCGGCTGGCCTCGTCACCGAGGAAGCGCAGCGCGCCGAAACCCACCCCCTTGTCCGGGATCGATCGCAACCCTTGCTTGATCGACTTGACCGAGTCCCCGAGTGCCGCCGCCGGCGACAACTGGACCGGGAACATACTGGTGAACCACCCCACGGTGCGCGTCAGGTCGATGTTGGCAAACAACTCTTCGCGACCATGGCCTTCAAGCTGGATCAAGGTACTTGCATGCCCGGTCCAACGGCAGACCACCCGCGCCAGGGCGGTCAGCAACAGGTCGTTGACCTGAGTGCGATAGGCGGCTGGCGCTTCCTGCAGCAGTTGCCGCGTCAGGTGTTTGTCCAGACGCGTATGAACAGTGACGGCCTGGCCGTTCTGTGGGCTCGCCTCGGGGTTGAGGCACGGCAGGTCAGCCGGCGCACCTTGCAGTTGCGCCTGCCAGTAGGCCAACTGCTGCTGCAATTGCGCGCTGCGTGCATGCGCTTGCAACTGTTCGGCAAACGTCTTGACCGAGCTGGTCTTGGCCGGCAATTGCAAGGCTTGCCCGGCGAGCAATTGGTTGTAGGCCGTTTGCAGGTCGTCGAACAGAATCCGCCACGACACACCGTCCACCGCCAGGTGATGGATCACCAGCAACAGCCGCTGGGTGCCATCGTCCAGGGTCGCCAACACGGCGCGCAGCAAGGGTCCGGTTTGCAGGTTCAGGCTGCGCTGGGCTTGATTGGCCAGCACTTCCAGCGCGCCAGCATCGGCCACCGGGCGCACCCATAACAGATCATTGCGCATCGATGCGTCGCGATGGCTGGCACTCCAGCCTTCGGCGCTTTCGTTGAACATCACCCGCAACGCATCGTGATGCAGCACCAGCGCCTGCAATGCTTGCTCCACCAGCGCCGCTTGCAGCGCACGGGCCGGTTGCAGCAGCACCGACTGGTTGTAGTGGTGACGCTGCGGGATGGCGTCGGCAAAGTAAGCCTGTTGAATCGGCAGCAGCAACGCCGGGCCCTGCACCGCAGCCTGATCGATTACCTGCACCGGGTCACCGGTCTGCGCGACAGTCGCCAATGCCTGCACCGTCTGGTGCTGGAACAGGTCTTTTGGACTAAAGCGGATGCCGGACTGCCGGGCGCGGCTGACCACTTGAATCGAGATAATCGAGTCGCCACCCAGTTCGAAGAAGTTGTCGGTGAGACCAACCCGCTCCAGTTTCAGCACGTCTTGCCAGACGGTTGCGATTTGCTGTTCCAGCGCGCTTTGCGGCGCCACGTACTCGTGCTGTACCTGGCTTGCGTCCGGCTGCGGCAGGGCCTTGCGGTCGAGCTTGCCGTTGGCGGTCAGTGGCCATTCATTCAGGAACAGCAGGTGCGTCGGCACCATGTAGTCCGGCAGGTCCGCTTTCAGCTGCGCCTTGAGGGCGCCTGCATCCTCGGCGCCTTGCGCCGGGATCACGTAAGCCACCAGTTGCTGGCCGTTCAGCCCTTCCTGGGCCAACACCACGGCTTCGCGCACCGCC